>CAJUNZ010000016.1:29749-41034 GCA_910587755.1 uncultured Acetatifactor sp. | reverse complement strand
GAGATCGTATTCGGTGACTGGAGTTCAGACGTGTGCTCTTCCGATCTCCACCAGTGTGTTCAGCTGGTCGTCGGCAAAGGCAAACACATCCGCCCCAGCCTCCAGGTCAGCCATCAGCACGTCGGTGACGCTGCTCTCGCTCTGAGGTTCATAAGTGATCTGGAAGTCCGCCTGGCCCCGGTATTCTTCCTCAAATGTTTCGATAATCCGACGGAGCAGTTCTTCGTCCTCCGCGCCTCCCCAGACAGTCAGGTGCACGGTACCGTCGCCGGAAAGGGGGGCCTCCTCCACAGGGACGGTGCCTGTGTCCCCGCATCCGCTTAAAAATGCAGCCAGTATAAGGGCTGTAATTGTTAAAATTTTTTTCTTCATGGTTTTCTCCGTTGCCTGTATATTTCGACTCTTTATCATAACATTTTTTTAGGGCTATTGCAATCCGGTTTTTCCTGATTACAACAGTATGATGTTATTCTTCAGTAACAGTTCAGACAGCCCCTCTCGCGAAGTCAAAATTGCGCTCTGTCTGAACTGTTACATTCTTCAGGAATTCAGCGTGGGACAGTGTTTCAGAGCGGTGCGGAATGTACCTCAAAAGGTGCGATTCATGCCAAAGTGCCCTGAAAGTCGGGATTTCCTGCTATAATTAATCACGTCTCATTTGTATTGTGTCTCCCGGGCGGAGGCTGGGCAGGAGTTTTGGTACCATTTCCGGCAGCCGTCAGGGGATATAATAAATATAAATACGGAGGGAGAAAATGAGGAAAAAGAAGCAATTGCAGTATGTCGCCGTGGCGCTCTCGGCGGCACTTGTGTGCGGACCCGTCATACCGGCGGACGCAGCAGGAATTCAGAGCGCAGGCAGTAGTCGGAATACCGAATCCGTCCTGTCCGAGGATATTCCGGTGGCCTATGCCGCAAGGGGTGCGGCACCGGAGCTGTCCGTGGCGGAGGCCGTGTCCGATGAGACGGCCATGGAACTTGCCAAGACTCTGGTGGGGGAGGATGTAAATGTCACCAGCGCCACCATGTATGGCACGGCGGGGGCTTTCGGCACTTTTGACAAGGCGGAGGAGATCGTGGGATTTCCCCGTGGCCTGGCTTTGAGCTCAGGTGTGCTGGAGCGGGGTGAGGGTGAGAATATTTTCTCTGCCGGGTACTCCGCCCATTATTCCATGAGCAACAGCAGTGAAGCCGTGAGCAGGGATCTGCTGCTGGGATTTGGTGAGGAGAACTCTTATTATGACCTTGCCATGCTGGAGTTCAGCTACATACCCGAGGGGGAGAATGTCTCCTTTCAGTACGTGCTGGCTTCCGAGGAGTATCCTCAGTTCATCAACTCCTTTTTCGACCAGTTTGTGCTTATGGTCAATGGGGAGAACTATGCCCTTGTGCCTGGGACAGAGCTTCCAGTCACCATCGGAAATGTAAACCATGAGCGGAACACCCTGTTTTACAGGGGGCTGAACGACGGCTCGAGTACGGAAGGGGCTATTTCCGACACAAATTTTGTGTTCAACGGCATGACTACCACGTTTTCTGTCAGCGCCAAGGTCAACCCAGGGGAGGAGAACACTATCCGCATTGCCATCGCGGATATGAATGACTCGGTCTATGACTCCGCAGTGTTAATCAAGGCAGGAAGCGTTCAGGAGAAACCTGCCACTCCCGGCAGGATCGAGGCAGGGTACAGCGATGCGGATGCCCTGACCCTGCACCGTATCAACGGTGACAACGGCTATGTGTCCGCTGATGTGATTTTCCTGGGAGCGGACAATGCTCAGATTGCCAAAGAGAGGGCTGATTTTACCGATGGAAACAGCACGGTGAAAGTGCCCATTCCGGACAACGCAGTGTATTTTTATGTGGTTTCTGGCCGGGGAGGGGTGCTGATTGATCCGGAGATCACTGAGGCAACACCACTGGCTAACTATATGAAGATTTACTCTGTCACCGGAAAGGTTGTGAACATGAAGGGCACCACGGTGCCTGCTCCCAGCGTGTCGGAAGGGGATGTGTCCGGAGGAGATATCTCTGGAAACAATTCATCCGGCGGAAGCCCTGACACAAAGCTCTATGTGATCCTCACAGGGGACGGCGTGGAGGAGAAGGTGGAGGCAGGAGCTGACGGCAGCTTTAGCTTTGACCACCTGGCACCGGGATTCTACAATGTCACGGCAAAACAGGGCAGCGCTACCATGTCCAAGCTTGTGGAGGTGGCAGCGGGCAGCAGTACCAGTGTGGAGTGCATTCTGGACGGCTCGGAATATGTCTATAAAGGCTCTTCCAAGGTGGAAGTGGATGAGGAAGATGCGAAGGTCATGGTGGGCAGCCTGGATGATCTGCTGAAAGAGGGCTCTGCTGTCATGGAAGGTCTTACGGAGGAAGAGCGCGACGTACTGGACGATGGAGGCAGCCTGGATCTGTCCTTCCAGTCATCGGTGGCGGACCCTGAGAGCAGTGATGCCAAGGAGTTAAAGCAGTATGCAAAAGACAATGGTATGGGTACCATTAACATTAAGATGCTGGAGTTTGGAATCCAGAAGGATGTCACGGACAAGGAGGGAAATGCATTTTCCTCAGGCGCAGTGTCCGATACGGGAATTGCAATCAAGATCGTTATCCCTCTGAAGAATATTGAAAAAGGGAATAACGGTTATGTGATCTACAGAATGCATGATGGAGTGATCGAGATTATCACCGAGACGGCAAACGGTCAAGGCGAGAAGATTGTGATCGGAAAGGACTATGTGGAGCTGTATGCTTCCAAGTTCTCCACCTATGCGCTGACCTGGAAGGAAAGCTGGGCGAAGCCCGACCAGCCGGAGGAACCGGATACGACACCGGATCCCGACGAAACACCGGGCCCTGACGCAACACCGAACCCCGACGCAACACCGAACCCTGACGCAACACCTGCTCCCGGCGTCACACCTGAACCTGAAGAAAATCCTGGACAGGATGAGTCTTCTGATTCAGCTACAGGCGCTGGATCGGAGGGAAAATCCAAGGACGGTGGCTCCAGGGAAAGTTCTGTGGACTGGAACCTGGTGAACAGCATGATTACCGCAGCCAAGGCCGGTGAAAATGTGAATGTGTCGGCAGTCAACGGCGGGGTAGTGCCCGCAGGGGTGCTGGAGCATATCCGGCTCAGGAATGTGGTGCTTGCCCTTCACACCGGAGGAGGCGTGACTTTCTCTGTACAGCCTGGGGATCTGGGCGCGGGAACCGTCAAGGAAGATCTGGATCTGACCCTTGTGAAGAGCGGTGTACCTGTGGCCGCTGTGTCAGAGAAGACGGCCGGGTCCGCTGCCAGCAGGCAGTTTGCCCTGAACCATAAGGGCAGTCTGGGCGCAAAGATTGACGCGCATATGAATTTTGGAACAGGCATGGCAGAAAAATATGCCAATATCTACAGCTGGAATCAGACAGCGGGCAGGTATGAGTACAGGGGCAGCGTAAAGCTGAACGCCAAAGGCACAGTGATGTTCGCCCTTACAACCGGCGGCGATTACCTTGTAACCGTCACAGATACAAAGCCCCAGGAGACACTTGTGCCGGGCATCAGCGGCAGTGTAGGTAATGTTATCAGCAGCGTCGTCAACAGCACCTATGTGGTAAGGCCCAATGACTCCCTCTACAGGATCGCTGTCAGGAATGGTATGAGCCTGAAGGAGCTTATCTCCAAAAATCCTCAGATCTCCAATCCCAACAGAATCCGTGTAGGACAGGTGATCAATCTGTAGTAATAATCCGCTCCAGAAGTCAGTTTGGTCTGGAATTTTGTTCGGAAGAAGTCTTATATTTGAGATAATAAAATCTCCTCATGGGAAACCATGGGGAGATTTTTACGGATCCTGAACTTGCTTTTTTGCGGAATCTGATTTACACTGATAACAGGAATCAGCGGTTTTCTTCACTTGATCAAAAGAAGGGTGTTCCCATGAAACCTCACGCAGGCTTCAGGAACGAATCACCCTCTGGGAGCTTGGAAGAATTATGGAAACAGGAGAGTAGAAGTATGGGAAAACCTGCGCAGAATGAGGATTATAGAATAGCAGATATTTTTTCTCTGCCGGATGGGGAGCGGGCGGAACTGCTTGATGGGAAAATCTATTATATGGCGCCTCCCAATACAAAACATCAGAGACTGCTTAATTATATCAGCACAGAAATAAATTTATATATCCGCGGTAAGAATGGTGACTGCGAAGTTTTTCCGGCTCCCTTTGCGGTTTTTCTCAATGGGGATGACAGAAACTATATGGAGCCCGATCTCTCTGTTATCTGCGACAGGAATAAAATTACGGAGAAAGGCTGCTTGGGGGCGCCTGACTGGATCATTGAGATTGTCTCCCCCGGCAGCAGGCAGATGGATTATTATAAAAAACTAATTAAATATCGTACTGCAGGTGTCAGAGTGTACTGGGTGGTAGATCCGGATAAAGAATGTGTAACAGTATACGATTTTGAAAAAGACACCATGGATGAATATTCTTTTGGGCTGGAGGTGCCGGTTGGTATATACAATGGTTTCAGTATAAAGGTGCAGTAATATTGAAAATACTCGACAAAAAAGTCACAAAATGGTATTCTAAGAGACAAAGAACTGGAAGGTTGATTCCCCGCAAGGGCGCTGCAGTGTAGAAACAACAACTGGAAATAAGAAAGGCCAACATGAGTTACCTGGGTTCAATAGAGGAGACATCGTACCTGTCGGCGCCCAGCGCGGCCCAGTACAGGGCGATTATGCGTGTGTTTTACCGCGAATATGAGAAGATGCATTTTCAGCTGTACAAAGAGGATGTACTGAAGCAGCTGCGCCAGGATCCGGATTTTGCCGATTATGGCATGGACCAGCTGAAAGGGGATCTGGAGGCCCTGGTCCGGTGGAAGAACCTGACTCCCATCCAGGATCCCGGGCGTGTGTACACCATAGCAGATTATAAGAACAAGCAGTACCGGTATGTGATGTCGGAGTACGCCGTGGAAATTGAAAGACTCACCGTCCGTCTGGAAAATATCTTCCTGGAATCAGGAAATCTCTCCACAAACCTGTTTGTAAGGCTGGAGAAAGGCCTGGAAGAGGCGGAGGAGATGGATGTGAAAAGCGGCAAGGAGGTAAATGAGTGGTGGAGCAGTCTTCAGGAAGATTTTAAGAGGCTCAACCAGAACTATCAGGATTATCTCAGAGAGTTCTACTCGGGAAAAGCGGACAGACTTATGAAATCCGTGGAATTTATCCTGCACAAGGACCGTTTTATCCAGTATCTGAGCGAATTTATCCAGGAGATGCAGCGCTGTTCCAGGCGTATCGGAAAACTGCTCCTGCAGAATGCCCCTCTGATTGAGGATAAACTTCTGGAAAAAGTGATCCACAGTGAGCTGGAGATTCCCCATGCTCTCTCGGAGAAGCGTTCCCACATGGAGGAGAGTATCCGGGAGAATATCAGGGGAAAGTGGACTTCCCTGAAAGGATGGTTTCTGGATCTGCCAGGGCATGAGAGCGAGTGCAGAAAAGTCCTGGTGATCACCAACGACGTGATCCGAAATATCATACAGAATGCGGCTCTGATTGTCCAGGTGCAGAACTGGGGGATCAGCAGAAAAGACGATTACCGCAAGTTTCTGGAGCTTTTTCTGGGGGCCGGCAGCCTGGAGGAGGCCCACAGGATCTCTGCCCATGTGTTTGGCATTCAAAACATAGCTCATCTGAAAGAAAACACCCTTCGGGACACGGACAGTATTAACAGCAGTGTCTATGAGGAAGAGGCTTTTGCGTATCAGCTGCGGCCCCATACCAAGACCTACAGGGAGAGGAGAAAGCAGCAGGGATTTACGGACAAGACCATGGAAAAACTGGAGCAGAGGGCGGCTCATTTAAGGCAGGTAGAGAGCGAAAGACAGCTTTTAAACCGCTATATTAAGGACAACAGGCTGGACGTTTCTGCCATGGAGGGCGTGGTTCCAGAGACGGTGAGAGTGGTTCTTCTGCAGTGGATCGCACAGGCAAATATGACTGCCGGAAAAACGGGAAAAACAGAGTACGGGCAGGAGTTCTGTCTGATTCGGAAGGAGGGAACCTGTGTGCTGCGCTGCCAGGACGGGAGGCTGAGAATGCCCGCCTATGTGCTGGAATTTAAATAGAAAAGCCGGGAGGAGACAGGATGAACAGGGTGAGGTCCCTATTGGAAAACCTGTGGATCTGCAAGGATACCCAGAAGGATGAATACTATAAAGTCAAGCATGAGATCCCCCTGTTTCAGAAGTTTATCCGGGAGCAGCTGGGGTGGAAACTGGTCAACACAGAGCGACTGTTAAAGCTGGAGAAAGTGCCTGTGCGGGGAGAGATTTTCATGGGAATCCAGGAGTTTACGGAGATCCGGGACTACTGTTTTCTATGTGCCGTGCTGATGTTTCTGGAGGATAAGGAAGAGCAGGAACAGTTCCTGCTGTCGGAGCTTATTGATTACGTGGAGACGCAGTTAAAGGCGGCCATGGAGGTGGACTGGACTTCCTTTTCCCAGAGAAAATCCCTGGTGCGTGTGCTGCAATACATGGAAAAAAACAATATGCTCAAGGCCTATGAAGGCAACAGCGAGGGTTTTGGACAGGAGTCCGGCAGCGAAGTTTTGTATGAAAATACCGGATGTTCCAAGTATTTTGCCACCAGTTTTGCCCAGGATATCTCCGGCTTTCACAGCCTGAAAGATTTTGAGGACAGGGAGCCTGAGGAAGCCAGGGACGACGGAGGACGGGCCAGAAGCAGCAGGGTCTACCGGCAGCTTGTGTCCTGCCCTGTGATGTACTGGGACAGCCAGGAGGATGAGGATTATCTTTATCTGAAAAGTCACAGGAGTCTGGTGGAGAAAAACCTGGAAGAGAACCTGGGAGGGCGCCTGGATCTTCACAGAAATACAGCTTTTTGGATGATGGCGGAGGACGATTGTTATGGAAAAGTACATCCCCGGGACGCTGTGATCTCCGAGGCGGCGCTTCTGGTCTGCACTGTCATCCGGGAGCGGGTGACTGCGGGAATCTGGGCCCTGGGAGAGGATCAGTGTGTCCATGTGTCGGAGGAAGAACTGGATAAGCTGATCCGGGACTGCCATGAGCGTTGGAAGGATGCCTGGGGCACAGGATTTCGGGAAAAGGATCCGGACAGAGCGGTGCAGGAGATAAAGGAATACATGGAAGAATGGATGATGTTTTGGAGGACGGAGGAAGAAATCCGGCTGCTTCCCATGGTGGGAAAAGTGTCGGGTTTTTACCCGGATGACTATGACGAAAAAGATAAGGTGGGAGATGGAGATGCGTGATCGCTGGACAATGAACAGGATGGGTTTTGTGAATTTCTGGCTCTATGATGTGGAGGAGTTTACCTTTGAGGACGGAAAGCTTCTGCTGCGGGGACAGAATGGTTCCGGCAAGTCCATCACCACTCAGAGCTTTATCCCTTTTATTCTGGACGGGGATCGGACGCCCAGCAGGCTTGACCCTTTTGGATCCGGGGACCGGAGAATGGAATTTTATTTTCTGGGAGAGGAAGGCAGGGAGGAATCCACGGGATATCTGTACCTGGAATTTCGCAAAAAAGGCACGGAGGAATACCGCACCATAGGCATAGGACAGAGGGCCAGAAAGGGAAAGCCCATGGATTTCTGGGGCTTTGTGGTTCTGGACGGCAGAAGAATGGGGTGGGATCTGTGGCTTTACAAGGAAGTGGGGAGCAGTAAAATTCCTCTGGAAAAGGGGGAGCTGAAAAAAGTTCTGGGGGAGGAAAATCCTCTCACAGATGTGCCCCGGGAATATAAGGAACTGGTCAATAAACACCTCTTTGGCTTCGGCAGGGCGGAGCAGTATGAACAGTTTATCAAGCTGTTGGTGAAAGTGCGCGCCCCCAAGCTTTCCAAGGAATTTAAACCCTCCAAGGTATATGATATTTTGAATGATTCCCTCCAGACGCTCACGGATGAGGATCTGCGGCCCATGGTGGATGCCATGGAGAAGATGGACACCATCCAGGGAACTCTGGACCAGCTTAACAGGGCTCTGGCAGATGCCAAGGCTCTCCGCAGCGAGTATGCCAGGTATAACAGGTACATGCTGGGGAAGAAAGGGCTGGCGTACCAGGGGGCCAGGAAAGCCACGGCTCTGGCCCAGGCGGAAGTGGACAGGCAGAAGATAGAGAAGGAGAGTCTGCTGGAGGAGCAGAGGGCGAAAAAGGAGGCCCAGGAGACTCTGGAGAATCGGGAGAGAATGGCTGCAGCGGAACTGGAGAGCCTTCTGGATACAGAGCTGGAGGAGATGGACACCAAGCTTGACAAGGCCCGTCTGGACCTGGAGGATGAGCAGACCCGGGAGGAAAGGGTGAAGGGAAGGATTGCCCTGAGCCGGGATAACATCAGGGAGTGTGACGGTAGGATCCGCCGGATGGAGGGAGAGAGGGATGCTTCTCTGTCCCGTCTGGAGGAGGAAAAAGAGGAACTTCAGGAGATTCAGGAAACGCTTCAGTGGGAGAAGCACAGCAGGGTGCTGGAGCTTTTGGAAGAAGCCCGGATTCCGGCGTCGGGGACGGTGACGGGAGAACTGCAGCGGTACCAGAAGGAGGTGGCCGCAGGAAAAGAAGCCGTGGAACGGCACGGGCAGGCACAGAGACAGCGCGACGAAATGATGGAGGAAGCGGAAGTCCGGCGGAGGGACCGGGAGGAGAAAAGAGCAGCCCGGGATCGGGCTCTGCGGGAGCAGGAAAACGCCCGGGAGGACTGCATCCGGCAGGTCTACAGGGCGGGCCGTGAGAGCCAGGAGTGGAAGCTGTCCCGGGAGGTGCTGGAGACAGTGGAAAAAATCCTCCAGGAATACCATGGTTCCGGCGATGGAAGGAAGATTGACCAGGTATTTCAGAGGGCATATCAGCAGAGCCGTGACGGGCTGGCGGATGCAATGCTGCGCCGGGAGAAGGAGCTGGAAGAGCAGCAGATGATTCTGGAGGAACTGGAGCGGAATCGGAAGGAACTGGAGGCCCGGGAGGATCTGGAGCCGGAGCGCAGGGAGGCGGTGGAAACTTCCCGCAGGATGCTGGAGGAGGCGGGGATCCAGGCTCTGCCTTTTTACAAGACGGTGGAGTTTGCAGAGAATATGAGTCCTCAGGAGTGCGCCTGGCTGGAGGCACAGCTGTGGGAAATGGGCCTTCTGGACGCTCTGGTGGCGACGGAAGAAGCCTTTGCCCGAATTTGCACGGAGTTTCCGGCATTTGTGGACTGTGTGATACGCCCCGGTGAGAGCAAAGGGCTGAGAACTGCGGGGGGCATGGCGCAGCCTGGCAGAGAGTCCGGGGGCGCAGATGATGCGGCATGCCCCGGCCAGGACGGGAGTCAGGGGATTTCGGGCCTGGTGGTCAACTGCGAAATGGATCCTGCCATGCAGGAGGCAACGGGAGCGATTCTTGGGCAGATTTCTCTGGAAGCAACGGCAGAAGGGGTGCGGGAAAAATCTGAGGACATGTCCGACGGCAGTGCAGAGCCGGAAGGAGCTGCATGTTTGTCCGGGCGGGCATATCCATGTCCGGGGGAGCGTGGCGCCAGTGCCTGGGTGGCTCCGGAGGGGTACTATGGCCAGGGAATTCTATTCGGAAGAACGGAGGGGAAAACCCAGGCAGAATATGTGGGAGTGCTTGCCAGAAAGCAGAAAAAAGAGCGGCTTCTGCGGCAGCTTTCAGAGCAGATGCAACAGGTAAGGGCGGCTTTGGAGGAGCTTGAACGTCAGAAGGAGCAGGTCAGCGGCAGGATGAAAAGACTGGATCAGGAATACGGCGCTGCTCCTTCCACAGGGGCCCTGGACGCCGCCCTGGAGGCGGCAGGAAAGGCCGGAATTGCTCTGGAAAGCGCAGAAGAAAACTGCCGTATTCTGGACAGCCGTCTGGAATCATGTCAGCAGGAACTGAAAAAAAGATACCAGGAGATGCTCACCGCCTGCAGGCCCTTTCCCTATGGAAGGACCCTTGAGGAGTACAGCGCGGCCATGGATGCAGCGTCGGATTATCTGCGCAGCTGGCAGGGTATCTACGCTCTTCTGGTTCAGATTTCCCAGAAAGAGTCGGAGATCCGGGCGCAGCGGGATATGATAGAGAAAGAGGAGGAAATTATCGACGATGCGGAACTGGACAGGAGGAGCGCGGCCGGGAAAATAGAGGAACTGAATCTGAAGATCCGGCAGTATGAGGAATATCTGGACCGGCCGGAAGTCAGGGAGAAGGCCCAGCGCAGAGAAGCCCTGAAGGCCCAGCGGGAGGAGATTGGCAGGGAGCTGGGAACTCTTGGGAGAAGACTGGCGGTACTGGAGGACAGGCTTGCAGGGATCTCCGATACGGAGAAAAAACTCAAAGATGCGCTCATGGAAAAGATTTTCTGGGAAGAGCGTCTGCGGAAGTACTTTGAAGAAGAACTGGGGCTGAACCTGGTCCTTGACAGGGGGACAAAAGATCTGGAAACCTGTGCAAAAGAGGCACAGCAGTGTATGCGGGAGGGGGATGAAGGCCGGGATGCCAGCACCTTAACCACAGCGCTGCACCAGTCGTATGCCGCCCATAACAGCAGTCTGGCAGGCTATGGAACTTCTCTGGAAGAGTGCTTTGGGGAGGCTGGAGAGGGCACGGGAGCTCTGCGGAAACGGCTGCGGGTTGTGTCTGTGTGGAACGGCAGGAAACTGTATCTGGAAGAGTTTTACCAGATGCTGAAGGATGCTCTGGAGGAGACGGCGCTTCTGATTGGCCAGAAGGACAGGGAGCTTTTTGAGGATATTCTATCCAGGACCATCAGCCAGCAACTTACGGACCGCATTGCGGAGAGCAGGAAATGGGTTCAGGACATGTCGGCGCTGATGAAACTGGATACCTCTATGGGACTGTATTTTTCCCTGGAATGGAAACCCAGGAAGGCGGAAAACGACCAGGAGCTGGACACGAAGGAACTGGAAAAAATCCTGCTCCGGGACTATGAACTGCTCAACAGCGGGGACATTGAGAAGGTAGCCGCCCATTTTCGCAGCAAGATTCGATCGGAGAAAATAAGGACGGAGGAGACAGGGGAGGTTATCAACTATATGGACCTGGTCCGGGACGCTCTGGACTATCGGAAATGGTTTGCATTCCAGATGTTCTATTACAGGAACAATGAGGGGAAAAAGGAACTGACAAACTCTGCCTTTAATAAGTTCAGCGGCGGCGAGAAGGCCATGGCCATGTATGTTCCTCTCTTTGCGGCGGTGAATGCCCAGTACAAAAAGGCGGA
>CAJUNZ010000016.1:0-29739 GCA_910587755.1 uncultured Acetatifactor sp. | reverse complement strand
AGATCTACACTCTTTCCCTACACGACGCTCTTCCGATCTCCCAGAATGATTGCCCTGGACGAAGCTTTTGCAGGAGTTGACGATAAAAATATCAGCAGCATGTTCCGCCTGGTGGAGGATATGGACTTTGACTATATCATGAATTCCCAGGCTCTGTGGGGATGCTTTGAGACGGTTCCCGCCCTGCACATTTCGGAGTTGCTGCGGCCCTTGAATTCCCAGGTGGTGACGGTGATCCATTACACCTGGAATGGGCAGGAGAGGGTACTGGATGAACAGTAGTTTCAGAACAGAAAATATGGAAGTATTGTTGGAATGTTTTGTGGCAAAAAGCAGAAATATTCTGGAAGATGCCCTCACGGGTATTTATCTTCATGGCTCAGCCGCAATGGGGTGTTTTCAGGAAAATGTGAGCGATATTGATCTGATTGTTGTCATTAAAAGTGAAATTTCTGACAGGATAAAGCGCAGATATCTGGATATGACGGTGGAGCTGAACCGGCAGGCGCCGGCCAAGGGGATAGAACTCAGTGTTGTGAGAGAAGAGACATGCCGGAATTTTACCTATCCCACTCCTTTTGAACTGCATTTTTCAACAGCCCATCTGGCATGGTACAGGTCCAACCCGGATGAATATGTCAGGAAAATGAAGGGCACGGATAAGGATCTGGCGGCTCATTTTACAGTGATTTACCACAGAGGAAAGAAGCTTTATGGGAGAGAGATTCGGGAAGTCTTCGCTGAAGTCAGCCGGGAAGATTACCTGGACAGCATTCAGGAGGATGTGGGAAATGCGGAAGAAGAAATCCTGGAAAATCCCATGTACTTTATTCTGAATCTGTGCCGGGTTCTGGCATACAAAAGGGAGGGAATGATTCTGTCAAAGCAGGAGGGCGGGCAATGGGGAATTGAAAATCTTCCGGAGAAATATGCCGGCCTGGCAGGGGCTGCTGCTGCGGCATACAGGAGGGGCGGTGCGGTGGCGCCGGAGGAAAGCATTGCCAGAGAATTTGCCGGGTTTATGTTAGAACAGCTGCGGTTATAGGATGGGTGAACAGGCGGTTGTGGGGTGGAAGCGGAATTGCTGTCAGCTGCAGCATATAGATGGATGGAGGAGGATAGTATGGCTTTACTGCATGTGAATTTTTTCTCGATGGTTCTTGGAATGAGTATGAATATGGATGTAATACTGCCACAGCAGACCTGGGGGCAGATCGGCATGGAGGGAAAGGGTGCGGATGGGAAATGCAAAACCGTTTACCTGCTCCACGGCATGAGTGATGATCAGACCATATGGCAGAGAAGGACATCCATTGAGCGCTATGTGAGCCGCCTGGGGATTGCAGTGGTGATGCCCACCACGCACCTGGCTTTTTATACAGATACGGCCTATGGAATGAAATACTGGACATTTATTTCTCAGGAACTGCCCAAAATCTGCCGGGAATTCTTTCCACAGATGTCTGAAAGGCGGGAGGATACTTTGGCGGCGGGACTTTCCATGGGTGGATATGGGGCGTGGAAACTGGGGTTGAGGGCCGTGGAAACTTTTGGCGCGGCGGCTTCCCTGTCAGGCGCGCTGGATATTGTGGAGGACTTTCGGAGAAATGTGAAGGAAAATCCTGCCAATGGGCCCCTTTTTCAGGGGATTTTTACTTCGCTTCAGGAGCTGGAAGGCTCGGAGAATGATCTGATGACTCTGGCAGCAAGTCTTGCGGCGGAAAAGCGGGAACTGCCGAGACTGTACGCCTGGTGTGGAAGGGAGGATGCTCTATACCAGGGAAATTTAAAGCTGTGGGAATATGTGAGAAAACTGGGATATGATCTGACAAGCGAGGAATCGACAGGGGATCATCAGTGGAAATACTGGGATGAAAAGATTCAGGATGTACTCCGCTGGTGGCTGCAGACGGATTTGGACCTGCAGTGAAAGAGGAATTTTGGAGTGAGTCAGCGTCTGACAGGTATAGCGGAAGAGAGCGGAGGTGGATCATGCAGATAAACCGTGAGGATATGCTGGAACTTACCAGAAGAATGACTGTATCCAGAAACTGCTTTGGCAGGCTGGCAGGGGCCTATATGGATGAAGAAGGCTTTGTTGATGGTACGTTTAATACACATTTTCAGAAATTATCCGGCGCGGACAAGACCAGGAATCTTAAAATTGTAAAGGCTGCAGTGTTTTCCGAGACAAATGTGGAGCTGAAGCAGTACCGTTTCAAACAGGAAGAAAAGAAGCCCGGCAGTACCTGGCAGCTGCTTATGGCGCTTCGGGAATGTGAGCTGAAAAACGACGCGTTGCTTCTCTCTTTTTATGAGTACATAGGGGAGAGATATCTGCCCGGTTATCCCTATGGCATTTATGTGTTCCAAGGGAATTATGATGTGCCTGTGAAAGGGAGCGACAAGGTGCGTCAGGGAGAATCGGAGGAAGTATACAGTTTTCTGGTCTGTACTTTTTGCCCTGTGAGCGGAGATTATGAGATGGGAATGCCGGAGCATGGTTTTTTGTTTCCCGCATTCAGCGACAGGAGCACGGATGTGGACGCTGTCAACATCTTTGCGGCGGACGGAGATCATGGCAAAATGCTTAAGCTGTTTCAAAAATAATTTTTTTGCCTGAGAAGGTGAAAGATTGACGAATGCTCTGATCTTTGTATTTGACTTGGGACAGCCTGTATAAAGCCTTCATAATGGCATATGCTATGCAAAACGTCAGTGTGGAGGTTGTTATGCAGTCTATCTGGATGGCAGAGACAAAAATCAGGGAGCGCCAGCCGCTTCCAGCGGATCTGAAGGCGGAAGCCGTTGTCATTGGAGCAGGTCTGGCGGGAATCTTAACAGCATATTATCTGAAACAGGCAGGTGTCCAGGCAGTGGTGCTGGAAGCGGACAGGATCGGGAGCGGCCAGACGAAAAATACCACAGCGAAAATCACATCTCAGCACAGCCTGATTTACAGCCGCCTTGTCCGGGTATTTGGAAGTGATCTTGCCCGGCAGTATGCCCAGGCCAATGAAAAGGCGATAAAAGAATATGAGAGGCTGATCCGGGAGAAAAGGATTGACTGTGACTTTGTCAGGTGCCCGGCCTGTCTGTATTCCTGTACCAGGGAAAAGATCTTGAAGGAAGAGGTGGAAAGGGCGGGGGAGCTCGGCATTGCCGCTTTTTTTGAGAAGGACTGTGAGCTTCCCTTTCCTGTGGCAGGGGTGGCACGATTTGAGGGACAGGCCAGGTTTCAGCCGCTTAAGTTCCTTCAGGCCATAGCGGAAGAGGTGGAAATATATGAGCAGACCAGGGTGCTGAAGGTGGAAGGGCAGCGAGTGGAGACTGCCAGAGGTGCGGTGACGGCGGAGCATATTATATTTGTATCACATTATCCTTTTATCAATGTGCCGGGATATTATTTTGCCAGAATGTACCAGGAACGCAGCTATGTTGTGGCTCTGCAGGGGGCGTCTCTGCCAGAGGGGATGTATCTGGGGATCGACGAAAACGGACTTTCCTTTCGCGCCCAGGGAGGAACGCTGCTCTTTGGGGGCGGCAGCCACAGGAGCGGGCTTAACCGTCAGGGAGGACAGTATGAAATGCTTCTGGATCTGGCCCGGGTATTCTATCCAGGCAGCTGTGAGACAGGGCGCTGGTCAGCCCAGGACTGTATGACTTTGGACGGAGTTCCATATATTGGCCGGTTTTCCCGGCGCAGGCCCCGGTGGTATGTGGCCACCGGGTTCGGAAAGTGGGGCATGACCTCGGCCATGGTCAGCGCCCGTATTTTGACGGATCTGATCACACACAGGGAGTGCCAGGATGCAGATATTTTTTCTCCTCAGAGGCGTTTTACTCTCTGTGGGGCCAGGGAGCTGCTGGTTCATGGAGGACATACAGTGAAGGGCCTGGCAAAGCATCTGCTGCCGACGGGAAAGGCCAGGGTGATACCCAACTGTCCCCATATGGGCTGTCGTCTGGAGTGGAATCCAGAGGAGGGAAGCTATGACTGTCCCTGCCATGGTTCGCGGTTTGACGGGGAGGGGCGGCTTATAGACGGGCCGGCACAGACGGACTGCCCCAGGAGGAAAAAGTGATGGAGCGCAGATTCTTCTATGGATGGTACCTGAAGTGCCAGGATTCCGGGCAGACCCTGGCTGTGATTCCAGCCATCCATCAGAATGGGCGCAAAACCACCTGCTCTATTCAGGTTATCACGGAGGACGGGGCATGGACAGCGGACTTTTCTGCCAGAGCTTTCAGAAGGGATGGGAAAGAAATATTGATTGGCCGGAACCGGTTTGGGCCGGAAGGCTTTAGGCTGGCAGTGGATGTTCCTGGGCTGTGCATACAGGGCAGGCTGTATTTTGGACCTTTGACTCCTCTGAAGTATGATATTATGGGGCCTTTTTCTCTGGTGCCGTTTCTGGAGTGCAGGCACAGTGTGTGGAGCATGCACCACAGTGTGTCAGGGACCGTGTGGGTGAACGGGCGGAACTATACATTCCGGAACGGGAACGGTTACTGGGAGGGGGACAGTGGGAGATCTTTTCCCAGAAAGTATATCTGGACACAGTGTCGTTTTTCAGGGGGTTCACTTCTTCTCTCCGTGGCGGATATTCCACTGGCAGGGTTTCGCTTTCAGGGGATCATTGCTGTGGTTCTGTGGCATGGCAGGGAGCACAGGCTGGCAACTTATCTGGGGGCCAGGGTGGTACGGCTGCGGAAGGGAGCAGTCCGGGTGGTTCAGGGAGACATGGTACTGGAAGCGGAGCTGTTGGAGTCCACGGGGAAAGCCCTGAAGGCTCCGGTGGAAGGCGGCATGGTGCGGACCATTCATGAGAGTGCCGCCTGCCGGGCCCGTTACCGGTTCCGGAAAGGCGGGCGTACTCTCTTTGCTTTTGAGACGGACAGGGCTTCTTTTGAGTATGAATATCCCTGGCGATAACTGGTGGACAAAGCATGGACATTGGGATATAAATTAGGAGGAAACATGAAGAAAGAGTACAAAAAGTTTGAAGCAGGTTTTCAGGAAGAAGTGGTGGATCTTCTGGTGCTGACTTCTGAGGGCGTGGGCGGAGCAGGACTTTATGCAAAAGGAATATGGCAGCCTTCTGCGCAGATTCTGGGCTGTGTGGAGCTTTCCACCGGCAGGCTCAGGGCGGGAAAAGGCTGCCTGTATTGGCTTTGTGAGGACAGTGATAAAAATGGCTGGATTCACAATCTGAGGCATCTGACCATCTACCATGTAAAGTGCAGGGAAAGTGTTCCAGATAATGAACGACAAGGAATTCCAGCGGGACTTTGGATGCTTTTGGAGGTGGTGGAGCGGGATCTGCATCATCCGGAGCTGGACAGGATTCTTGCAGAATATCAGCGCAGCGTGGAGATTACAGATCCGCTCTGCGGGCATTTTGTGCTGGAGCGCAACTATGACTGGTTCAGTGCAGAGGTGGACTGGCTGGGGGAGGAATGCGGCGTGTCTCTGACCTGTGACGAGGAAGGCGGTGAGACGGCGGAGGAAGCCCTGTCAGGTTTCCGCAGAATTTACGGCAATCTGCAGGAATGGGACAGGAATTTCAGAGCTTTTGCCGCCAGTGAGCTGACAGAACTGGCCAATGACTGGCGCGAGGATTCAGAGGAAGATTCGCAGCCCATCACGGAGGAAAGCTTTGCAGAGCGGATCTGCATCAGCGAGTTTACCATGGAGACGGAAGGGAATTATGTGGCATACTATGATGATGACGATATGTTTTTCGGACATGTCATTTTCATAGAGGGGAACATAGAAACCGGCATGGAGCGGGCGAATATTGCGGGATAGCCGCATAAGAGGGGGCAGCTGTGCCGGTTTGCCGGGAGGGAAAAGGATGAAAAGATATACATTGGAAGTATGCGTGGACTCTGTGGAGTCGGCGGAGGCGGCGGCCAGGGGCGGGGCCCACCGCCTGGAGCTGTGCGCGGATCTGGTTATCGGGGGGACCACACCCTGCCAGGCTTTGTACGAGAAAGTCAGAGAGGCAGGGGTGAGGACAAATGTGTTGATTCGGCCCAGGTGTGGAGATTTTCTGTACACAGAGCATGAATTTGACATGATAGCCCGGTGTGTGGAGCGATATCGGGAGCTTGGCGCAGACGGGGTGGTTGTGGGGTGTCTTCTGGCAGACGGTTCTCTGGACCTGGAGCGCATGAAACGGCTGCGGGAGCTGGCGGGCCCCATGGACATGACCCTGCACAGGGCCTTTGACATGTGCAGGGATCCTTTTGAAGCGCTGGAACAGGCAGCGGAGCTGGGGATTGGGACGATCCTGACTTCCGGGCAGAAAAGCAGCTGCGTGGAGGGCCAGGAGTTGATTGCAGAACTGGTGAAGAGGAGCGGCAGAGTGGATATAATGCCAGGCGGGGGCGTGGATGCCGCCGTGATCAGGCAGATGGCTTCCGCCACCGGTGCTGTGAGCTTTCACATGTCGGGCAAGGTGGTTCTGGACAGCGGGATGCAATACCGTAGAGAGGATGTGTCCATGGCTGGACAGGCAGGAGACGGCAGCGGAACAGGAGAGTACCAGATTCTGCGGACTTCGGAGAAGAAAGTCAGGCAGGCGAAGGCAGTTTTGGAGGAGCTGGAATCTTCCCAGTTGCTGATGGCATAAGGATATTTTTTCCGCCGTTCCTGTCCCGGAGCATCGCAATGTGGAATTTCCCATACTGGCTCTTAAGCCGCTTCGGTGAATGGTCATTGCGCTTGTTTACTGTAATAAACTGTCAAAGTTGTTCCTTTGCTATTGACATATAAATACTCCTTTTCAGTAAGAAGCTCCATATCTTGATTCTTACTAAAAAGGAGTTACTTTTTACCAAAGACTCAAACTTTTTTACACTACTGGGAGAGCCGCTGCAAAATTATAACGGCTTTCAATTATTTTTGTTTAGAACGCAATATTTGAGCACTTTTTGATACAGCATCTTCATATTTTTCATTTGTTTTTTTGTATACAGCATTGAGTACTTCTATTTGTTTACTGGAATTATCTAACAACGCTTCTAATCTTTCATTTTTTTCCTTTTCTTTTTTATATGCATCTTTATAGTATTCTGCTTCATTCTTTTTGGATTCATATGCCATAGCATCTGCCATAGTTGAATTCATTACAAATTCATAGGTAGGTTTTGTTTTATTCTTCATAATTTAATAGCTCCATTTCTTTTTTTCTTGATTATACACAGAAAAGGCTGTATTTGCAATTCCTGATTTATAAATTAATACAATTTTTATTAATGTTATCTTTTCTCCATTAGTTTTGTGTCACCACACTCGTTATGCGGCTTTGTGCAGGACGTGCCGGAAGGTAAGGGATATGGGCCTGGAACTGCGAAATCAGGCGGTTTATGGTTTGGGTAGAAAAATATTTGCGGCTGTGATAGAATGAAGGGGAGGAAAAGGACAGGAGAAGGACAACAAAATCTACAGGGGCAGGTCTGGCATGGAAAGAGAAGAACCCGGCAGGGGGAAGGAGCGTTTTATGGCTGATAAATATACAGTGTTAAAGAAATATTTTGGTTATGACAGTTTCAGGGAAGGGCAGGAACTTCTGATAGATTCTATCCTGAGGGGGCAGGATGTGCTGGGGATCATGCCCACGGGGGCGGGAAAGTCGGTCTGCTACCAGGTGCCGGCTCTGATGCTGCCGGGAATCACAGTGGTGGTCTCTCCGCTGATCTCTCTGATGAAGGACCAGGTGCAGGCTCTGAACCAGGCAGGAGTCCACGCCGCATACATAAACAGTTCCCTGTCCGAGGGGCAGATTTCCAAGGCTCTGTACCTGGCATCCCAGGGCAGGTATAAGATTATCTATGTGGCGCCGGAACGGCTGGAGAGCGGGGAATTTATGCGGTTTGCCCTGGGAGCACATCTGTCTATGCTCACGGTGGATGAGGCCCACTGCATTTCTCAGTGGGGACAGGATTTCCGGCCCAGTTATCTGAAGATTGTGCAGTTTGTCCGGCAGCTGCCCCGGCGGCCGGTGATCAGCGCGTTCACTGCCACTGCCACCGAGGCGGTGCGGGATGACATTGTCTGTGTGCTGGGGCTTTCGGAGCCTCAGGTTCTGACCACGGGATTTGACCGGAAAAATCTCTATTTTGGGGTGGAGTATCCGGGAAAGAAGGAGGATTATGTACGGGATTATGTGAAAAAACATTCTGAGGAGAGCGGTGTGATTTACTGCGCTACCAGGAAAGCCGTGGAGGGCGTGTATGAGATGCTGCGGAAGGCGGGAGTGCCTGTGGCCAGGTATCACGCGGGACTGGATATTGAGACCAGAGTCCGCAGCCAGGAGGATTTTACTTACGACAGAAGTCCGGTGATGGTGGCCACCAACGCCTTTGGCATGGGCATTGACAAGTCCAATATCCGCTATGTGCTCCACTACAACATGCCCCAGAGCATGGAAAACTATTACCAGGAGGCGGGAAGAGCCGGCCGGGACGGAGGGCCCGCTCAGTGTATTCTGCTCTACTCCGCCCAGGATGTGATAGTCAACCGGTATCTTCTGGAGAGCAAGGGGCAGAATGGGGAGATGGGTGAGGAGGAGTTGAGAATCATGCGGGAGCGGGATGAGGACCGTCTTCGGGCCATGAGCGGCTACTGCATCACAAAGAACTGCCTGAGGGAATATATTCTCCGGTATTTTGGGGAGTACGGCAGCGGGCCCTGCGGAAGCTGTTCCAATTGCCACAGAGAGTATGAGGAGAGGGATGTGACAAAGGAGGCGGCTAAGATCATAGGCTGTGTCCAGGAGATGCGGCAGCGCTATGGGATCAATGTGGTGGCCGGAACCCTTGCAGGGGAGACAAGGGCAAAACTGCAGGAGTACCGCGTGTCTGAATACCGTTCCTATGGGAGCCTGAAAGGGTGGCTGGAGACGGAGATTAAGGAGATTATCAGCCAGATGGTTCTGGATGGACTGCTGGCTCAGACCGTGGACAAATATGCCCTGCTGCGGACCACAGAGTTCTCCCAGGACGTGCTGCTGGGGAACAGAAAGGTTATCTTAAAGACGCTGAAAGGGCAGGGAGGCCAGGGGAGCGGGTCCGGAGTAAAGGAGCGGAAATCCGACATTCTGAATTCCAGGGGACTGGAGCTGTTCGACCTGCTGCGGAAGCTGCGGACGGAGGCTGCCAGGTCCCGGGGCATTCCGCCCTACCTGATTTTTTCAGACAAAACGCTCCAGGAAATGTGCATCAGGGTGCCCCTTTCCAGGGAGGAAATGCTGCAGATACCCGGGATCGGGGAATACAAATACGGACAGTACGGGGAGCGGTTCCTGGAAATGGTGAGTGAATTCACAGGGGGAACCAGGGAAAAATTCTACTTTGGCCAGGGGCCGGAGGAGGCCAGGAACAGGGAAAAATCAGGGGGAGCCAAGGCGGAGTTTTCTCTTACCAGAGACCAGGCGGAGACTTTCCCCTACCAGGAGAAATGTCTGCTGCCGGAGCTTGCCGCTGCCATGAGCGGATTCCGGAACTCGGCTCGGATGAAAAAGATCACGGGCGCGGAGATTTTCCGCTTTCTCACGGACCAAAAGTATGTGGAGGAAAAGTACCAGGAGGGTCGGTGGAAAAAGCTGGTTCTGGAGGCAGGTACGGAGGCGGGCATGTACTGTGCCCCCAGAACAAGCAGGAACGGCGTGGAGTACGAGGACATATATTATGATGAAAAAGCCCAGCGGATGATTGTGGCCCATTACACAGAAGAGTAGGGGGAGCCGCCGGAACCAGCAGGTGAGGTGGGCGGCGGAAAAGATGAAAAAGGGATGTTTTGAAAAGGAGAGAGTATGATCACTGTGAGAAATTATATCCCGGAGGACTGGGCCGAGATAGAGCGGATCCACGACAGTGCCAGAAAAATAGAACTGAAATATGCGGCGCTGGAGGGCAGGGATAAATGAAACGTATTTTAATATATATCAGAAGGCATCAGGGTATCTTTCTGCTGTCCACTTTTTTCCTGGCCATGGAGGCCCTGGCGGATCTTTTACAGCCTGCTTTTATGTCCATGATTGTGGACCAGGGCATTGAGAATGAGGATGTGGGACAGATTCTTTTCTATGGTGTGTGCATGCTGGGGATTGCCCTTACCGGGGTCTTCTGCGCCCTTGTGCGCAATCGTTTTGCCAGCAGAATTTCGCAGACCATAGGCGGGGAGCTGCGCCGGGATATGTACCGCAATGTGCAGCAGCTTTCCATGGAAAATATAGACCAGCTGCGCCCGGCTTCCATCATCACCCGCATCACCAACGATGTGGTCCAGACCCAGGGGAGCAGTGGCAGGGCGATGTAGGTCTGGCAGGTGTAAACTCCGGTGTGCCCTGCGCATAGGATAATGTATTTCAAAATCTTGGAGATGCCGGTTCCGGAGTAAACTTCGGGGCGGGAGGAAAGGGAGGTACATGAATCAGAAACTGGAGGAGCTGCTGCAGCTGGCGCTGCAGACACCGGAGGAAGTCAGAGCACAGACGGAGGAATTAAATGTGGGGTTTAACGGACCTGCCCGAACCTGGGAGCTGATAGTAAAATACCATGGAAGTCTGGATGTGCTGGAAGATCTGGGCATTAAAGTGGAATATCTGATTGCGGGTTATGCGGTGCTGACGGTGCCGGAGCACCTGGTGGACAGGGTGGCCGAGCTGGAAGAGATTGAGTATGTGGAGAAGCCCAAGCGGTATTTTTACGGCGCGGAAATGCCTTCCAACGTGTCCTGTATCGCACAGGTGACGCTGCGGGATCCAGGGCTGTCAGGGGAGGGTGTGCTGATCGCGGTTCTCGACAGTGGGGATGGTGTGGCGCCGCTGTCAGGAACGCCGCATAGGACAAAGGAATTTCCTCATATGCATGTGGCAGGAGGTTTTGTTGTGGGGAAAAGGCAGCTGTGAAGAGGCAGTTGCAGAGCGGGAATCAGTGGATGGGCAGCTGCGGAACTGGAATCAATGAATAGGCAGCTGCGGAACGGGAATCAGTGGATGGGCAGCTGCGGAAGGGGAATCAGTGAATAGGCAGCAATGAGAGGGATTGGAGGGAAGGATGGGCATGACAATGGAGGAGCTGCAAAAGATGAGAGATGCGGATATTATGGAGGCTGACAGGGCGCAGCTGGCAGACATTTCCGATCTGAAAATAGACAGGGAGGAGCCGGTGGAAAACCGCATAAGGAGCTATCTGGAGCAGACAGGGAATCCTTTTTTGGTAAAGTCCGGAGAGTATATTCTGAAGTTTTCCTATGGAGAGAAGGAAAAGGATATGAATGACAGAATGGCGGAGTATGTGGAGAGAATCGCCAGAATCCACTGGGGGAGCTGAGGCGGGCCAGGACTGTATCAGGAGGGATGAGAATGAAGGGAAAAGAGCATTACAGCGTGGGAATTTATCTGCGCCTGTCCCGGGAGGACGCCTGGGACGGGGGCAGCGCCTGGGGAAGAGCCGAGAGCAACAGTATCAGCTCTCAGAGGGAGCTGGTCCGGTCTTACGTGGAAAGCCGGAGGGATATGGAGATTTATGATATTTATATAGATGTGTAGAAGTTCAGTTTCATACAAATGGGTTTTGGGAGTGCTGGGTGTGCTTTACAAAAGGGAAAGTTGGAGTTTACCATGAATCAAAATACTTTGGTTGAAGTTGATGTTTATTTGAATGAAGTGGTTCAAAAAGAAGAAATTCCCGGAGCATGTATTTCGATTGGCGTTGGAAAGAGGCATGTTTTTCAGGGATGCTATGGGTATCAGCAGCTGATTCCTGCTGAAATTGAAATGAAAATAGATACCATTTTTGATCTTGCATCGCTGACAAAAGTGGTGTCTACATGGCCGGGCATTCTGATGCTTCTGCAGGAGAAACAGCTGTCATTGAGGGATAGAATTGGTGATTTTTACAGCTGCAGAATGAGTGAAAGCGTGAAGTACATCACCATTCAAAATCTCTTAACACATACATCGGGCCTGTCAGAATCCACCTTTTTAAAGCAGTATGGTTCTGACAAAAAGGGGATTATAGTAAAACTTTTGGGAGAAGATACCAGATGACATTTCCTACAGGAACTGTGTGGCGGAACATTTGGGTTATACGGGAACCAGCATCTGGATCGATCCGGTGGAAGGCATGTATGTGATTCTGCTGACAAACAGAGTGCATCCCACAAGGGAAAATACAAAGATACAGAATATTAGAAAGTGTGTGAAGCAGCTTCTTTATAAGAGATAAACTTTGTATTGCGATCCTTCATAAAGGGAGTATAATGTTTTATAGATGGTACAGCGCCAGATAAGATGCCAGGGGTGCGCCCTTGGAGTTTCAAAACAGAAAGGATGGATTATTCATGAAATATGAATTGAAAGGCGGCAATTTTCCGGTGGTGGTCTGCCAGCTGGAGGACCGGGAAAAAATGATTACTGAAAAAGGTTCCATGGTCTGGATGAGTCCCAATATGGAGATGGAAACCACCAGTGGCGGCGGCCTGGGTAAAATGTTTTCCAGAGCTTTTTCAGGTGAAAGTATGTTTCAGAACATCTACACAGCCAAGGGCGCCGGAATGATCGCGTTTGGATCCAGTTTCCCTGGATTAATTTTGCCCCTGGAGGTATCAGCAGGAAGAGAGTATATTCTGCAAAAGACGGCATTTCTGGCATCGGAGGCCGGTGTGCAGCTATCCATCCATTTTACTAAAAAGGCAGGAGTTGGCTTCTTCGGCGGCGAGGGTTTTATTATGCAGAAGTTGTCAGGACATGGGATTGTCTTTGTCGAGGTGGACGGCGAAATGGTGGAGTATACTCTGGGGGCCGGGGAACAGATGATTGTGGATACCGGGAATGTGCTGGGTTTTGAGAGTGGAGTTGACATTGATATTCAGCAGGTAAAGGGGCTGAAAAACAAATTCCTGGGCGGCGAGGGCTTTTTCAATACTGTCCTGACCGGACCGGGAAAAATCTGGCTTCAGACCATGCCTGTCTCCGGGGTAGCCTCGGCAATTCAGCCTTTTATTATAACAGGAGGAAATTGATTTTTTCTGATAGTGTTTCCCCCCCTTCTGGACACAGAGGGGGGATTTTTATAGTTTGCTGATGTCTCTAAAAAGTGAGTTTGCTGAAAGACGAATAATGACAGGCCTGCATGTCATATGATGCCCTGCAGGAGGTGGTTTTCAGTGACAGGTTCAGCGACAGATTCGGGGGAAGCGGGACAGATGAGCCAGGAGCGGTTCCGGGCGGAAAAGCTTTACTATATTTCACTGTCCATTGCGAAATCCATGCTGGAAAAGGATGTTATTGACCAGGAAATGCTGGCTGTAATCAATGAAAAGCTGCTGGAAAAATATCATCCGGTCATGGGCATGCTGCTGGCCGGAAGAGATACGGCTTGCAGGTCCGCTGAAGCGGGTGCGGAGGTGTGAAATGGCAAAGAATGTGACAACCATACCGGCAACGCGCAGTCTGTATACGGCGGATTCAGTGAGCGTTTCAAAAAAGCGGCGGGTGGCCGGGTATGCCCGTGTCTCAACGGATTTGGAGGATCAGCGCAGCAGCTATGCCGCACAGTGTGATTACTATACCAGTTACATACGCGGCAGGGCGGACTGGGAATTTGTGGGACTGTATTCCGACGAAGGGGTCAGCGCAACTTCCACCCGCCGCCGGGAGGGATTTAATCAGATGGTGGAGGATGCACTTGCCGGGAAGATAGATCTGATTGTCACCAAGAGTGTGTCAAGATTTGCCAGGAATACGGTTGACAGTCTCTCCACCATCCGGAAACTGAAGGAGAAGGGCTGCGAGTGCTATTTTGAGAAAGAGAATATCTGGACGTTTGACGCAAAGGGGGAGCTGCTTCTCACGATAATGTCCTCCCTGGCCCAGGAGGAGAGCAGGAGTATTTCCGAGAACTGCACATGGGGAGTGAGAAAGCGGTTCGCGGACGGAAAGGCCAGCGTGCCCTTTGGAAGGTTTTTGGGCTATGACAGGGGAGCGGACGGGAGTCTTGTGATTAACCAGGAGCAGGCCGGGACGGTGCGTAGAATCTATGGAATGTTCCTCCAGGGGCATTCTCCTTACAGAATTGCCAAAATGCTCACGGAGGAGGGGATTCCCACTCCCGGGGGCAGAAAGGTGTGGGGCGGGGCTGTGGTGGAATCCATTCTCACCAATGAAAAGTATAAGGGCGACGCTCTGCTGCAGAAGGTTTACACGGTGGATTTTCTCTCTAAAAAGAAGCAGGTGAACCGGGGACAGGTGCCTCAGTATTATGTGGAGGGGAGCCATCCTGCCATTATTGAACCGTCCGTTTTTGACGGCGTCCAGAAGCTCATGAAGGCCAGGCGTCCGGGGAAGAACCGGAAGAGCAGCGTGGGCATTTTTTCGGGGAAGATCAAATGCGGGGACTGTGGAAGCTGGTATGGCTCCAAGGTGTGGCATTCCAACGATAAGTACCGTAAGGTAGTATGGCAGTGTAATGATAAGTATGGAGACGGGGAGAAATGTACCACACCCCATTTGAGCCAGGAGGAGATTCAGGGCTGTTTTATCAGGGCGCTGAATGTGCTCTGTGAGGAAAGGGACGAGATCACCGCGGTGTTTGTGGAAATGGAGAGGGATATATCCAGGGAGGGGCAGGGACTGCGTAATGTGAGGAAGACGGAGGAGCAGGGGCTGTGTGATGTGAGGAGGACAGAGGGGAAGGAGCAGGGGCTGCGTGATGTGAGGAAGACGGAGGAGCAGGGGCTGTATGGGGTTGAGATAAGATCCAGCCAGAAACGGCGTCTGCAGGAGGCGGAGATGATGCACAGCTTTGTGGAACGGCTGAAGAGAATGGAGGAGGCTGTGGACTGCTTTGACCAGGGTGCATGGTATGCTCTGGTGGATTTTGTGACAGTCTACAGCAGAGAGGATATCCGGTTTGTCTTTAAGAACGGGAGGGAGATCAGAGTGTAAAGAGCATTCCTGTTGCGGCAGTATGGCCGGGACGGGGATGTTTTTCTTTGGCTTGACAAGGCGTAGGGTGCAGTATATACTTTTTAAGAACAAATGGTCTTTCATAATTCAGTACATGTATAAGGCAGGTTTCAGGGAAAATATGGGTATGAAAATAAAACATGAAAAAACAACAGAATATGCGAAGAAGATAATACCGTTTATCGGTGGGACATGCTTTGTGCTGTCCCTGAACCATATTATTTCTCTTTTTGGCATACAGGGCGGTTTTGCCGGGGTGGGAGAATTCGGATACAATATCTGGAGCCTGCTGGGGTTTGGAGCGGCACTTGGGCTTATGGGGCGGATGCTCCGGAGGAGGGACAGGCGGCTGCACGTCACAGCTGCCATAAGCGGGCTGCTGATGTCGGCTGCCATTGTCTATGGGACATACGCCCATTTTGTCAACGATATCTTTCAGTCGGCCCAGGCGGTGTGGATGCAGTTTGCCGTGATGGCAGGGCTTTTGGCCGTAACGGTTCCGGCATCGGAAGAAATTCTGCTGCAGTTTGACAGACTGAACCGTTATGGGGAGCGGAAATGGGAGGGGAAAGTTAGGAAGGGATATTTTTTTCTTGTGTGGGCTCTTATCTTTGCCGCGTATATTCCTATTTTTCTGTGGTTCTGGCCTGGAAATTTTGTGTACGACGCACCCTTTCAGATGGCGGAAGTGGTCAGTGAACAGTATAATACCCATCACCCGCTGCTGCACACTATTTTGATGGGTCTCGCCTACAACTATGGCCGGTCTGTGGAAGATGCCTCCACAGGATTTCAGTTTTACACTTTATTGCAGATGCTGGTTTTGTCCGCTTCTTTTGCGTACTGTGTGTATTACCTGTACAAGCGCAGGGTGCCCAGAGTGTACCGTGTGTGTACCCTGCTGTTTTTTGCCCTCTTTCCCATGCATGCCATGTTCTCCATAACGGCCACCAAGGACGTGATGTTCGCCGCGTTTTTCCTGTGGTTTATGATCTTTGTGGTCAGGCTGCTGGCGGACAAAGAGGAATTTCACTGGTACAGCTCGGTGGGGATAATTCTCAGCGGCACTCTGTGCTGCCTAATGAGAAATAACGCTGTCTATGCGGTGACGGCAGGCGCGGTTATTCTGTTGGCTCTGGTGAAAAGAACGGGCAGACAGAAAGTGTTTGGGGCAGCGCTGCTTGCTGGGATCTGCGCTCTGTCCTTTCTGGCGGAAGCCGGTCTGAAAGCGGCGGTTCATGCAGAAACCGATGACCGGTACAGGGAAACATTCTGTATGCCTCTGCAGTGTCTTGCCAGAGTGGCATCCTATCGGGCGGAGGATGTCGAACAGACAGATTACGAGGAAATATGCATGTACATGGTGGAAGAGGATATAAAAAACTATAGTCCCTACTTGGCGGACTCGGTGAAATCCACTGCCAATGAAGAGCTGATGAGAGATAATTTCTGGAATTTTCTGAAGCTCTTTGTGAAGATGGGATTAAAGTTCCCGGATGAGTATATGGAAGCCTGGATTACCAATACCATGGGGTACTGGTATCCACTGGACAGGGGGTATGTGGCCTCCGGCGCCATAGAATTCTATCACAAGCTGATTTGGACAGAATATGAGATCGTCAAAAGGAATTACTGCAGCTGGCCGGCAGTGATCTATGAACCGCTCTATTTCCATATGGAGTACTCAAAGGTGCCCATACTGGGATACCTGCACCGCCCTGATTTCTGGATATGGTTTTTGACTTATTTTCTGTTCTGGAGTATCTATAGAAAGAAAAGGGACGCGGGGCTGACTGGACTGATCCCGTTGATGTATCTGGGTACCTGCTATCTGGGGCCGGTTTCGGTGCTGCGGTATGTATACTGCCTTGTGGTAACAGCGCCGTTAATTGGATATGTGGTACTGGTAAGTGGGGGAAGCTGTGAAGCGCACGAAAATACTGAAGAGGGAATAGAATCTGCGGAGCGCGTGACAGAGGCTGGGGAGGAGGGATGAATCATGAGGGGAAAGCGTTTTAAGGTTCTGGCGGTGGTCATTGCCATCATACACATATGCCTGGTATTGTTCTTTGGCATGAGAAAAGAAGGTTTCCACGAGGATGAGTATTATACGTACTGGTCCGTGTCGGTGGCAGCAGACGAGATGAAACCGGTAAATTTTTCCTGGAAAAGCGGGGAGAGCCTGCAGAGCCGTTTTTTTGTAAGTGACAGTCACCGTTTCGACTATGGAATGGTTGTGCAGAACCAGGCCGAGGACGTACATCCGCCTCTGTATTATCTGGCGCTGCACACATTCATGTCCCTTTTTCCCAACAGTTTCTATAAGTGGTTTGGGATCCTGTTGAATCTGCTGTTCTCCCTCATAAGTTATGGCTGTATTCTGGCCCTGTTTTATCATATGAGCGAAAAGGGGATGGGGAAACGGGAGCCTGCGGCGCTGCTGGCAGGGCTTGTGTATGCGGTGGCCCCGTCCACCGTCAGCGCCGTCTTGCTCACCAGGATGTATGCCATGTCCACCATGTGGAGCGCGGTATACACGCTTATTTTTGTCCTTCTGATGAAGGACAGGCAGTGCTCCGGGAGGCGGTTTGGTTTTTTGCTTGGGGCGGGAGCGATGACCTGTTACTGTGCCTTTTTGACGCATTATTTTGCGCTGCTGATCCCCTTCTTTCTGACCGGAGCTTATTGTGTATACGCGTTTTTTTCCAGAAAAGGTATTGTGCGGATGCTGGTGTGGGGCGGGGGATGTTCGGCGGCAGTGGGACTGGGCGTGCTGACTTTTCCGGCTTCCCTGCAGCATATTTTTGGCGGGTATCGGGGAACGGGGGCCATGGAAGGGCTGTTCGGGGGCGCTCTGCCGGATCGGATTTCTATCTTTACCGGCTACATGCAGACATGGGTTTTCTCTGGAACTTTGTATCCATGCCTGATCCTTTTTGCCCTGCTTTTTGCGGTGCTGATGGTGTCTGTGGTGCAGGAGAGGGGCTGGAAAAAAGCGAATAATTTTGTCTGCCGGATGGGAGCAGTGCTCATGGCTTTGGTGCTGTCATATATTATTCTCTGCGGTGTCTCGTTGATTGTGGGATCTGCGGCGTGCCGGTATTTTTATCCTGTGACGGCGCTGTTCTTTCCTTTTATGGCGTATACAATACGGGGAGGTTGTTCTGCTCTTGCGGGCGGTGTAAAACAGATCCGGGAGTTCTGTGCAAAAAGGCCCGGGGTTCGTGGAATCCTGACAGTCTGTCTTTTGACCCTGATTTTCTTTCCTCTGGTGCTTGGATATTTTCGGAAGAATGTTCTGTTTCTCTATGAAGAGGATGGGGAGAAGGTGGCATTTTCACAGGAATACAGGGAGTATCCTTTGGTGATGGTCTATGGTTCCGACCATCCATATTACAGCTGGTTTGTGGATAATCAGCTGTGGCCCTTTGAGCAGGTGTTCTATCTGCGGTATGACCAGAGAGAGGCACTTGCGGATGAAACATTGAGGGAAGCGGAGAAGATTGTGGTGTACATGGACGCACCGGAAGATCTGCTTGAAAGGCTGATTGCAGACAATCCCCATCTGTCCACCTATACATGTGTAAGGCAGGATCGTTTTTACTATGTGTATCTGTTGGAGTAGGCAGGAGTGTAAAGACCTGGAAAGGCCGTCCAAGGCGGAATAATTTGTAAGGAGCGTTTGTGAGGAATCCTGGGACTGTATCTCGGGAGAGAGGGGATAGGATTTTTGGCAGGTAGAGGACATTGTGAATATTGAACATTTGAAAGAGAAGGGGGTTGACATTGCAGTCATTTCCGGTGACGAATTGGTAATTGTTGATACACAGTCGGCTCTGGACCTGGCGATGACTGTAAAGTATGAGACGGGTGCAGAGAAGATTGTAATTGATAAAGATGTGATATCGGAGATTTCTTCGTTCTGAGCACGGGCATGGCTGGGGAGATTCTTCAGAAATTTACGAACTATCATGTGAAGGTGGCTGTTTATGGGGATTACTCCCATTATACCAGCAAGCCACTGAAAGATTTTATTTATGAGTCGAACCATGGGAAAGACTTTTTCTTTGTGTCAACGAAGGAAGAGGCTGTACAGAAATTGTCAGAGATACAATAACAGGCGCATACAGATTCCAGTTTTTTTCTCAATTGGCGGGGCGGCAGCAGACACTGACCAAAAGCAGGCCAGGCGTTTTTTGGCGTCTTTTCTGTGTCAGTGAAAGAACTTAATAAAGACTTATATGAAGTACTGGATACAAGTTGTGCATATTCTTTATCTGCAATTGTATCTATCCTCTGTTTTGTTAATGTATCAGCTTTTATTCTAAATTTTTGCTGGACTATTTTCCCGGAGCCGGGAGAAAAACGGCGGCGGGGGATTTTGTGTGCTTAATGTTTATGCTGCTATTTGTGTGGAATTATGCTTTGATGGGAATGCAGATTTCCGCATCATTCTTTGGCTTTATCTGGAATACCATCCGCCACTGCACTTCTGACACAGGCTCAAAATGCAGGGAGGAAGCTGCCATCCGTTTGTCAGGAGCAGCATTTTTCCCGGCCATAAAAACTGCTGTGGGGCCGTCTGACCTGCCCGGCTGCCCTTGGGCATCACCCATTCTTGGGCGGTCGCCTTCTGCGCAGTCGCGGATGCAAAAAAGGCTGCGGTCTATTTCTGGTGCAATGCTGTAAGAGAGTATCTGGCAGTATTCTGGGTAAACCACACCTTTCGCTCCAATTTCTGCGAAGCTGTTCCTGATCTGTTCGCAGCCATGTAGTGTCAGAGTGTATTCCTGACCGGTTATGGGATGGGCTGTCTTTACCGTTTTGCTATCGCAGGAAACGCCAGAGGAAAAATGCCCCGCAGTGATGGAGATTAAGTTTGCCTGGAAAGCAAGTGATATTTTCTGAGGGGACAGTATCGGTTCTCCGTCCCAGTCATAGCAAAGCCGTTCAAAATACCAGCAGCATTCCCTGTCGCAGGCATAAGCATCCATCCATTCCTCCGCAGTTTTGTTATTTTCAAAACCGTCTTCGCTGGCAGGTACATTCCCCATCTGAATTACATTTTCCGGATACCATCTCAGGCTGCTGCTCATGTGGCGCACCAGTGGCGTACCATCAAGGCATATTTCTACGGCAAATTCCCTGCTTCCGGGGTTGTCCGCATCTATCTGTTCAAATTCTTCCGGGGATTTTAGGGACATCCGCCGCTCATAATCCCATTTTTTCAGGAATGCTGCCATATCTTCTGTCGGGATTTTTGCGCATACATCAAGGGCGGCGCCTGCTTTACCTACATAGACTGCCGGGATAAATATTTCCTGTTCTCCCCAAAGGAAAGAGTGATTGACAGGGAGGGCTGTCAGCTTGGTTTCACGCGAGCCTTTTCCCCATATATTGTTATCATGGTATACGTCCATTCTGTATGCCTCCTTGAGTGTTCAATGTAGCAATTATACCACGGATGCCGGGATATTTCCAAATCTTTTGATCTTTTATTAGAAAAAATCGAATTGTATCAAAGACAGCGTTTACATAGACGATGGGTACTCAGGAACCAGTTTTGAACGGCCTGGGTTTCAGCGCATGATGGAGGATATCCAGGCCGGTGTGGTGGACTGTGTGGCGGTAAAAGATCTGTCCAGGTTTGGACGGGACTATATAGAAGCTGGGAGACTGATACAGAAAATATTTCCGGCTTTAAATGTGCGATTTATTGCGGTGACGGATCATTTTGATTCACTTACGGCGGATTTTAACGAAACATCCCTGGTTCTTCCGGTAAAAAATTTCGTAAACGACGCCTATTGCAGAGATATTTCCGGGAAGGTCAGAAGCCATCAGCGGGTAAAGCGGGAGAAGGGGGAGTTTATTGGTGCCTTTGCCGTGTATGGTTATCGGAAGGATGAGAGGGACAGGAACAGGCTGGTGCCGGATGGGTATGCAGCGCGGGTTGTGAGGGAGATCTTTGCCTGGAAACTGGAGGGGATGAGCTGTGCCGCTATTGCAGGCAGACTGGATGAGATGGGGGTGCTTTCGCCCTTAGAATACAAAAGGTCACGAGGGGAAAAATTCTCCACCGGATTTACCTCTGGCGTAAAGGCGGGATGGTCTTCACTGGCAGTAAAGCGCATTTTGACCAATGAGATCTATACCGGAACTATGGTTCAGGGCCGCAGAGAGAAAATCAGTTATAAGCTTGGAACATGCAGGGAGAAGCCCCGGGGGGAGTGGATCCGGGTGGAGGGTACCCACGAACCTGTGGTGACAAAAGAAGAGTTTGACAGTGCTCAGAGGTTTTTGAAAGCTGACAACAGAGCTGTAGGTTCTGGGGGAAAAGCTCATATATTTTCCGGCCTGTTATTCTGTGGGGACTGTATGGAGCCCATGGTGCGGCGGGTGAATCGGTACAAGGGGAAGGAGAGGGTGCACTTTATCTGTGCCACAGGAAACAGGGGACTTGGCTGCACCCGGCACAGCGTCCTGGAGGAGGAGCTGGCGGCTGCCGTTCGACAGGGGCTGGGGCTTCAGAGGGAGCTTGTGCTGGATGGGCCCGGACTGCAGGCAAGGGCAGAGGGAGTGGAAGTGAACTTCGGGGAACTGTCAAAACTGGAACAGGAAACGGCAAGGCTGTACAGGGAGGAAGAGAAGTATCTTTCCGTGGAAAGCAGGCTGGAGGAAGATCTGGCGGCAGGCATTTTGTCACAGGAGGACTGCAAGATTTTTCGCAGAATTTTTGAGGAACAGCAGGTCAGAATTCGGGAGACGGCACGGAGACAGGAGCTGGCCCTGGACATTCTCCGCATCTCAGGAGAAACCTCCCAAAGGCGCTTGGAGAGATTCCGGGAAAATTTTCAGTTCCCGGAATTGGATCGGGATATGCTGGTGACATTTGTGGACAGGATATTGGTGTATGAGGGGAAGCGCATCTGTCTGGAGCTGAGGAGCCGGGATATTCTGTCACGAGATGAAGGGGAGATAGTGGATGTAATATAAGGAAGTGGGGGCGTACAAAAGTATTGGCAGGCTGGAAAAGAAGGGGAGGGGCAGAGGGGATGAGATCCTGTTTTGCTTTCAGGAGAGGGAGTTTATACAGACTGCGGAAGGTAAAAAGGCCGCAGTGTGGAATGTGCAATAAAATGGTAATGCCTTGGCATAGAAAGTGAACCTGGCAGGTCCGAAAGAGAGGAGAGATGTATGGATGAAAATGTGAACAAAGAGACAGAAAGGGAGGCAGATAGGAAGACAGAACGGAAGGCAGAAGGAAAGTTTGACGGAACCATGAATCGAGGGCTTCGGATAGCACTCTACATGCGTCTGTCCATAAAAGAAAAGGAGGAAGAAGGAGAGAGCGGCAGCATCCAGAACCAGAGGATTCTGCTGCTTGATTTTATAAAAAAGCACTTTCAGGAGTACAGCCTGTATGAATTTTTAGACGATGGATTTTCAGGAAAAAATATGAACAGACCAGGTGTGATCAAGATGCTGGATATGGTAAAGGAGGCGGCGCTGGACTGTATTATGGTTAAAGATTTTTCCAGATTTTCCAGAGATTATATCGAGCTGGGATCCTATATGGAGCAGATATTTCCTTTTATGAGAGTAAGGTTTATCTCCATAAATGATCACTATGACAGTGCGGAATGGGAGGGACAGGCAGGGGAGCTGGATGTCTGTTTCAGAAATCTTATGTATGATCTCTACAGCAAAGATCTGTCCGTGAAAGTAAAATCATCCCTGGAAATAAAGAAAGCCAGGGGGCAGTATATCAGCGCAAGCTGCCCATTTGGTTATGTGAAGGCGCCGGAGGATAAACATAAGCTTCTGATTCAGGAGAAGGAAGCCCAGGTGGTCAGACGGATCTTTGCATTGACGCTGGAGGGAATGTCATCGACGGAGATTGCCAGGATATTTAATAAGGAAGGCGTCAGAACACCGGGGAAGTTTCGGTCAGGGGCAGAGCCTGGAAGAGCGGCAGAGGGCGGTACAGAATCCCTGTGGGGAAGCAGTACGGTCTGTGCAATTCTTCGGAACGAAGTGTATATGGGCGATATGGTATACGGTAAAACTTCCAGGGAGGGGCCTGGAGGACGAAGCCGGATGCGGCCCAGAGGAGAGTGGAAAGTTTTTCGGAATCATCATGCCCCCATTGTCAGCCGGGAAGTGTTTCAGGAGATACAAAAAAGGCGGGGAGGAAAATGTACTTTCGACAGGGGAAAAAGAAATCCTCTGAGAGGAAGGCTGGTGTGCGCCTGCTGTGGAAGAAACCTGTACCTTCGCAGGGGAGAGCATCCCTATTTCTGCTGTCCTGGCCTGTATACAAATTTTTTGGAGAGATGCGTCAGAAAAGCAGATGCCGGATTTCTGGAACAGCGCATTCTGTCTGAGATACAGCGCAGAGAGGCAGGGCGGTGGAATTTTCAGGAACTGTGGCAGCACAGAGAGGAGGAACTTGCGCAGCGGAGAAAGGAGCTGAGGGCGGAGCGAAGGCGGCTGCATTCTAAAAAAACCGCTCTGGAACGGGAGAGAGCGGAGGCGTATATGCGTTATACAGAGGTAGAGACAGCCGGGGATTATAAAGCCTGCCGGAGGTTTCTGCAGGAGACTGAAAGAAGGGAAAAGGAACTGGAAACTCTGCTGTGGGAGAGGGAGAAAAACCAGGAATATGTGGAGAAACAGCTGACAAAAAAGCTGGATAGAGCGGAACTGATGGCATACTATGGACTTGACAGATTGACAGAAGATCTGGCGGAGAGATTTCTGGAAAAAATTGTGGTGAGCGGGGAAGAAACTTTGGAGATATACTGGAAAGAAACGTAAAAAAACAGGTGAAAGATCTCTGAAATCACTCTGAAATTCCTGAGAAAAATTTAGCATTAACATGACACAGGAGGGAATAGATTACAGGCGCTCAGAGTTCAGGCGAAGGGACGGAAGCACCAGAATTCGTTTTCTCTGGGATCAGACACTGGTACCTCAGACCGCAGGGGAGGGAGAGGAAGACGGGGGCAGAAGGCCGCCGGAAGGATTTCAGATGGGGGTGGAATTCAGTTCTGAGCAAATTGACAGCGCTCTGGCGGCAGGGGATCCACAGCAGCAGTCTCAGATCGTGCCAAGCACGGACAGCAGCGGGCACGGGACGGCTGTGGCGGGGATCGCCGCAGGAAGCAGCGAGGCATATCAGGGAGTGGCTGTCCAGGCAGACCTTTTGATTGTGAAACTGGGCCTGCCGGATGCTTCATCCTTTCCCAGGACAACAGAGGTAATGCGGGGAGTGACTTATGCTGTCCGCAGGGCGATAGAGCTGCAGATGCCCGTGGTCATCAACCTGAGTTTTGGCAATACCTATGGCGCTCATGACGGCAGTTCTCTGTTAGAGAGATTTCTGGATAACGCCTGTGTTATAATAAGCATAACGCACCAGGGAAAAATTCCGGAAAAAAATGAGAGAATCAGAAAAGAAAAATTTCCGGTTTTTATACCAATATTTACTTCAAATATTTAGTATAAAAAAAGAAAATTGTGTTGAAAAAGAAAATAGAACATGATAGAATGAAAAAGTAAAAATTTTATGGGGAGGAAAAGGAATGAAGAGGCGATTATTGTGTTTTATGCTCTCGGCGGCGCTGCTGGTCGGCAGTGGCTTGACCGTATCTGCGGCTCCGCAGAAAATGAGCGACGGAACCCTTTTCGATGCGGAATACTACGCACAGCAGAATCCTGATGTGGTGGCCGCAATGGGAAAGGATGTCCAGACTCTGTACAGGCATTACCTCAATTATGGTAAGGCTGAAGGCAGAAAGGCAACCGCGGACAGCACGGCAAATGTTGACTTTGATGCGGTATTTTATGCCAAGACCTACCCGGATGTAGCTGCAGCAATCGGAACAGATGCAGCTGCACTCTATCAGCATTATGTCAGCTATGGCAAGGCTGAAGGCAGAAAACCCTCTGCCGGCGGCACAACCAGTGCAGGCAGTACCGGAAGCAGCACAGGGGAGTCAGGCTTTGATGCAGAATTTTATGCCAGGACTTATCCGGATGTAGCGGCGGCACTGGGAACCGATGCGGCTGCGCTGTATCAGCATTATGTAACTATGGGAAAGGCAGAGGGCAGGAAGCCCAATGCGGATGGCAAGGCAGTAGGAACGACGACACCTGGGACGGCACCTGCGGCTACCCCCGCACCTTCCACAGCACCCACCGCCCCTGCGGTAACGCCTTCCAAGGTACCTTCGGCAGTTCTGGTGGACAAGACCACAATTCAGCTGGCTGATCGTTTTGCCGATCTTCCGGCCAGCGATGACGGGGTTCTGTATGTGTATGAGCTTGCTGTTTTTGAGTACGCCATCCCTGCGGGAAGGACGCCCATTGTCAGCATTCCTCTGACAAAGGACCCGGTGGTTACATTTGCCTACAATGATGCAAGACTTTATGAAAAGTTTGCATTTGCTACAAAGCAGGGAGGAACTCCTGTAATTGTGGGATCTCCTCAGTTTATCTGCAATCCTGAACTGCTGGCTTCCAAGAATGTTTCCAGGCCTGTGGAGATGAAGGGAATGCAGGGACCGACCCATGAGTATGCTTTCCAGAACTACTTCATGAAGGGCAAGAGCAACAATGGTCATCCGGTTCAGTTTATGTCAAAGACAGTGGCTCTTCTGAACGACGGTACAAACCAGACCATTACGCATCCCCTGGCTCGCGGCGGCGCAGGCGTCTACAACTCGGATCCTCATCAGGTGGACGAGCGGTTCAATCGTTTTATGCTCAACGCCAATGATCAGGCCGGTGTGAATGCTCTGGCAGATGAAATGAGCTGGCTGGCTGCAAACGGCACTGCGGATGTGTTTATTGTCGGTAACGAAGTAAATGTCCGGAAGTGGAATTACATAATATGGAACAATGATGTTTCATGGGATTATTATGTACAGCAGTATGCTCAGGCTTTCCGTGTGATCTATAACGCAGTGAAGAGCCAGAACGCCGGTGCAGAGGTTATGATCTGTATCGACCAGAACTGGGATCGGAATCGGTCTGTGGATCGCTACAACTATGTGGATGCCAAGGATTTTATCGACATGTTTAACAGCCAGATTTCCTCAGCTGGAAATATTGACTGGGGTATGTCCCTTCATCCTCATCCCGTTCCCCTGACCAATGCAGCTTTCTGGAACGCATCAGATCCTTACTATAAGACCGTTATAAAAAATAATTCCATGGTTTCTTTCGAGAACCTGGGCGTGGTAACAAGCTATATGGCACAGCCTCAGCTTGCAAAGCGCGATGGCGGCAGAAGGAATATTATCATTGGTGAAATGGGTCTGGTGAACACACAGGGTGAGAATGCTCAGGGAGCAGCTATTGCAGCAGCTTTCCAGGCGGCAAGAAGAAATAACATTTCTCAGGTTATTTTCCTGGGGGACAACCATGGTCCCGGCCTTGATTATACTATGAATGGTCAGGCCAAGGCTGTGTATGACGCTCTGGGAACAGCAAGCGAAGCCACCTACATGGATTGGGCTAAGAGCGTGATCGGCATCACCGACTGGAACCAGGTACTGAGATAATTTGCAGGACAGGAAATGAAAGACAGACAGAAACGCCGGGCTGGGTATTGGCCCGGTGTTTTTGTTTGTCTTTCTGGGTTTTCAGCACATCTCCATACATTCAGACAGGCAGGTCTCTCATAAAAATAGAAGGAACAGGACAGGGAGGCTGTGTATGGAGACAGCTTTGGAGCTTGAGCTTGCACAAATGAAGGAGGTAGACATACATACCGTGGACAGGGAGTCCCTTGTGGATATCAGGGAAGTACAGGTTGACGACAGTCTGCCCAGGGAGCAGAGGTTTGAGGAATTTCTGCGGCAGATCAAAAACCCTTATTGTTACCGCTGCGGGAAATTGGTGGTAAAGGTAAGCTTTTCGGATACGGACGCAACGCTGGAGGATCGTCTGGAACATTATCTGGCGACACTGTAGCCGGCCCAGCCGTAAATCAGTAGCAAAGAGCACGGTGACAAAAGCAGCTGGCGTTGACAGAGGCCATGGGGCAGGAAGGGGAGGGGAAAGTGGCAAGAGTGAGCAGGAAAGCAGCTGTGTTCAGAGAGGGAAAGAATTGCCGGGCCCCTGGGCCGGAAAGGGTTTACCGGGCAGCGGCCTACGTCCGCCTGTCCCTGGAGGACAACCGGAGGGGCGGCATGGGGGAATCCCTTGAGATGCAGCAGCACATGGTTGAAAAGTATGTGCAGGGGCAGGGGGACATGAGGCTTCAGGGGGTGTACCGGGATAACGGTGAGACAGGGACTGATTTTGAGCGGCCTGGATTTGAAGAGATGATGGACCGGGCAAGGAAGGGGGAGATAGACTGTATTGTGGTGAAGGATCTGTCCCGGTTTGGAAGGAATTATGTGGAGGCGGGGTATTACCTGGAGAAGGTTTTCCCCTGTCTGGGGGTGCGTTTTGTAGCTGTCAACGACAGCTATGACACGGCAAAAGACGGGGACAGGGAGGAGATGATCCTGTCCCTGAAAAATTTAATAAACGATCTTTATGCAAAGGATATCTCACAGAAAATATGCTCATCCCTGGACATAAAACGTAAGAAGGGGGAGTATACGGGGGCGTGTCCTCCCTATGGCTATCTCAAATCCTCTGAGAATAGGCGTAAGCTGGAGCCGGATCAGGATGCCGCCCCTGTGGTGGCAAGGATTTTTCAGTGGAGGGCGGACGGCGCAGGGATTGGACAGATCGTCCGAAGGCTGAATGAGGAGGGGATTCCCAGTCCGGCCCTGCACTTTTACCGGAAAGGGATCCGGAACAGGGAACCCTCGGAAGCGGCCAGGCTGTGGAAGGTCCAAGGGGTCAGCAGGATTCTGGAAAATATTGTCTATGTGGGCCATCTGGCACAGGGGAAGACCAGAAAGTCCCTCAGCGAAGGAATTCCTCAGAGGGATGTATCACGCGAAGAATGGATTGTGGTAAAAAATGTGCATCCGCCCATTGTGGATGGAGAGATTTTTGAAAAAGTCCAGAGAATGGCAGGGCAGCGCTGCCCTCAAAACCTTGCTGTGAGGGCGAAGGGTGAAACGGAGGGAAATATTTTCAAGGGGCTGCTGGTGTGTGGGGACTGCGGCAGGAAAATGGTGCGGCACAGGAACGTCACCCCCAAGGGGACGGCCCGCTATGCCTTTGTGTGCTGTGTGTATGAGCAGAACAGGGGAAGGCGGGGCTGTACAAAAAAATATGTCAGAGAAGAGGACATTCAGGAGGCAGTGTCCCGGTTCCTGGGACTGCAGGCGCAGGTTCTGCTGGATCCGGAAAAGCGAAAAATAAAGTCCGGCGGCAATGAGGAGAGGGAACTGGATGGCAGGATCCGCCGTACAGAGCAGAAAATAAAGAGGAATGGGGTCCAGGAGAGACTGCTTCTTGAGGCCTGCTGGGAAGGCGCTCTGACAAGAGGGGAATATCTGTCCCTTAAGAAGGAGTCCGATCGGAAGGCAAGGGAACTGCAAAAGGAGCTGGATGAAATGCAGCGGGACGCGGCAGAATATAAGGCCAGGACTATTTCCTGGGAAGAATGGCTTACCTCCCTGAAGAGGGCTTGTCTTTGTCCGGGAGTGCAGGCCGTCACAGGGGGGATGGCGCTGGAGCTGATCCAGTCCATCCGGGTATCCGGGTATAATGACTTGGAGATTCTGTGGAATTATCATGAGAGTGTGCCGGTTTGACATTTTTTATGTATGTCTTTACACAGGCAAATGCTGCTGAGATGGGGCGCACCGTGATCTGTGTGGGCAGCGGAAATGAGGGGAGCAGCGGAGGACACTTGTCCGGCAGTCTGCTGGAGGAGCCGGAGGCAGGCCCTTTCCCGGGCGGACAGAGGGCGGCGGGAAGTGGGGAAGCTGTCCCAAGCCGCATGGGCAATGCTGTGGCGCGGTCCGTCTCTGTAGAACTGGCCGTGGCGGAATATGAGCGCAGTCTGAATATCCAACTGTGGAAAAATTACTGTGACGAGTACCGCATCTATCTGCGTTCTCCCGGAGGACAGGAGGCGCAGCTGCCGGAGATGATCAATGGAGGAAAATACATCCTGAGACTGGAGCAGACGGAGATTATGGTCTATTTCGGTCAGCCGGCTCCCTATGCGGTGCCGGAGGAAATATATTTTGAGCTGCTGCCTATGGGAGGAAGTTACATCAACAGTGGCATGTGGGTTATTCGCCTGGAGCCGGTGCGGGTGGTTACGGGCAGGTACTATTTTTATCTGCCCTCGGCGGCAGTCCGGGGCAGCGGCACAGGATTTTACCGTTCCACCCCGGAGGTGACGCTGACAATTCCCTCCACGGCCGCCAAGGTTATCAGCGTGGGAGCCTATGACAGCACATATGAGGCCTACGCGGATTTTTCCGGCAGGGGATATGCGGATGCAAACCGAACCATCGGGGTGGTGGCAGCGGGACTGGCAAAGCCCGATCTGGCCGCGCCGGGAGTGGGGATCCTGGCCCCGGATATCTACGGCGGCTATAACCCCTTTACCGGCACGTCCTTTGCCACCCCCATTGTCTCAGGCAGCGCGGCGCTTTTGATGGAATGGGGAATCGTCCGGGGTAATGATCCTTTCCTGTACGGAGAGAAGGTGAAGGCATACCTGAGGGCTGGGGCCAGAGCGCTTAGAGGAGAGAATGAATATCCTAATTCACGGGTGGGGGCGTATGGTAATATAGTGTCAAGTTAGCAAGGAGCCAGTAAAATCAAG
>CAJUNZ010000015.1 GCA_910587755.1 uncultured Acetatifactor sp. | reverse complement strand
GCCTCCTGAGGAGACAGCAGCACCTCCTCCGTCTCCAAGTCCGCCGCCCCCTTCAAGCCCTCATAAAAAGAATCATAGGTGAGGACTTCATCCTGACAAAGATTAAAGGCCTCTCCGTAAGCCTTCTCATTTTGCAGGCATTTCACGGCAGCTTCCGCCGCATCCTTCACGTAGACAAACTGGAATCTGCCGTCGGCGCCGGACACATGGGGCAGCACCCGGTCCCGGACCATTTTCTGGATGAAAGCAGACTCCCTGGGAGCGTAGTTATAAGGGCCATACAGAATGGCAGGCCTGAGCACAGTGCCTTCCATCCCCATTCTGGCACATTCCTCCCAGAGCTCCTCCTCCAAGGCCGCCTTCCCCGCGATATAGGCTCCCGCCTCCCCCGGAAAAACCCTTGTCTCAAGAGGCGCGTCCTCTCCCTTTATCCCCTCAGTCCCCCGGGCATACACATCCACCGTGCTGATCAGAAGATACTGCCCTGCATGGGCCCGGATATTGTGCAGCACCCCGGCGATATCCCCTTTCTCGTAGGCACAGAAATCCACAATGACATCATAGTCCCCGCTGCATCCCTGCCAGAGCGCCTTATCCCTTCTGTCACCCCTGATTTGTCTCACGCCCCATTCTTCCATGGAGTATGTTCCCCGATTTACCAGAGTGATCTCATGGACGCCTGCGGCCTGCATCACAAACACCCTGCCCAGAAAATAGCTTCCTCCTATGACCAGTATTTTCATGTGCCTCCCCCTTCCAGCTTATGTCCCAATGTGATTTTACCATCAGAAATCTCGTTTTTCAATTGTTTCGCTGTCAAATTATGCCAAAAAAACTCCCACTTACGCCCTTTTTCTGCCGTCCCATGCACACCAGAGCACAAAAAGCAGCAACGCCCCTGCCACTGCCATCCAGCCTCCCAGCACCAGAGGGCTCTCCTGCCGGAACTTGTCATAATATCCCTGGAGATAGATCAGGATAATGATGGCCGGAATCCCGTAGGACATGTAGACTTTGAGTCCCTTGGGAAAACGAATTCCCTTCCCTGCGTTGGCCTCCTCCAGGAAAGCGTTCCATCCCCAGCCGCTCTTCCGGGTACAGAACAGCACATAGCCCAGGCTGCCCAGAGGAAGCAGGTTGTTGGACACAATAAAATCTTCCAGATCCATGATGGTGCTGTTCTCCCCTAAGGGCTGTACCATGGACAGCACATTGAATCCCAGCACTGCCGGCATGCTCAGCACAGTCAGCAGCAGCGCGCTCACCAGCACGCTCTTTTTCCTGGACCACCCAAAGAGATCCATGTCAAAGGCAATGATATTTTCATACACCGCAATGATGGTGGAGAGCGCCGCAAAAGAGAGAAACAGGAAGAACAGCGCACTCCACAGAAATCCCCCCGGCATCTGGGCAAAGATATTGGGCAGGGTGATAAACACCAGGCTGGGTCCCGCTCCCGGCTCAATCCCATAGGCAAAACAGGCCGGAATAACGATAAAGCCTGCCATCAGCGCCACAAAAGTGTCCAGGCCCGTGATACTCACCGCCTCCCCGGCAAGACTGCGGGAACGGTCCATGTAGCTGCCAAAGATCAACATGGCGCCGATACCCAGGGACAGTGTAAAAAAGGCCTGGCTCAGCGCCGCAAAGACCACCGCGCCGATACCGCTCTCCGCCATCCTGTCAAAGTCCGGAACCAGGTAAAACCGGATACCTTCCCCTGCTCCATCCAGGAACACCGAGTGTACCGCCAGCACCAGCATAATCACCAGAAGCGCCCCCATCATAACCTTGGTGATCCGCTCCACACCGGATTTCAGGCCGAAAAGGCAGACCGCAAAACCAATCACACACACCAGTATGGTCCAGAAAGTCATAGTTGGAAGATCCACAAGCATTCCTCCGAAAGCCTCTGCCACCTGCTCCTGGGAAGCCCCGGAGAACTCACCCCGAAGACTCCTGTAGCAGTAATACAGCATCCATCCTCCAACCATGGTATAGAACATCATGAGCAGATAACACCCGAAAATCCCTATGTATTTCAGTTTTCGCCACCTGGAAGAGGAGGGAACCAGAGCCTCAAAGCAAAGAGCCGCGCTCTTCCTGCTCCCCCTGCCCACCGCAAACTCGCAGACCAGTACCGGTATTCCCAGAATCAGCAGGAATGCCAGATAGATCAGGATAAAAGCAGCCCCCCCATACTCTCCGCAGATATAGGGAAATTTCCACACATTGCCGATGCCTATGGCACATCCCGCCGAGACCAGAATGAAACCAAGACGCGATCCGAATTTTTCTCTTTTCATATTACCCCCTTTGTATCCTGACTATCTGGCTGCCTCCTTCTTTGCTGCCCTGGTATCGCTGATCCCCCTGGCAGTGTTTGCCCCAAAACCTGCCCGTAAACACACAGACCGCCGTTTTTATTACGATTTCCCCGCAACATTTTTATTATGGACTATGGCAGGGAAAAATGCAAGCTATTTTAAGGAAGGAATAGTTTCTCAATAATGCAGATATAGAATAATTTTCATTGCTTTGCTCTGTGGTATGTGATAGGATGGTAATGGAAAGTAAAAAAATGGGGGCAAAATTCCAAGCCCCCTGTTTTTGTATGAACAGCGATACTGAAAACCCTGCTGTAATTTCATTGGATCACAGGAGGATCTCTATGAGCGAAAAACACAGACAGCCAAACATCCTGCTCATCATGACCGACCAGATGAGAGGGGACTGCATGGGGGTGGCGGGACATCCCGACGTGAAGACCCCATATCTGGACCACCTTGCCTCCAGGGGCATGCGTTTCACCAATGCCTACACCGCATGTCCCAGCTGTATCCCTGCCCGGTGCGCCCTCCATACCGGACTGGAGGCAAAACACCATGGACGTGTAGGCTATCAGGACAGAGTGCCCTGGAACTATCCTGTCACCATGGCGGGAGAGTTGGCCAAAGCAGGGTACTACACCCAATGCGTAGGAAAAATGCATGTCCATCCCCTGCGCAATCTTATGGGCTTCCACCATGTGGAGCTCCATGACGGCTACCTCCACGCCTACAGAAACGGAACTGTTCCCTACGCGGAGAACCAGAGGGTGGCCGACGACTATTTCTACTGGCTGAAAACACAGCTGGGCATTGACCGGGATGTGACGGACCAGGGACTGGAGTGCAACTCCTTTACCGCCCGCCCCTGGATGTATGAGGAAAGACTGCACCCCACCAACTGGGTCACGGATCGTTCCATTGACTTCCTGCGCCGCCGGGACCGCTCCAAGCCCTTCTTCCTGATGGCCTCCTACCTGAGACCCCACCCGCCCCTGGACGCGCCTGAATACTTTTTCCGTCTCTACCAGGATCGGGAACTGTCCCCCATCCCTGTGGGAGACTGGGCGGACAAGGGAAGGCTTGAGCGCATGGGAAGGCTGACGGATTCTGACACGGGATCCTGCGATCCGGAGCTGATGCGCCAGGCTCGAATCGGCTATTACGCCTGCATCAGCCACCTGGACAACCAGATAGGGCGCCTGCTGGATGCCCTTAGAGATGACAGCTGCGCCCAGGACACGGTGGTACTTTTCACCTCCGACCACGGAGAGCTTTTAGGGGATCACCACACCTTCCGCAAGACCAGGCCTTACCAGGGAAGCATCCACATTCCCATGATCATCAACAACGCTCCCGGCATCCGTCCGGGTACTGTCTCGGATCAGCTTGTGGAACTTCGGGATGTGCTGCCCACCTTGGTGGAGCTGGCCGGAGAAACGCCGCCGGAAGGAATCGACGGCCTCTCCATGCTCCACGACCAGGGACGGGAATACCTGCACGGAGAACACAGCGGGGGAGACCTGGGGAACCATTACATTGTCACCGGCCAGGATAAATACTGCTGGTTTATGCAGTCCGGGCGGGAACAGTATTTCCGCCTGGACAGGGATCCTCAGGAGCTCCACGATGCTTCCAGGGACCCTGAATGCCAGGAGCGGATCGCTTACCTGCGCCAGATCCTGATCCGGGAACTGGAGGGAAGGGAGGAAGGATATTCCGACGGTACCAGCCTGATTCCCGGCCGGCCCCAGAAATGCTGCCTTTCCTTCCTGCCTTCCCGGGACTAGTATAATCCACAACAATTACCACTATGTTTCGCGAAGGATAAATTTTCAGTCTGCAAGGTGGAGGAAGGAGGCAAGGCAGGGGCAGGCATCCTCAACACCCTCTTCCACTACACAGGCCGGGCAGCCTCAGCCGCCCGGCCTGTTTGTTCCAACTCTTTTTCCGGTTCTACTCCAGGACTCCGCCTCCGGAGACATATTCTATTTCCATCACACCTCCCAGAGTGTCAAATGCCCTCAGTTTCTCCAGATCTTCCTCTTCCCGGGAAGTCACCAACAGGTGAAGTCTGGGGTAGGGCTGCTCATAGACAGAGGATACCACCACAAAAGGCAGCTCATGGTCTATCATAGCCTGGCTGACCCGCTCCTGAAGCTGATTCACGTAATCCAGTCCGGCTTCCCGGTTATCCGCCTCCAGAAGCAGCGTCTCCCCGACCTCCTGTTCCTCTTCCTCCGACGGCCCTGTGATACCCAGAATTTCCCACACATCCTGAGCCTGCTGCCCTTCCAGGGAACTGTAGGCAATGCCGTTATACTCGTAGAACATATTCGAGACAGCAGTGTATTTCAAACCGTCAATCTCATTTCCCCAGGCCGTGGTAAAAGACAGATATCGCCCAAGCCTTACCGCCTCATGGTCCCCTGTCTCCCTGTCCGCCGCTGCCTCTACGCCGCCATAGTCCACCAGATCCCACCGTCCTCTTCCATAACAGGTCATGGAAGCCAGCGCCTGGTACAAAGTTTCCATCGCCTGTGGATCCGTGACCATATGGGTTCCCACTTCCTTCTGGACCTTTTTCCCACCGTCGGTATTGTCCATGGTGGCAGGCATAATCTTCACCTGGGTCAGCGCCTCCCCGGAATCAATCCCATACACCAGACGGAGCACATCACCATAGGGATATTCTCCGCTGTCAAAACAGAGAAATTTCCACAGAGAATAATCCTGGTCTTCCTCCCGAATCAGATACTGAAGATCCCCATGCCCTGACACATAATGCCATCCTGTGGCCCAGCCGGTCTCCGCCCCCATACTCTCAGCCAGAACCCGGCCCTCTGCAGAGGAAACCTTCTCATAAATACCCGTGTACTCCCCCAGGGACACCTGCACAGACTGTGCTGCCATTTCCTCCTGGGTCAGGCTTTTCTGTGCCAGCAGAGTGTAAACAGGGACAAATTTCTCCTGCCCCACATCACGGGACGCAGCTTCCTGGCGATAATTTGGATCTGAAGCTTCCTGTATCTCCTGGGATACAGCACTTTCCTGATTGTCCTCCAGAACTGACGACTCTGGAGTTCCCTGGCTGTCATCCTGAGCTGATGACTCCAAAGTTTCCTGGGAGGAGTTGTTTTCCGGACTGTCTTCCGGGCTGTTTTCCGGGACTGAGGACTCCGGAGTTCCCTGGGTGGAACCACCTGTCTGACTGCTCTCCAGAGCTGAGGACTCCGCAATCTCCTGCCCCTCTTCCTGAGGGTGGATAAAGAACAGTAAATTCTCTCTGGCCAGATAGGCTGCCGTTCCCGCCAGACACAGGCATGCCGCCCCGGCACACCACCGCTTCCAGCGTAATCTTCTGAAGCCACAAGCCTCCCCTCCCTTTCTCCTGACAATGTCCGTGTGCAGGATCATGTCCTCATCCAGCAAATCCAGTGCATCGCTCAAATCTTCACTCTTCATAAAACCCCTCCTTTTCCAGGTGTTTCTTCAGTCCCTGCCGTGTGCGGTAAAGCATGCTCTTTGCCTTCGACTCGCTCATGCCGCAATACTCTGCGGCGTTCCGGACCGAATCTGCAAAATAATACCGCCCGATAAAAAGGTCTCTGGCTTCCACAGAGAGTGTCCGCAGATAATCATTGACTGCCTTTGCCAGCAAATGCAGATCCACGTGCTGCTGGGTGGTGTCCCCGGCCGACAGGCAGTCCTCCAACTCGGAAAGGGAGACCGCATACTCTGTCCTGGGTCGTTTCATGCGCTTCCTTTTTCTATAGATGTCTATGGAGATACGCCTTGTGATCTGCCCCAGATAGGCGGAGAGGCAGACCGGCCGCTGGGGCGGAATGGAATTCCACGCTGCCAGATATACATCATTCACCGATTCCGCGCTGTCTTCCCAGTCGGCGAGAATATTATAGGCGATCTTTGTGAGATAATGCCCAAACTTTCTTTCTGTCTCATGAACTGCCTCTTCCTTCCGCTGCCAGTACAGGTCTATGATCCTCTCATCCTCCATGACACGGACCTCCTTCCGTTTCTCATAGTTCTCATACTGACAGTCGACAAAAAAGGAGCTTTCGTTGCAGAAAAATAAAAATTTTACCGATACCCTTTCACTGCTTCCTTTACCTCCTGGAGAGAATACAGATTGTCATAACTATAGCTGACGGCCTGGAAAACGTCATATACTTTGCCAAGTTCCTGACCATACTGCTCCTTATCCACCTCCACACCATTCCATTTATAGAGATATATAGGGTCGCCATTCTCGTCATACTCCACCTGGCTGTTGTCTTCTGCTCCGTACCACCCCTCTGCTATCCTTTCTATTTCCCCATTGCTGTATTTATATACCAGGTCATAATAATAATCCATATTCCCTTCCGAGTTGCACAGAAGGTTGCCGGAGGGAATATAGGAAAAATACAGCCGGTTCAGCTGGAACACCTGGGCTTTACCACCGGAATAAAAGACAATCCTGCAGCCAGTGGCCTCGTCCGCCCCCACCTCCACCAGCTGGGGGATCCCGTCGCTGCTCATGCCAATCAGAGTATATCCCTGCTGTTCATCCTCGTGGGACTCAGTTTCCAGATAAGTAAGATAGGCCTGCTGCCAGAGTTCCAGATCATTTTCTGTTGCCTGTCCCCCATCCTCCGCTGTGTCGCTGGATTTTACCATAATAAAATCCTTCGCCGTTTTTACCGTGAGCTCCGTAAGAGCCATCATCGCGTCATCAGACATCTGCGCCTCATAGAGGAAGCTGCCCTGGGCGCTGCCTGTGTAATAGCGAAGCACAGAATGGGGCTGTCCCGCCTGGGGGCCTGCCCCAAAATAGTACTGAAGAATTATAATAATATCATCATAACCATCATTGTTATAGTCCACAAAAGACACCGCATCCACCTGCGCAAAAAGCTCATATCCTATATTTCCCTCCCCTGTTCCTGGAAGCTGTAACAAGATTTCTCCTTCCTTTTCAATTAAAAAGACCACATCGGCCAGAGGATTTTCCGAGGTGTCCGGCTTATAGGAGGCAAATGTTACCTGCCCTAAGGGGCGCAGTTCTACCTGAAAAGACTGGTTCTCGATCTTGTTTCCCCTTGGATACCCGTCTTCCTGCCCCGGTCCGATTCCCTGACTCTGGTCCCCGCTCCCCGCTTCGGTTCCCTGGGTCTGGACTCCGCTTCCCGCTCCCTGGATCTGAGCACCGCTTTCCGTTCCCTGGGTCTGGACTCCGCTTCCCGCTCCCTGGATCTGAGCACCGCTTTCCGTTCCCTGGGTCTGAGCACCGCTTTCCGCTCCCTGGAAGCCATTTCCCGTCCCGGGCTCCCCGTCTCCCTGAGTTCCTGTCTGTCCCATGTCCCGGGCCTCCACTCCCCCATAGTACTGTGAAGTATCATCCCCGGGTGCATCCCCCACGGTGCCGCATCCTGTCAGTGCCACGCATGCCAGAATACCGGCTGACCTGTACACTAACCTACCCCAATAAGTCTTTACTCTGTGATTCATATTTTCCTGCCTCCATTCTGTGAAACAACTTCCCAAAGACCTGATAGCCCCTCCAATTCCTGCCTGATTGAAGGAATGGGCCTGTTCCAACAGAATCATCAACTCCTGTTGGAACAGCTGGAGATTAGGCAATTTTAGCCAAAAGGCACATGGTGCCCCAGAGCAGGCCATGTGCCTTTCGCATGTTCCTATGCTGTATTCCCCCTGATGTCAGCCCAGGGAAGGATCCGCAGAAATTCTGTTTTTGAGGAAGTGCCTGGATCCTACTCCCTGCCCACAACACACTTGCGGATCAAGTCCACAGGGATCATGGTCACAGCCAGGAGCACTACAACAATCCAGCCCGTGATGCCGAAGGGTACACAGCTGAACATATTACCGATCCAGGTAAACACGGAGCCTGGAATCAATGCCGCATTCACAATGGCCGCCTGCACCAGGACAATAATGGCGAACACCTTCAGGAATCCTGTGTTCTCATTGAGTCCCTTGAAAATGCCAAATCCGTCATCCCTCACATTAAATCCATTAAACAGTGCACTTACGATAAACAGCACGAAATATCCTGTCAAATGCTGCTCTGTTGTATCAAAAAGGTTTACAAAGAAGGGAACTTTCAGGTAAACAAAACTGATAAAAGTAAGCCATACCCCCATGGTCAGGATCTGAGCCATCATCTTCCTGCTGATAATGCTCTCGTCCCTTCTTCTGGGCTTTTCCCTCATATATTTTTCCAGCGCCGGTTCGTTGCCCAGCATAATGGCCCCCAGGCCATCCATGACCAGATTCACAAACAACAGGTGCGTAACCTTCAGCGGTTCATCCACCCCAAAGAAGGGCGCTATGGCGCTGACCACCACGGCCGCCACATTGATCACCAGCTGGAACTTGCAGAATTTCAGGATATTGTGGTAAATAGTCCTGCCGTACCAGATGGCGTCCCGGATAGATCTGAAATTGTCGTCCAGCACCACAATCTTGCCGGCCTCCTTGGCAGCCTCCGTGCCGCTTCCCATGGCAAATCCCACATCCGCACGCTTTAACGCCGGGGAGTCGTTCACGCCGTCCCCCGTCATGCCCACCACCAGATTCATCTCCTGGCAGAGCTTGACCATGCGGGATTTGTCCGTGGGAAGGGCCCTGGCGATAACCCGGATATCTTTCATAATAGCCTTCACTTCCTCGTCGCTCATCTTGTTCAGCTCCGCGGATGTGAGCGCCTTGTCAGAATCTTCTCTGATGAGACCTGCGTCCTCCGCAATGGAAACCGCTGTCTCAAGCCTGTCGCCGGTGATCATGACAACCTGGATGCCCGCTTCCTGTACCTGCTGGATGGCGTCTTTTGCCTCAGGTCTTACATCATCCCGAATGGCCACCAGACCGATAAGCACCGTGTCCCCGTTGATCTTGTTTTCCACAAGCTCCTTCTGGGAATAGCCAAAGGCCAGCACACGCATGGCTCTGGAGGCCAGTTCGTTGATTTTCTCATTCACTTCGTCAAAGTCCAAAGCGGTCTCGTTTCCGTCCTTGTCCAGTGCTTTTGTGGCAACTGCCAGAAGTCTCTCCGGGGCGCCCTTGTAGAAGGTTCTGCCCATGCCGGTGATATGCACCTGGCTGAACTTATTTGCCGAGTTAAAGCCCTGGAACTGGCCGGCCTCGCACTCCTTATTCTCCTTCAGCAGGTTGAAGGTCTCTTCACCGATGAATTTCATCAGGGCCTGGTCCGTGGCATTTCCACCGATGACCTTGTGGGAGCCGTCAAACATAGAGGAGGTATTTTTTCCTATGGCAAGGTCAATAAGGCCCTTGACCTTCCCATGGCTCTTCAGCTGATCCAGGGGAATGGTCTCTCCCTGGGCGGTGAAGAACTCCACCACCTCAAGCATGCCCTTGGTGATGGTGCCCGTCTTATCGCTGAACAGAATGTTCAGGGAACCGGCTGTCTCAATACCCTCAGCCTTTCGCACCAGCACATTGTGATCCAGCATCTTACTGGTATTCTGCATCAGCACCAGGGAAATCATCAGGGGCAGCCCCTCAGGGACGGCGCACACAATGATTACAATGGCCAGGGAAATCGCTCTCACCACTTCCTGCAGGACATTGGACCATCCAGTGGCCAGGTATGCGGAAACCCCTCCTGCCTTGGTGATAAAAAATATCATATAGAGAACCGCAATCACCACGGCCCCAATATAGCCGAAAGTGGAGATCTGCTTTGCCAGCCTGGCCAGCTTGACCTTCAGAGGGGAGTCCGGTTCGTTCTCCTGCATCTCCTCGGCCATCTTGCCCATCATGGTCTTCAGGCCCACCCTGCGCACGTCGAGAATGCCTTCGCCGTCAAAGACCACAGCCCCTCTGAACAGGGAATACTGATCCACAAAAGTGTCGCCGGTGATCTCCTCCGGCAGCTCCACATGGCCCTGGGGCGCATTTTTCTTGCATTCCTCCGCCTCACCGTTCAAGGCAGAATTGTCCACCCGGATGTCGCCATCCACCAGAATTCCGTCCGCCGGAATCTTGTCGCCGGACTGGAGCAGCACACTGTCTCCCACAACCACATCGTCCACATCAATTACCGCGACCATGCCGTTTCGATACACCTTACAGGTGTCCTTTTTGGTGCTGTCCTTCAGCTCCCGGTACTTTGTATCACTGGCCACGCTGGTTTTGGCAGACACAAAAGCCACAATCAGCACCGCCACAATGGTGCCCGCAGGCTCATATACGTCAGCATACCCCATAATCCACATGGCGATCATGATACCTGCGATAACCAGAAGTATCCTGATCATGGGATCGCCGAAAGTCTCCTTAAATGCCTCCCAGAAGGTGGTGGGTTCAGACTCGGGTATGGCATTGGATCCATACTGCTCCCGAGACTTTTCTACCTCCTGGTCCGAAAGTCCTTGAAATCTCATCTTTTTCCTCCCTGCCCGCCCCTGCGGACATGCCCGCTTGAAGCGGAACTCAGCCTAAACCTGTCTTTTGTAATTGATTCTGCAAAGACATCCCCAGAATCTGTCACATATATCTCCCGATCAGCTCACCCAGACCCGGGTCAGTGGTGCCCTGGCCGATGGCGTTGAACTTCCACTCCCCGTTCCGGCGGTAGATCTCGCCGAATATCATGGATGTCATTCCGGTGTAATTGTCGGTAAGGCTGTACCTGCACATTTCCGTCTGAGTGGCCCCATTCACCAGGCGGATAAAGGCATTCTCGATCAGCCCAAAGTGCTGTTTTCTCTGCACCGCCTGATAAATGTTCACCACCAGGACCACCTTGTCATATTCAGCCGGAATCCTGGCCAGGTCCACCACGATTTGCTCGTCATCTCCCTCTCCGGCTCCGGTCAGGTTGTCCCCCATATGCTCAATGGTTCCTGTGGGATGGCGCAGATTGCCGAAGAATACCACGTCCTCTTTGCGGATCAGTTTTCCGTTCACCAGCGCCAGCGCCGACGCGTCACAGTCTATGGGCTGGGGCCTGGGGGCAAAAAACCCCGTCTTTCTCTTGACCTCGTCCCATCCCAGGCCCACAATCACTTTGGAGAGCCCAGCATTGTCCTTTGACAGACTGACTTTCTGTCCTTTCTGCAGACTAACTGACATATTATACCTCCCTGTGTGCCTTTGGAATTACTTCCGTCCTGGTTTCCAGTTCATGCCCCATCCAAAAGCCCGATCCAGCTCCATGTGTCCCGGGAAGAAGCGGATAAGCTTCTCCACGCTGAAAGTTTCATCATTGCTGTTCTCAAACAGCACCAGGCCGCACATGCCGTCTGAGGAATTAAACTCGTCCATGCGCACGATAATGTCCTCCGCGCCGGGATATTTGATTGTCACCACGGCGTCGGCCTGCTTCCAGTTGGCGATCCCTTCGTAAATGAAGGTGTACACAAGAATTCTTTTCAGTTCCTTGATATGATCCCCGTTGATGCGCAGATTCTCTCCTGCAGCCGCAGCGCCGGTTCTGTCATCCCCGTCCAGAGCAATGTAGGGAGGGTACTGCAGGGAACCGAAAGAATTCCCAAGGGCCTGCACCGCCCCTTTTCTGCCGTCCTTCAGCTCAAACAGGCATCCCAGATCCAAATCGATCCCGCCGCCTCCGCCCAGAAGTCCTGCCAGAAAGCCTTTTTTTCCGGCATTCCAGTTCAAATTCACAAGTATCTCCCCCAAGCTCCGGGAGGATTCCTTTTTAAGGCTTACTTTTTGTCCCTTTTGCAGACTGATTGCCATAAATGCTGCCTCCTATTTTTATTCCAGTGCCCAGACTGTTTCTCTAATCGTCTACGTTGATGCCGAAGTTGGCGCAGAGTGCCGCCAGGCCCCCCTGGTAGCCGCTTCCGATGGCATTAAATTTCCACTCGCCGCCGTTTTTATACAGCTCGCCGAAGACCGCAGCCGTCTCAATGGAAAAGTCTTCTCCCAGGTCATAGCGCAGAAGTTCCTCTCCGTTGACCTCATTGTAGATGCGGATAAAAGCGTTGTTCACCTGACCGAAGTTCTGACGTCTCTGCTCAGGCTCGTAGATGGTCACGGTGAAAGCGATCCTGGTGATGTTGGCAGGCACCAGGGACAGGTCAACGCTGATCTGCTCGTCATCCCCCTCTCCTGCGCCGGTGAGGTTGTCCCCCATGTGCTTCACGCTGCCGGAGGGATGTTCCAGGTTGCCGTAAAATACAAAATCATTCTGCCCTGACACCTTGCCGCTGTCCGTAAGCAGAAACGCCGCTGCGTCCAGATCAAAATCTCCCCCTGTGTCAAATTGGTTCACATCCCACCCAAGCCCCACGGTCACTTTGCTCAGCCCGGGATTTCCTTTTGTCAAACTTACCTTCTGACCCTTTTTTAAAGAAACTGACATAATCTCATTTCTCCTGTCTGAAATTCTGCTGCCGGCTGCGGAAAACAGCCAGCAGTTTACATACTTCTGATTTTTACGCTACTTCAATGCCATAATGAGCGCAGAGTGCCGCCAGACCGCCCTGGAAACCGCTGCCGATGGCGTTGAACTTCCACTCTCCGTTGTGCTTGTACAGTTCCCCCACCACAATGGCCGTCTCTATGGAGAAATCCTCCCCCAGGTCATAGCGGATCAGCTCCTGCCCTGTTACCTCGTCCACAATCCGGATAAACGCATTGGAAACCTGTCCGAAATTCTGGCGCCTTATGTCCGCGTCATAGATGGTCACGGTGAAGGCCACCTTGGAGATGTTGGCGGGAAGCTTGCTCAGGTCCACCTCGATCTGCTCGTCATCCCCGTCCCCTGATCCAGTGAGGTTGTCCCCCATGTGCTTCAGAGCCCCGCTGGCGTGCTCCAGGTTGCCATAGAAGATAAATTCCTTCTCCGTGGGGCACCTGCCGTTGTCACCCGTCATAAAAGCCGCCGCGTCCAGGTCAAAGTCCGCTCCTGAATCAAAAGAATTCACATCCCAGCCAAGCCCCACCAGGATCTTCTTCAGCCCGGGATTCCCCTTGGTCAAGTCCACCTTCTGTCCTTTGGATAAATTGATTGGCATATCTTTGTCCTCCTTGATATATGAAAAAGTTGACAGTTCTCACAAGTTATCGGGGCTATTTTGCATCCGGCATATGGTATTTCTGGTTGAATTCTGTCTTGATGCGCTCCAGCCTAGCCTGGTCCTCCACCCGCTGCTTCCTGGCCCTGTCCTGAATCTGGCGGGTCTCGTCAATGCCGTTTACAATGGTCTTCCAGGTGGTCTCCAGGGTCTCTATCTTGATGGAGCTTCCTGAGGCCAGCTTCGCCGTCATCTTGGACTGTTCCACCGTATTACGGGCGTTTTTAATCAGCATTTCATTTGTCTTCTCATCCAGCGCGGACATTGCCTCCGCCTGGATCCTCTGGCGCTTGAGCATAATGGCCTGGGCCAGAGCCTGCTTGAACACGGGAAGTGTGATGATAAATGCTGAGTTGATCTTCCGGACCAGGTTCATATTGCTGAATTCCATGGTCTTGATCATGGGCACGGACTGCATGGCCACACTCTCGGCGGTGCGCAGATCCTGGGTCCTCTGCTCCAGCATCATCAGGGCCTGCTGCAGGCTCTGAAGCTCAAACTGTATGGAGTTGTCCCCTGTGAGCTCCATGTCCTTCTGCCTTTTGGCAATGTACTCTTCCAGTTCCCGGCATCCCTGCTCTCCTGCCAGGATATATTTCACCAGCTGATGATAGTATTCCACATTTGCGTCAAAAAGTTCATCCAGCTTCCGGTTGGACTGCCGGATCTCATTCTCATACTGCTTCAGCTGCACATAGATCTTGTCCACTTCCTCCCCCATGGTGTGGTATTTGTTCAAAATCTTGTCCAGCTGCTTCCTGAGATTGCCAAAGAGCTTGCCGAACAGGCTGGGGTTCTCCCGGATCTCGTCGATGTCAAATTTCTCCATAATCTTTGCCAGAGTGCTGAGCATCTGACTGGACTCGTCCAGCTGGGACATATCCATACTGTTCAGCACCACATCCGATGCCCTGGAGATGCCCTCCGCCGCCTCCGCCCCAAAAGTTACAATGGTGTCCAGATTGTCAATCTCAATGGTGCTCACCAGGGCATCCACCTCGGCGGAATTTGTCAGCTGGGCGTTCATCTCCTGCCTGTCCGCCACTATATCATAGTTCTCCACCACCATAATTTCATTCTTTGTGTCCGGCATGGTCACTACCTCTGGGGGCTGTGCCGTCTTCGTGAAATCCAATCCCATTCTTTAGTCTCCTCTCTTAAATATCTCACGCCAGGAACGGCGCGGTTTTGTTGATATGGTGTCAAAATCGGGAACTCTCAGATCATAGACATATTCCCCGATCTGGTGCTCCTCCATATTCCTGCTGTTCAGATATGGTTCCACACACTGGTATCCTGTGGGTACATAGAAGACAAAATCAAAACCGGCCAGATTCAGAAAAGCCGCCAGAATACTGTCCTCCAGGGATATGGCCGCATCCGAAGTATGGATGTATATAACCTTGGGATTTTTTCTGGTAAAGTCAAACTTCTGCAGCATCCGCAGAATCTCTTTTTTCAGGTTCAGCACCAGCGCCACGGCCGTGTACTCGGTGCCGTTCTCATAGATTCCCTTCACCAGTTTCCGATCCAGAAGAAGCTGAAGCTTGTCCAGAATATGCTCCTGGACCTCCTCCCGCAGCACACCGTATGTGTAGCAGGAATGTGCTTTTATCTTCCCCCTCTGCAGCTTTCCGTTTTTAATAAATCCTGCGGCATAAGCCCTGACCGGGTTGGGATCCTGAGGCCGCAGGTAAGGCGCTCCCCGGATCACCAGGGTGTCCGGCGTAATCAGCTTTTTTATCTCAGCCCAGTAAGATTCCACAAGCCCCCCTTTTACCCCGGAAACTTTTGCAAAAATCACAGGCATGGTCACTACCGCGTCGGTCACGTTGAAGTTGGGCCGGTATTTCAGCTCCTGATCCCATAGAATGGCAATCTCCTCGTAGATGGACTGCAGGGTGGCGGAAACCCCTTTCTGATATTGTTGGTTCCGGTACATGCCGCTGTCCTGGTACATTATGGTATCCAGTTCCCGCTCCGCATGGTAGGCGGCGGTGGACAGCCGCAGATCTGCGCTCTGTCTGGGGAACCTGTCAGCCTGCAGGGAATCCCTGAAATGCATCTGGTACAGATTGGCCGCCTCAAGACAGCATTTTCTGTTCAGATCCGGCGCCAGTATCACCACATCCACGGGAAGTCTGCTGAGAAACCGGAGGAAAAAAGCCTCTGTCTCATTTCTGCACCCGCCCAGGTACACAAAACATCCCACCTGTGGAAACTCCCATTTTTTAAACAGCGCGTCCTGAAATCGTTTCAGCCAGCACAGGAGATAAATGGTTCTGTTGGTAAGACGGTTCAGGTTCTCCCCCTCCGTTTCCGCCTCCTCCAGTACCACATCCATAAAGGCTTTCCGCAGAATTCTCTGGAGCTCCCCGCCGGAGGCATTTCCCCCCGCGCAGACAATATTGGAAACCAGATCCCCCGCCAGCTGCTTTACCTCTCTGTACTGCCGCCTTTTGATGGCGCCGATCTCCTCATTGGCCGGAGGCTTCAGCTCCGATTCCACAATCACCATGTTCCTGCCCGCCCCGGCCATCTCCAGCTGAAAACGGTACAGATCGTTCATATAGGTAAGCTTGTCCTCCACGCCCTCCATGCGCAGAAAGCAATTGTAATAAAATCCCGGGTCCTGCCCCCTGGACGGGAAGGGCTTCAGCACGTCCACAAGGCCCTTTCCTGAGATCCAGGCGTTGGTACAGGCATTCACTCTGGGCAGGGGGCCGTAGAGCCTCTCCCTCTCCACCCGCTCTTCCTGCTCTTTCCTCAGGGCCCTGATACAGAATTCCCGGGGAAAATCTCCCATGCCAGGCAGCTCCAGCTTCCTTGAAAATCGGGAATCCCTATCCAGCGCCGCATAACTTTTATCCCCCTGGTACTGGAGCAGCACAATGTCGCACCCTGCCCCTGCCAGTATGCACAGCAGCTTCAGCTCATAATTGCTGATATTCCCCTCGTAGAGTATCTTGGGGATCCGGTTCTCCCCCAGCTGGTTCACCACCCTCTCAAATTTGTAATAGAGCCAGCACATAAATTTGATAAAGGCGTTCCGCAGCATATTGTCATTTTTGCCCTCCCTGCGCATGCCCTCCAGGGTATCGTACAGAGATTCGGCCACATTCTGCCTCTGGTAACTGTTCATCCTGGGAAGCCATTTCTGCAGGCTGGAGAGCAGAAATCCCATTCCCAGCTGAAACTGCATTCCCATAATTTCCTCATAGTATGCCAGATTCTTCTCATCCGGATTGGGTATCTTGCCCTCTATCACCACACCTGTCCTTCTGGCCTCCTCATAGTAGCGCAGAAGGAACTCTCTGATAAGATCATTATACCCGTTAATCCTGTAAAAGTATATGCCCTGTTCCCGGCGTTTTCCATATTCAAGAAAAAAGTCGTCCAGGCTGCTGACTGCTCTGTTTTCAAACATATGATTTCAGTTCCTCAATAGCGGTTCATCTTGTTCCTGTGCATCACAAACCCCAGTCCGGACCCCACAAGGCCTCCCAGGATATGGGAAAGATTGGAGATATTGCTCTCCACAAAAAGTCCCTGATAAACCTCGCTCCCGATATACAGCACCGCCACCAGAATAAAGGTCAGGGGTATCTCTTTCTCCTTAATGCAGGTAAAGGAGGAGAGCATGATAAAGGCAAAAACCACACCGCTGGCCCCAAGGAGCGCATACCCTGGCACAAGTATCAGATGGGCCACCCCTGTGGCAAGAGCCGTTGACAGGATCACGAAAATCAAATTGGAAGAGCCGTACTTTTCCTCCAGCATGGGCCCCACCACCAGAATCAGCATGATATTCCCCATAAAATGTTCCAGGCTGCTGTGTCCCACAATATGCCCAAAGAGCCTTACATAGGTAAAGGGGCTGCCCCAGGAGGAGCGGTATACACTGCAGATATGGGTGTTGACATATCCCTTAGTGACCCAGTCCAGAAAAAGGGTCAGGGCACAGAGGATGGTAAATGTCAACACCACAGGCGAGTTAAAGGATACTTTCAATTTTTTATCTTTCATTCTTCTCTCCACTTTCGTTGTTCTTCTCTATAGATGCGGCCGGAAAACAGCTGATTGGGCTTGTTTCACGGGGCCGTATTCACTGAAACCCCTGGATAAAGGTGTTGATAAATTCATATCCCACGGCCAGGTTAATATTCTGCCCCTCATCAATTCCGGCGGTGCTGACCCCGATCACTTCCCCGTACATGTTCAGCACGGCTCCCCCGGAACTTCCATGGGATGTGGGGGCTGTAAACTGAATCATGTCCACGTCTTTCACTCTCCGAAACCCTGAGATAATGCCGTCGGAAACAGAGTTGAACAGCCCAAGAGGGCTTCCGATGGCCACCACTTTCTGACCCCTGACCAGAGGATTTCTGCCCCGGTACACCGGCAGGGGCTGAAGCGTCCGGTCAATACGGATCACCGCCAGATCCAGAAGGGAATTATACTTGATGATCTCATCCGTCCTGTACATGTTCTCATCGTTCTCAATTCTCACGGAATAATAGTTTCCGCCCCTGGCCACATGATCGTTGGTAAGAATATACCCCTGCCTTCCAATCATAATCCCTGAACCGCTTCCTATGACCTCGCCCCTCCTGTCGTGGATGGCAATCATCACCACCGAAGAGGCCCGCAGCGCCAGTTCCTCAAAATTCAGCTCCCGTAAATCCCTCTTCCCCGGCGGCGCTGTCCTGCCGGGAACCCTTCCGGAACCCATTGCCGGACTTCCCACCGGGACACAGCCTGCCTTTTGGTTTTCTCCCGGGAGATAATCCGCCTTTGGGTTATCTCCCAAGTCCACCCCACCTATGGATGCCTTCTGTCTGCGCGGGGGCAGAACCACCCGGGGCATGGCGCATCCCCTGTGCGCCTGTGCGCTTTCCTGGGACTCCCTTCCAGAATCCGCCTGCCCCATTCCCCGGGACGGCGCCCCCGCATCTGCCTTTCCCATTCCCTGGGACACCCTGCCGGAATTCGCTTTTCCCATTCCCGAAAGAGTCGCCCCGGAAGCCTGTTTCAGGCTGTCATAGTTTTCCAGTGCCACAGCCTTTTTCTCCCCCAGAACCACCTGCCTTGACAGCTGCAGAGCGTCCAGTTTCTCCTCAATATCCACCTCATTCTGCAGCAACAGCACGTCAACCCCAAGCAGCGTCAGAAAGTAACAGAAGAAATACTCCTGCTGCTTTACAACCCCCTGGGCCACAAATTTCATGGAACATCTGGGGTCCCACCCTCTCAGGTATCCAAAAGCCAGCTCGTCCAGCCAGAACAGCAGCTTAACCACGAAATTTTTCTCCATACAATCGTTCAGACCAGGACTGCAGGACCGGTATATCGTCAAAACCTTTTTACAGGCAGCGCTGAGCAGTTCTCCCACCCCTGCCGATTCCCCACACCGGGGGGTATAAAGCACCTCCCTGCCTGTGTCCAGCCATTTCTGATAGCACTCCATACAGCAGGCGGCCCTGTCCCCGTCAATGTTCCTGGGGAACGCTCCCACTCTGTTATAGATTCCCTGTCCTGACCGCATTCTTGCCGTCTGAACCGCATCCATGGAAGCCACATCTTCCGCAAATGTCCCATTGGCCCCTGAAACCCTGAGAAAATACACATCCTTGCAGTTCCCGTTCATGCCGCCTTTGATACTGGAAAAGGTTTCAATAGACGTCAGTCCTATTATGTTATATCTTTTCTCTATGTATTCACGCCCCATATGCCACCTCAGTAAAGGGTTTTCTTTCCCCGCCCCGAATAAAGCCTATTATAACACATAAAGATAGAAAATGCTATTTTTTTCATGGAGAAACAGGGATTTCGCTTCCGGCCTGGGGGAGCGTGTTTCTCTGCTGTGAGAGCGAGGGGTAACAGCAAAATACATCAATCTCATGAAGCTTGTCACAGACTGTGGGCAATGTTATAATAAGCCCGTATGCCCTCAGCATATGATGAAAAGAATCCCCCGGGAGAGCGAGACATGACCATACTGCATCTTGACCTGGACAATACCCTGATCTATTCCTTCAGGCACCCCATTGGAAACGACAGGATATGCGTGGAAAGCAGCCAGAACAGGGAGCTGTCTTTCCTCACCAGATATACATACGAAAAGCTGAAGCAGATAAACGAAAGGCTTTTTGTGGTTCCCACATCCACCAGATCCATAGAGCAGTATCAGAGGATACGCCTGGGCATCGGCAGTATTCCCCGCGCCCTGGTCTGCAACGGCGGAGTTCTGCTGGTAAACGGAGAGAAACATATCCCCTGGTATCAGCAGTCCTTAAGCCTGATTCAGGAAAGTCTGCCCACCCTTCAGGCCGCGGAGTATTTTCTTCAGAAGGACCCCAGGAGAACATTTGAGCTGCGTTTCATAGAAAAGCTGTTCCTGTTCACCAAGTGCAGCCAGCCGGACTCTGTGGCAGAGGAATTGAGAAAACTTGTGGATCCCGCGCTTGTGGATGTGATCTGCAATAAAGAGAAACTATATGTGGTTCCTGTAAATCTTAGCAAGGGAAAAGCCGTGGAAAGGTTTCGGAAACACTTCCGGGCCGCCAGGGTCATCGCCGCAGGCGACAGCCAGTTTGACATTTCCATGCTCCGGGAGGCGGACATGGGGATCGTGCCCCAGGGATTTACAGAAAAATACCCCCTTGATTTCCCGGTGGAAGAAATGCCAGGAAAGAGAACTTTTTCGGATGAAATGTCAGAAAGAATCTGGGAACTCTGCCAGGAAACGGATCCCCTGTGATCCACTCCCATTACATTATCTCTGTTTACAAGAAACCGCGCCAGAGCGCGGCTGAAAGGAAAATGACCTTGAAAAATCATGTAAAATATTACAGTGTGGGCCCTCTGCTCTACTGTCCGGCCAACAGGTCCTCCATCGCCCAGTCCGTCATCCAGGAAAAGTTCGGCCGCCGCTTTTCCCTGGCCCTCTGTCTGGAGGACACAATCCATGATAACTATGTGGCCCAGGCGGAACAGGACCTGCTGCAGTCACTGAGGGAGATCTACACGGCTCGTCAGGAGAGAGACTTTTTTCTCCCGCAGCTGTTTATCCGGGTGCGCCACCCTCAGCAGATACCCATGCTCATCTCCTCCCTGAAGGAGTGTGCGGATGTGGTAACAGGTTTTATCCTGCCCAAGTTCTCCCCCATAAACGCAGAAGCATACATTCGGAAAATTGTGGAGGCCAATGAAATCTCCGGCAGAACCATAATGTTTATGCCCATATATGAGAGCGAAGCCATGATAGATCTGCGCACCCGGTACGAGGTGCTGTACTCCCTGAAAGACTCCCTCCGACAGGTGGAAGAACTGGTGCTGAACATTCGAGTGGGCGGCAATGACTTATGCCATATATTCGGTTTCCGCCGGCATCCGGATGAGTCCATCCACAACATCAAGCCTGTGTCCTCCCTGTTTACGGATATTGTTACCGTCTACGGCATGGACTATGTAATCTCCGCCCCTGTGTGGGAATACTACGGGGGAGAGAACTGGAAAACCGGACTCATTGCCGAGATACAGGGCGACAAGCTCTGCGGTTTTACGGGAAAGACCGTGATCCACCCCCGGCAGATTGAGGTGGTAAACGACTGCTACCAGGTCTGGGCCTCCGACTATGAGGACGCCAAAAACATTCTGGGGTGGAACAAAGATTCCGGCATGCTGGTCTCCGGCAGCCAGGAAGGGGCGCGGATGAACGAGTACAAAACCCACCTGAACTGGGCCCGGCAGACCCTTTTTCTGGCGCAGGCCTTTGGGGTCAGAGGGCAGGAGGTCCTTTGAGTCCTCCTGCCCTGAGCCGGCCGGCCCTTTGGCAGATCCTGTTATGCGTCGGCGATTTTTTTGATGATGCCACAGCATTTATACCGGGTAAGGGGATAATATTCCACCGGAACCTGCTTTTCCTCTGCCAGCCTGACCACATGGCCCAGTTCCGGGTCTCCCCGGTATCTGTCACCTATCAGCACTTTCCAGGGAACCCGCCGCAGCAGAACCCGGGTGGTCTCCCCAATGCCGGGTTTTACAAAATTGATATCCTGGATGCCAAAATAAGCGGCAATTTCCCCCACCTCCCGGATACCCCCGCCAGTACAGGAGGCCTTTTCTTTCCCGGCGAATCCGCTTCCCCCCGGACAGGTAAGGTCTTCCTCCACTGTAGGAGAAAAACATCCCTCGACAGTCTCTATAAAGTGATAAGACAAATCCGAATCCTTCAATTCCCCATAGTACACCGCACCGTGAAAATCCTTTTCCCCGATAATATCCTCCCGCAAAACTGTCCTGCTGATCAGTCCGGACACCGTACTGTTGAGACAGGAACTGGGTATCAAGATATCCTCAGGGGTGCCCCGAAGTTCCGTCACTCCCGCCGGATCCGCCAGAACGGCAATCTCCGGGCTGACGCCGGGGTAAGCTCCCACATCCTTTTCCAGTTCCCCCAGTATGGCCCCTTTTCCAATCCACCCGTCCACAAAGAGAAGCTGTCCGGGCTTATACCTGTCCAGCAGATATCCCATGGCATTGCCGTCAATCCCCCTTCCCCTGATAATGGAAATGGCATAATGGGGCACATTCACACCATAATATCTTTGAATATACCGTCTGACCAGAATCCCCGCCGGAATGCCTGCCCGGGCCAGGGACACCAGCACCACATCCCTTCCCCGGGACGCCATAATCCTGCGGGAGAGCTCTCCCACAGCCTTCGCCACCTGCCCGGCATACCGGGCCAGAGCCTCCCTGTACACCGCCATATACTTCTCCGTGGGAACATATTCCACAGGCAGCATTTCACTGTAATGCCTGCCTGACTGTATGAGCCTCTCCCGCTCCTGAGTGGGCTGGGGACTAACCATGCCCGTGATGTCTTTCAGCAACAGCACCACATCTTCCGCCAGATAAGAACTTCTCATTCTCCGCACCACCTTACCAGGCACACCACTGCATTCTTTTTTTCCAGGGCGCTCAGAAGAGCTCTCTCCCCTTTTGTGCCCTTTTCCCGGGCATCCGTCACCACAATCACGGCGTCAAAGCTGCCGATATCGTATAGAAAGGTCCTCCGGTCTTCCTGATAGAAACTGGACAGCGCATACCGCTCATGGAGAGGATAGTCCCCACTGCGGCTGACGGCGATGGGACTGCGGGTGGTGGCGTGAAACATCACCTCATGCCCCCTTTCCTCCAGGCTTTTTCCCAGCCACAGCCCAGGGTACATGAACTCTTCCGTGCCCAGCACCAGCACCCTCTCATGCCCCTCCAGGGGAAGCAGATTCAGCGCCTTGTCCGAAAATTCCCTGCACGCCCCATCATACCCAGGCCCCTCCGTAAGTCTCCGGGCATCCACCCTGCCTTCCAGGTCAAAACAGGCTGTGTACGCGCCTCCGGATTCCTCTTCCAGGTGATAAATCCCGTCCTCTGCAGCCTGACTGGCTGTCTCCGGATACCCCTCATGGCTGATCTTCAGCAGGTAGTGAAGCCCTATGTCCCTGTCCTGAAAAGCCCTCTCGTCCTCCTCCTTCATCCCATTTAACAGGGAGGCCACTGCAAACTGCAGCCTGCTTTCACAGCACTGTTCCAGAACCGCAATCAGGTTCCGGATGGTCTTTCCCGTGGTGACTTCATCTTCCGCAAAAATGATCCTGTCCGTCCTGTCCAAGACCCTGTGCAGATCGCTCTTCACCAGCTTCTGCTGGGTGGCGTGGCTGTGCTCCTCTGAGAAAAAAAGGTATTCCACGCCGGGGATCTCCTCCCTTGTGGTCTGGATATACCCAGCCCCCAGTTCGATGGCGATCCGGGCCCCCACGGCGGTGGCGGTCTCCGCAAATCCCACCACCAGAAGCCTCTCCCCCGAATACTTTCTCAAAAGTCCGGCCAGTTCGGAAAACACCCCCAGGGCCTTTCCCGGCGAAACCGGAATATGCTTGCCCTGAAGAGGATTCACCACCAGATAATTTCTCCTGCTGTTATTTTCCCGCCTGGCAATTCTGACCAGCTCTCTCTCCGTATACATATGTCCATGCACTCCTTTGAGGTTGTTTCCATTATCATACCACCTCCCCTGGGGGAATTCAAGCGGCTCCCCATCTGTGCATCTGATGTAACAGTTCAGACAGCCCCTCTCGCGAAGTCAAAATTGCGCTCTGTGCAATTTTGCGAGACTTGCGGGCGCCAAAACGCATTCTTTTCGCGTTTTGTGTGCATTCTCGTAACAGTTCAGCGCCCTGTCTGAACTGTTACCACCTGACGGGAATCTGGCGGAAATACAAAAAGTTTCTTTCTTTTCGTCTAAAAATGGGCTATAATAAAATCCATGACCTAACGGCTGAACCGATCTCCAAACTCCCGTATCTTTCCGGTACTTTTGCAGTTTTGGAAAAGATTTTTTGTCTGTGTCTGCTATATTCAGATAAGGTGGTGACGCAAAATGTCTCTGGAAGACATGATGAATTTTATCGAAAATAATTTGAAAGAAGACTTTACCCTGGAGCACTTAAGCCAAAGATGCCATTATTCCACAAGGCAGCTCTACTATTATTTCCATGACATTACAGGTATGCCCGTCATGACTTATGTCAGAAAGAGAAGGCTCTTCCGGGCCGCAGGGGAGATCGCTCTGGGCAGGAAAATGTATGATGTGGCCATGGATTATGGTTTCGAGACCCAGGCTGGCTTTTACAAAGCTTTCCTTCAATACATAGGGTGCACGCCCAGTGAATACCGCTGCCACCATCAGCTGAAGCAGCACAGAAAAATCCATCCAAAACTATTGTCAACAAAGGAGGCACTGGAAAACATGAAAGAAATTGAAATCAGAAAACTGAGGCTTACCGATGCCAAAAGTCTCTGGGAGAACATCTTCTCGGCCAATACACCGGAAGAGGTGAAACAGAGGGTTGAAGCCAATGTGAAAAAAATGGAGAATGGAGAAAGCATCTTTCTGACAGCCGTGGCAAAAGAGCAGGTGGTGGGAGCGGTTCTGGTGGAAAAATCCCAGTATATCCTTCACCCTCACAAGGGCAAGCTTGCAGACGTGGTGGTAAATCCCGCTTTCCAGAAGCAGGGCCTGGGAAAAAAGCTCTGCCATGAAGCCTTCGCCCAGGCCAAACAGCTGGGATGCACTCATATAACCACATCCTGCCGCGGCGACGGCTCCGAGCATTTCTACACAGCCATAGGAATGGAACCCTGCGGCAAAATACCAGGCGGCCTCCGGGAACCCTGGGGCGAAGAGAGGATATACGACGAAATTTACTTTTATAAGCAGTTATAGCTATTCAGGGATAGTCTTTCAGTGGCCCTGAGAAGATTCCTCCGGCTCGAAAAAGCGGTTCAGATTCTCAAGACACCGGCACAGAATTTCCATCTCCTGCTGGCTCAGGTCCTTCACAATGGCCTTAATCATCTTCTTGTGAAAATCCCGGTGGTGATAAAAGGCCTTCTTTCCCTTCTCCGTCAGTGTCACATACACCACGCGCTTGTCCTTCTGCCCCCGCTCCCTGCAGATATAGCCTTTCTTTTCCAGTCCGTTCATGTTGATGGTCAGGGTACTCACCGTAACATGGAGCTTCTGGGCAATCACGGACATATTCCGCGGGGCCTCTATGCCGATGGCCTCTATGATATGCATGTCGTTGTTGGTGATATCCTTGTATTCCTCTGTGATAACCGCCTGGCCCTCCATGTCCATCACATGATTAAACAGACTTACCAGCATCTCATTGAGAGAATGATTCCTGTTCCGCCCCATCCCGCCGCCTGCACCTTCTTTCCCGCGCCCCTGTCTCCCCGGACGCTTTCCTTAACTATACCAATTTCTCCTGAAAAGTCAAGTTACCGCTGCCACTTCAGCACACACGCCCCGTAAGTGAGCCCTGCCCCAAAGCCTGAGAGCACAAGGGTCATTCCCTCCTGCAGCCGTCCCTCCCGGACCAGTTCGTCCAGAAGAACCGGGATGGATGCGGAGGACATATTTCCCGTCCGCTCCAGATTCATGGGAAATCTGGCCGCCTCCAGATTCATCCTCCCGGCGATGCCCTCAATAATACGTCTGTTGGCCTGGTGGAGCACATACAGATCCACATCCTCCGGGGAGAGCTTTGCCTGTGAAAGCGCCTCCCATATGCAGGCTGGAACCTGTCTCAGGGCAAAAGCAAATACCTCCCTGCCGTCCATGGACAGAAAAGGATTTCCCACAGGCAGGGACACAAAAGGATTCTCCAGCTTTCTGCCATCGCACTGAAGGACCCCGCCTTTGGTTCCGTCCGAGTGCTGTACAAAGCCCAGAATACCCGGCTGCCCGCTGCGCTCCAACAGCACCGCCCCGGCCCCGTCCCCAAACAGCACACAGGTGCCTCTGTCAGTCCAGTCCACCACTTTGGACAACACCTCGCTGCCCACCACCAGAGCATTGTCATAGATACCCGCCTCAATGTAGGCATGGGCAGTGTGCAGCGCAAAGAGGAATCCGGCACAGGCCGCGTTCAGGTCAAAAGCCACCGCCTCCGCCGCCCCCAGAAGGCCCTGCACCTGACAGGCAGCACAGGGAATGCCCTTCTCCGGCGTACAGGTGGCCACCAGGATCAGCTGCACTTCCGAGGCTTTTCTGTCCCCATGGGCCAGGGCTTTTTCACAGGCCTCCACCGCCAGGGAGACCACGGTCTCCCCTGTTGAGATATGCCTGCTGCCAATGCCCGTGCGCTCCCTGATCCACTGGTCTGAAGTCTCCACCAGTCCCGCCATCTCCTCATTGGACACGACCTTTTTTGGCAGGGCGCTTCCTGTTCCGATTATTTTTACCGCCATACTCTCCCCTTTCTCTGCACTCTGTCCCCAAGGTATTTCAAGAGTATATTTTCTCTTCTTTGCTTCTCCCCCAGCGACATTACCTGTCCGGTTTAGAACCTGCGGAAACGCTCGTACCGGGCGGCCGCAAGTTCCTGGCCGCTCATGCCCTGGCACCGCTTTAAAAAGTCCACAATCTGCTCCTTCAGACAGCCTCCAATGGCGGCGGCCGTAGTGCTGTCCGCACCGCCGAACTCAGGGATAATCTTCTCAATGATCCCCAGACGTTTCAGATCCTGGGCCGTCAGCTGCATGATCTGGCTGGCCTCCCTGGCCCTGGAGGCGTCCTTCCACAGAATGGAGGCAAACCCCTCAGGGGAGAGAATGGAATACGTGGCGTTTTCCAGCATCCAGACCTCATTCCCCACAGCCGTAGCCAGGGCGCCGCCGCTGCCGCCCTCCCCGATAAAGATACACAGCACCGGCACCTTCAGCGCCGCCATCTCCATCAGATTTCTGGCGATAGCCTCCCCCTGGCCCCGTTCCTCCGCCTCAATGCCGCAGAATGCCCCGGCGGTATTCACAAAGCTGATAATGGGCCTGTGAAACTTTTCCGCCTGCTTCATCAGCCGCAGAGCCTTGCGGTATCCCTCCGGCATGGGCATGCCGAAATTCCTCTGCTGGCATTCCTTTACATCCCTGCCCTTGTGCTCTGCAATCACCGTCACCGGCTGCCCGTCCAGAAAAGCCAGGCCCCCAATGATGGCAGGATCATCCCGAAAAGCTCTGTCTCCATGGGACTCCACAAAGAAATCAAAGATATAATTCATATAGTCGCATGCCTGGGGCCTCTCCACCCGCCGGGTCGCCTTTACCTTCTCCCAGGCATCCAGGGGACGCACCTTAAAGGACTGCTCTTTCAGAATCTCACTCAGCACAAACCGGACATCTTTTCCAGGGGTGAATTCCGCATACTGCTTTTCCCTGCACTGGTGCGCCTTCACCAGAAAGTACATGGTCTTTTTCAGGTTTTCCCGCGCCACAATGCCGTCAATAATGCCGTGTTCCACCAGAAACTCTGCGGTCTGGAATCCCTCCGGCAGCTCCTGGCCTATGGTCTGCCTGATAACCCTGGGACCTGCAAATCCCACCAGGGCCCCGGGCTCCGCCATAATCACATCCCCAAGCATGGCGAAACTGGCAGTCACTCCCCCTGTGGTGGGATCCGTCAGCACCGTACAGTACAAAAGTCCCGCCTCCCCCAGTTTCTGTACCGCCCCCGAGGTCTTGGCCATCTGCATCAGGGATACAATGCCCTCCTGCATTCTGGCCCCGCCGGAACAGCAGAAAAGGAACACCGGCAGCCTCAGCTCCAGAGCCCGTTCCAGGGCTGCGGTGATCTTCTCCCCCACCGTCCGGCCCATGCTGGACATCAGGAATCTGGAGTCGCAGATCCCCAGTACAATCTCCTCCCCGAACACCCTGCAGCGGCCCACTGTCACTGCCTCGTCCAGGCCAGTCTTCTCCCTGGCCTGGGCCAGTTTCTCCTCATAGCCCTCGTAATTCAGGGGATTATGTACCGGCAGATCCGTAAACCAGGGTTCAAAAGTGTGGGGATCCGCCACCATGCGGATGCGGTTGGACACCTTTACCCGGAAATATCCCCCGCACTCATAGCAGATATATTTCCGCTTCACCACCCTCTGCCGGTTCACCTGCTTTCCGCACTTGGGACAGCGGATGGTATAATCCTCCGAATCCTGTGGGGAAATGGCTTCCCCGCCTTCTTCCTCCTGGCCCCTGGAGACCGTCTGGTTTGGATTCTGCCTGCCAAATTTCCTGGCAAAAAAATTCGCTCTCTTCTGTTTCAGCAGATTATTTTTCATCTCACATACCTCGCCCTAAATCCTGGAGGCTGTCTCAAAAGAATCCGGGACGCCATCCAGGGATAAGGATTTTGCATCCTTATCCTATGGAAAAAGTCAGCTCCGCCCGGGCCGCCACCACGCCGTCCACTTTCGCCTGGGCCCGGCCCACACCCACAGGCCCCTTCACCTTGAGAATCTCCGTCTCCAGAACAAGCACATCCCCGGGGAACACTTTCCGGCGGAACCTTGCCTTGTCAATCCCTGCAAAATAGGCAGTCCGCCCCTGGAATTCCGGCTTGGACAGCATGGCCACAGCCCCAACCTGTGCCAGGGCCTCCAGGATCAGCACCCCGGGCATGACAGGGTTCCCCGGAAAATGTCCCTGGAAAAAAGGCTCGTTCACACTGACACATTTTCTGCCCACAGCCCGCAGCCCCGGTTCCAGTTCCTCTATGGTGTCCACCAGCAGAAAAGGATACCGGTGGGGCAATATATTCATAATCTCCTGCGCTGTATACAATGACATATTCTCTCCTATCTCAAGCCCATTGCCGCTTGTATGTGAGTGTGCCGCCTCCTGCACGTTTCCGGGGAAACTGCTCAGTTCCCCGGCTGTCCCAGAAGGATGCTGGCGTTGTGCCCTCCAAAGCCCAGGGAATTGCTGAGGGCGTAGGGAATGGCCTCCTCCCTGCTCTCCCTGCAGTAGTCCAGATCCAGCTCCTCCCCGGCCTCCTGCAGGCCCACGGTCCTGTGGATAAATCCCTCCTGCAGTTCCTTTACACAGGTTATAAACTCCACTGCCCCTGCGGCTCCCAGCAGATGGCCGATCATGGACTTGGTGGAGTTGATCCGCAGCTTCCCTGCCTGGTCTCCGAAAGCCATCTTGATAGCCCGGGTCTCAAACAGGTCGTTGAGATGGGTGGATGTGCCGTGGGCATTGATATAAGTCACTTCCCCAGGCGCCACACCTGCCTCTGCCATAGCATACTCCATGGCCCTGGCGGCCCCGCTGCCGTCCTCCGCAGGGGAAGTGATATGAAATGCATCCGAGGTACAGCCGTATCCCAGCACTTCCGCATAAATATGCGCCCCCCGGGCTCTGGCATGTTCCAGCTCCTCCAGAACCACCACCCCGGCGCCCTCCCCCATGACAAAGCCGCTTCTGTCCTTGTCAAAAGGAATGGAACACCTGGCAGGATCCCTGCTCTCGGACAATGCCTTCAGGGCGGAAAAACCTGCGATGCCAATGGGGGTAACTGCGGCCTCCGTGCCCCCTGCCAGCATCACCTCCGCGTCCCCGCACTGAATGGCCCGGAAGGCCTCACCGATGGAATTGGTTCCCGTGGCGCAGGCTGTCACCACATTCAGGCTCTTTCCCTTCAGCCCCAGGGCAATGCTCACATTTCCCGCCGCCATATTGGAGATCATCATGGGCACAAACAGAGGCCCTACCCGTGAAGGCCCTTTTTCCAGCAGTTTGCCGTACTCTCTCTCTATGGCCTGCAGACTGCCGATGCCGCTTCCAATGCTGCAGCCCACCCTGAAAGGATCCTCCCTTTCCATGTTCAGCCCCGCGTCCCCCATGGCCTCCCCGGCTGCCGCCACCGCAAACTGGCAGAACAGCTCCATGCGCCTGACGGACTTTTTGTCCATGTGATCCTCCGGCCGGAAGTCCTTCACTTCCGCCGCCAGCCCGCATTTATAGCCGGAGGCGTCAAACCGGGTAATGGGGGCAAACCCGATTCTCTCCTGTCTGATACTCTCCCAGAATGCCTCCACGCCCGTCCCTATGGGTGTCACCGCCCCCATACCGGTCACTGCCACTCGTCTGCTCATATCGCCATACCTCCGTCCACACAGATCACCTGGCCTGTGATATAATCCGATTTGTTCCCTGCAAGAAACGCCACCACCTCTGCCACATCCTCCACGGTGCCCATTCTGCCCATGGGCACCGCGGCCAGACCGCTGCTTTTCGCCTTCTCCGACAGGGTCTGTGTCATCTCCGTGTCAATAAAACCCGGAGCCACCGCATTGACGCACACCCCCCGGGAAGCCAGCTCCCTGGCCACGCTCTTGGTGAGTCCGATGAGTCCTGCCTTGGAGGCGCTGTAATTGGCCTGGCCCGGGTTGCCCATGACGCCGGAGACAGAGGAAATATTGATAATCTTGCCGCTGCGCTGCTTTAAAAAATATCTGGACAAATGCCGGATGGTGTTGAATGCTCCCTTTAAATTGGTGTCCAAAACCTCGTCGTACTCCTGCTCCGACATGCGCATAAGCAGATTATCCCTGGTAATTCCCGCATTGTTCACCAGAATATCCACATGGCCGTACTCTTTTATGACTGTCTCCACCATGGCCCCGCAGGCGGCGTAGTCCGACACATCGCAGCCCAGGCACTCCGCTCTGCCTCCTGCAGCCCGGATCTCCTCCGCCGCCTCCCGGGCCCGAAGTTCCGATCCTCTGTAATTTATCAGCACCAATGCACCCAGGGATGCCAGTTTCCCTGCAATGCCCCGGCCGATACCCCGGCCCGCTCCGGTCACAAGTGCCACTTTGCCCGCCAGTTCCCCGCAGGTTCCAACGGTATTGCTTCCTTCTTCCATCCACTCCTCCTTGCCACGGCCCCATTTCCAGGGCTTTACCCTGTACAGAGCGTTTTCAGCTTCTCCAGGTCTTCCGTCTTCTCCACATTGAACACTCTGGCATCCCTGTCTATCCTGCGGAGGAATCCGGCCAGGGTTTTGCCCGGCCCAATCTCCACAAAGGTATCCACGCCCTCCGCCAGCATGCGCTCCATGGTCTCCCGCCACCGGACTGTGCCGGATACCTGCCTGGCCAGCAGTTCCTTCACCCGGGTGCAGTCCGTCACAGGAAGCGCCTCCACATTGCACAGATAGGGGATCACAGGATCCTGCACCGCCACGCCCTCCAGCTCCGCCGCCAGTTTCTCCCCTGCGCCTGCCAGCAGAGGGGAGTGGAAGGGGCCGCTGACTTTCAGGGGAATACAGCGCTTTGCCCCCGCTTCCTGCAGCTTCTGTGCGGCAGCCTGGACAGCCTTTTCCTCCCCCGATATCACAATCTGGCCGGGACAGTTATCGTTGGCAATGGACACCGTGCCCGGAGTTTCACAGCAGATCTCACGGATGGTATCCGCCGAAAGCCCCATCACCGCCGTCATGGCGCCCCCCACAGGATAAGCCTCCTGCATGTAAATGCCCCGTCTGCGGATCAGGCGGAACAAATCCTCCAGTTCCATCACCCGGGCCGCCGCCAGGGCTCCATACTCTCCCAGGCTGAGTCCGGCGCAGCAGTCCGCCCGGAACCCCTCCTGCTCCATCACCTTCAGCACCGCCACCTCTGTGGCCAGCATAGCGATCTGGGTGTACTCTGTAATGTGAAGACGTTCATCCTCCTCAAAACAAAGAGCCGCCACATCCAGGCCGGAAGCCTTTCCCGCCAGAGCGTACACCTCCCTGGCGGTCTCATATTTTTCATAGAAATCCCGTCCCATTCCACAGTACTGGGACCCCTGTCCCGGAAAGATAAATGCTGTCCTGCTCATTTTTCCAAACTCCCCCATCCTGCTGCCCTGGAACGATAAAGCATCCCCGGGCACATCTCACTGCATTTTACCCCTTTAAGAACGGGGGGACAGCAGCTTTTCCGCCTGCTCCATAATCTCCCGGATCATCTCTTCACAGGTCTGCTCCTTCTGCACAAGCCCCGCGCACTGTCCCGCCATAAGGGTTCCGTTCACCACATCCCCCTCCACCACGGCTTTCCGCAGAGCTCCCAGGGTCAGCTGCTCCAGTTCCTCAAAGGGCGCTCCCTCCTTCTCCAGCTTCACATACTCCCTGGTCATCTTATTGCGCAGCTGTCTCACGGGATGGCCGTGGCTCATGCCCGTGACTTCAGAGTCAATATCTCTGGCACCGATGACTTTCTTTTTATAATTTTCATGTACAACGGACTCCCTGGCCACGATAAAGCGTGTGCCCATCTGCACCGCCTCCGCCCCCAGCATCAGGGCCGCCGCCAGTCCTCTGCCGTCCGCTATTCCTCCGGCGGCGATAACAGGAATGCTGACGGCATCTGCCACCTGGGGCACCAGGGTCATGGTGGATGCAGCGCCGATATGTCCGCCGGACTCTGTCCCCTCTGCCACCACTCCCTGTGCCCCGGCCCGCTCCATCATCCTGGCCATGGCCACGCTGGCCACCACCGGGATCACCGTTACACCCGCTTCTCTCCACATGGGCAGATAGCGTCCCGGATTGCCGGCGCCGGTAGTCACCACCTTCACCCCTTCCTCCACAATCACCTGCGCGATTGCATCTGCCTCCGGGTTCATCAGCATCAGATTCACCCCAAAGGGCTTCTCCGTCCTCTCTTTCACCTTCCGTATCTGCCCCCGGACAAATTCAGCGGAGGCACCGCCGGCCCCGATAATGCCCAGTCCCCCGGCCTGGGACACTGCCGACACCAGGTGGTACTCCGCCACCCAGGCCATTCCTCCCTGAATCACAGGGTACTGGATCCCCAGCATTTCTGTCACCCTAGTCGTCATATGCTCTCCCATCCGGTGCGGATACTCACTCCACACCTTTCTCCCTCAGATACTCTATCACGTCCCCCACGGTGGCCATCTTCTCCAGATCCTCAGAGGGAATCTCCACGGCAAATTCATCCTCCAGGGCCATCACCATCTCAAACAGGTCAAGGGAATCCGCCTCCAGGTCATCCTTGAAACTTGTGGCCTCGGTAATGCCCATCCCGTCCGCATTCAGCTTTTCTTCAATGATCTCCTTTACCTTCTCAAACATAATCTCTTCTCCTTTTTTGATATTTTTTAATATTTTTTGTTATTTTCTGCCGCTTTCTGTCATTTCTTCCGCTCCGGAACGGCACCCTGCCCGCAGCGTTATTTTGAGTTTCAATTAATTTTAATCTCAAATATTTTGACATTCAAAATTTTTAACTGGATAATACTCCCACCAAGGTCATCTGTCAATAGGGTCAATGAATTTTTTCCTGAATTTTTCCCTTGACTCTCCCCTTAACTGGAATGCTATGATACTCCTGCAAGGTACCTGCGATACAGAATCTCAACATTTTATGGATACAAGGAGTGATGTTATGTACAAAATCGGCGAGCTTTCAAAGCTGTGCAGAATACCCGTAAAGACCCTCCGGTTCTATGACAGCGAAGGGCTTCTTCCGCCGAACCGCATTGACGAGATGACGGGATATCGTTATTACAGCGCTGTAAAACTGTCCGACTGCTACCGCATTATCGCGCTGAAAGAGCTTGGGTTCAGCCTGCGGGAGATCAAAGAACTGTTCTCCCTGCCCAAAGAAAACCTGTCCGCATTTCTCAAGGGTAAGGAAGAGGAGCTGCGCAGACTGCAGAGACAGACCCAGAGCCGCATAGCCATCCTCCAAAACCTGAACCATGACTTAAAGGAGCGAAAAATTATGTTTGACATTGTCATAAGAAAGAGCGATGGAATCAGGCTGGCCTATGACCGGAAGATCCTTGCCGAAAAATCCCAGGCAGAGGATCATCTGCAGGAAATGCGCGGCGCCATCCCCCAGGGAATTTTGGGGCACAGGACAGTGCTCATGGACTATGAGCCAGAATTTGTGAGCCGGAATTTTGACACCGGATTGGGGGTGGAGATCACGGGGAAACTGCCAAAATCCTGCGGATTTTCTGAGAGAACCCTATCCTTTGGGGAGGATACCGCCAGCCTGGCCTGTGCCTGCGGAGAGTATGAGGAGGGTGTCATCGCCCTTCAGAAATATGTGCTGGACCACGATTATCAGATTGTAGGTCCCACCTGTAAAATCATGTATGAGGACGGCACAGTGGAGATAAAGCTTCCCGTGGTGAAACTGGGCGAGCTGGACATGAGCCATAATGAGGAGTTCGATAAGCCTTTTGTAAATGATGAAGCTGTCATCGGTCACTGGGAAATGATTGACTTTCTGCCCTGCCGGGAAATGTTCCATCCCGAGAAGCAGAAATCCGGATGTATAAAAGAGATGGAAAAGGGGCTGTACTTTCTTCCCGGAGGCGAGTGGTACTGGTCCTTCGGCTGGACAAAAGGGCTGCTGTTCTCCAGCTGCGGCTACCCTCACCGGAAAAGCCAGAATGCGTACACCATCGAAGAAATCGCCGGGGAGACTTACCTGTTCCTGGAGTTTAAGGGCCCCAACTACTATCGGGGCGGCAGGCCGGAGCTGTGGGTATTCCGAAAGACGGACTCCAAGGCATACCGGAAACAGGAGATTATGTCCGTGGACGAGATTCCGGACCTTCCGGCAGAGGATGCTTCTGTTCTGGGAAAATGGAATGTGTGCAGCCTGGTGCAGCATATAGAAGAATTTGACCCTCTGAATCCTGATATTGTACTGCCTTACGAGGATCTGTACTGGAGAACGGCGGTGTTTCTGGAGGACGGGGGCATGGAAAACAGCTTTCGGAATAGGAATGACGGCAGTTTCCGCACCGATACCTCCGAGGTATGGCGCTGGATGAAGGGATACGTAATCTGCACGCCCCAGTCCACCGCCAGCAAATATATCCTTCAGGAAATAGGCCAGGTGCCGTATCTGTTTGTCCAGTGGAAAAGCGGGGATTATTCCTTCGGCGGAAGTGAACCTTACTGGTATGTGTTCCGGCGATAGGCACGTGGGCAGAGCCACCGCAAAATCAAATCCTGTTCTCAGAATTATTTGAAATACCTACAAAAGAAGAATTGGAGCAAAAAATTTGAGTTTATCAGTCTGATAAAACTCCAAAACAGGGCGGCGGTGATAAGCATTGACTATCCCGCCGCCTTGCCTGTTATCGTTTCATATCCTGCGCTCTGCGGGACTGTTCTTGCCGCAAGATACTGTAAACACTGGGACAAACTGTTCAGCTGCTTATAAGCCCATATCTGAAAGCTCTCTGCTTCCAAAATATGGGCTCACCTTGGCACTCCTTCTCCCAAAATTCTCCTGGCTGAAAATATCTCCTCCAGCTGCTTTTTTATAAACACTATTTTGCCGTTTTTATTTTCATCTCAGCAGATCGTTTTATGGTATCTCTATTGGGTCTAAGCAGCAGATAAAGCATACCGCCCAAGATGATCACGGCCCCAAACATACCCACAATATTCAGATTCCCCATAAAGGCTGAGCCAATCTGGTATACCACCAGAGCCGCCCCGTAGGCCAGCAGACACTGATAGCCTATGGCAAACCAAGTCCATTTTGCACTGTTCATCTCCCGCCTGATGGCACCGATTGCACCAAAGCAGGGTGCGCACAGAAGGTTGAAAACAAGGAAAGAATATCCGGAAGCCTTGCTGAAAGCAGCACCGATTTCCGCCCAGCCGCCGGGATAGAGAATACCCATTGTGCCGACGATATTTTCCTTTGCCACCAGACCCGTAATGGACGCCACTGCTGCCTGCCAGTTTCCCCAGCCCAGCGGCGTGAAAATCCATGCAATCACGTCTCCGGCGGCAGCAAGAAGAGACTGATCCATCTCCTCTTCGCCGAGCATTCTGAATCCTTCCGACGTAAATCCAAAGTAAGTGGTAAACCAGATCACAATGGTGGACAGAAAGATAATCGTGCCCGCCTTTTTGATGAAAGACCACCCACGTTCCCACATGGAGCGGAGGACATTCCCTGCAGTGGGCATATGGTAGGCGGGAAGCTCCATCACAAAAGGAGCCGGTTCACCAGAAAACATCCTGCTCTTCTTCAGCATGATGCCGGAGGTAAGGATTGCTGTCATGCCAACAAAATATGCGCTCGTTGCAACCCATGGGGAACCGCCGAAAACCGCGCCCGCAACCATGGAAATAAACGGCACCTTGGCGCCGCAGGGAATAAATGTAGTTGTCATAATGGTCATCCTGCGGTCCTGTTCATTTTCGATTGTTCTGGACGCCATAATGCCCGGAATGCCGCATCCGGTTCCGATGAGCATGGGAATAAAAGACTTACCGGACAGCCCAAACTTACGGAAAACACGATCCAGCACAAAGGCAATACGCGCCATGTAACCGCAGGCCTCAAGGAAAGCAAGAAAGAGGAACAAAACCAGCATCTGGGGCACAAATCCCAAAACCGCTCCCACACCGGCCACAATGCCGTCAACCATAAGACCTTCAAGCCAGCCCGCAGCCCCCACAGCCTCCATCCCCGCCCCCACAAGTACCGGGACGCCGGGAACCCAGACGCCGTAAGCCGCAGGATCAGGCTCTTCTTTGTACTGTTCCAGAAGCCTAACTGCCTCCTGATAATCCACAAGGGACGCTGTCTTTGTCACTTCTTCCAGTGTTTCCTCGTCCATGGCTTTATACGGAAAATCTCCCGTGGGCTCCCCGCCCGCTTCTTCCACATATGCGTCATAGCCCTGCACAATCAGCGATGCATCACTGTATTCCTCAACCGCTTCCCCATAGGCGGAAGCACCTATGCCAAACAGGTGCCAGCCCTCACCAAACAACCCGTCATTGGCCCAGTCTGTGGCGGCGGTTCCTACCGTCACCATGGATACATAATATACCAGAAACATAATGGCGGCAAAAATCGGCAGTCCCAGAAAACGGTTGGTGACAACCCTGTCTATTTTGTCGGAGTTTGAGCGTTTTTCTGTAGATTTTTTCAGCAGACATCCTTTTATGATACTTCCGATGTAAATATATCTCTCACTGGTGATAATGGATTCCGCATCCTCATCCATCTCCTCCTCAACTGCCTGAATGTCTGTTTCAATATGGGAGAGAACGGACTCAGCCAGGTTCAACTGCTCTAAAACCTTCTGATCTCTCTCAAACAATTTTATGGCATACCATCGCTGCTGTTCCTCCGGCAGCCCATGCACCGCAGCCTCCTCAATGTGGGCAAGAGCGTGTTCCACGGTTCCCGAAAAGCTATGCCTGGGCACCGTCTTTCCCTTCTCTGCTGCCTCCACTGCGGCTTCCGCAGCCTCCATAAGTCCGACTCCTTTCAGAGCTGAAATCTCCACCACCTTACAGCCCAGGGCTCTTGACAGCTCTGCCGTATTGATTTTGTCGCCGTTTTTTTCCACCACATCCATCATATTGACGGCAACCACCACAGGAATTCCAAGCTCGACAAGCTGGGTGGTCAGGTACAGATTTCTCTCCAGATTCGTGCCGTCCACCAGGTTCAAGATCCCATCGGGGCGCTGGCTCACAAGGTAGTTTCTTGCCACCACCTCCTCCAGTGTGTAAGGGGAAAGAGAATAAATGCCAGGTAGGTCGGTGATGGTCACTCCCTCATGTCTTTTCAGCTTTCCTTCCTTTTTTTCCACCGTCACCCCCGGCCAGTTTCCCACAAACTGATTGGACCCGGTAAGGGCATTGAACAGTGTTGTCTTCCCGCAGTTTGGATTCCCTGCAAGGGCAATTCTCAGACTCATCCTTCTCCTCGCTTTCTTTGATTAGTTATAGCTAACCAATAAGGCTGAAAATACAGGGGATATCCCTCCCCTGACAATTTTTTACAGAGGGCCTGCTACAGGCTCTCAACTTCAATCAGCTCTGCATCCGCTTTCCTGATAGAAAGCTCATACCCCCGAACCGTCACTTCGATAGGGTCCCCAAGGGGTGCAACCTTGCGGGTCTGCACTTCTACCCCCTTTGTCAGTCCCATGTCCATGATTCTGCGCTTGACCGCTCCCTGGCCGTGAAGCTTCACCACCCGGACGGTATCGCCAACCTTTGCTTCTTTCAGCGTTTTCACTCCCATGTACCTCCTGTCAAAATGTTTTTGAGGGGCATACCCCGCACCTCAAACCATGATTTTCTGCGCCATCTCTCTGCTGACGGCTATGCGGGAATCCTTTACTTTTACAATGACATTGCCCCCTGCGGCGCTGACCACCGTCACCGTCCCTCCCACAACAAAACCAAGCTTCTCAAGATGCGCCTTAATCTCCTGCTTCCCTCCGATTTTTCTGATTATGTTTTCCTCTTCCACTTCTGCCAGTGTAAGCGGCATCATATCCCCACCTTCCTCCATGTATTAGTCAAAACTAACTCTCTGTGTCAAATAATAGTTAGCTACCGCTAACCATCCTTAGGATACCATGACAGGAAATAATTGTCAATACATTTTTTTCATTCCGGAAAAGGTTGCTGAAAGGACGGCTGATGAAGTATAATGAAACTTAACAGCTATGCTGAAATGAAATCAAAGGTGGGAACCAGGATGGGCGCAATAGAATTGACACCAACAGACCGTCAGCTTTTGCTGTATGATATTTTTAAGGGAAGCCAGCAGGTGGAACTTGCCGATATCACTTCTCGCCTTCCCATGGGCAGAAAAATGATACAGAGAGACATGAAAACCCTGGTGGACGCAGGGCTTATGGAAGTCTGTTATTGCGCAAAGCAAAAGGCATATATTGTAAAAAACCACATGCCTTGTGCATTGGCGGAAAACACCCTGGGACAGAAGAGCAGAAAATATCTTCACTTGTCAAAATTAAACCGAATCGGGAGACTGATGAATGAACTTTACACTGAAACAGGTTCCTATTATTGGGAATGCGGAGACGATTATTATTCCTGTAAAGACTGCTATTATGAGCTTTTTCCCAATGCTAATGAAAGAATGCGGCAACGGGATTTTGCACAGCTAAACCGTATTGGTTATACGGTGTTTTATGACAACACTTTCAGGCGTTACAAAATGTGGGAGTGCTCTAATTTGCGGGAAGATTTCGGCGTTTATCAGGAAAATGGGAAGTTAATGAGACGCATGGATCTGGAATATGATCTTTATTGAACAGGGCACAGGAAAGCCAAGCTGAATCAGAGCAATTCACCTCTTACTTGCTGTGGGATAATCAAAAGCACATGAAGGACAAATTTTTCATCATCACAGATTGCAATATGGATCAATGTGCCACCTCCTGCCCATGATATTTTATTATAACCTGCCTGAGAAACCAAAACAACTGAATTGCTGTGAAATGTTTTCCAGATGCCGCGAAATACTTCCAGGACACTTTACTCCTGTTTTACTGTCTGCTATAATTTAATAGACAAAATACCCAGGAATTCCTGAGGAAATAACGGCAAAGGAAGGTAGCGCCCATGAAAGAAGAATGTCTGATTTGCAATGCTGCTCTGGAGTATTCAGCAGCAGATAAACCTATGGAGTGTGCAATATGCCATAAAAAAGAAAACAGCAAGACCAGATGCATCAACGGCCACTTTGTCTGTAATGACTGTCATACCCGCGGTGTGGACAGTATCATGCGGTTATGCCTGGACGAAACCTCCAAAAACCCTGTGGAAATCATCACGAAACTTATGTCCCAGCCCTTTTGCCACATGCATGGGCCAGAGCATCATGTTATGGTAGGCTCTGCTCTTCTGACAGCATATAAAAATGCAGGCGGAGAGGTTGATCTCCCCGCCGCATTGATTGAGATGATAAACCGGGGGAAAAGTGTTCCCGGCGGCGCCTGTGGGTTTTGGGGCGCCTGCGGGGCAGGTATCAGCTCCGGCATGTTTATCTCCATCCTGTCGAAGTCAACGCCTCTCACAAATGAACCCTTCGCCTTGTCTCATCAGATGACCTCCAAAGCACTTGGCAGGATTGGAGAAGTGGGAGGACCCCGGTGCTGTAAAAGAGATTCTTTTCTGTCCATCCTGGCTGCGATTGATTTTGTGGCTGACAATTTCCATGTAGTTATGGAGAAGTCTGAAATCGTATGCCGCTATTCACAGAAAAACAATCAGTGTATTGGCAGACGCTGTCCCTTTTCACCCTCAAACTGATACAGAAGCATTCTGCCGCCTGTAGGTATCATTGTCTTTCCGGCTTAACTCATTCTCCACCTGGGCCAGTTTTTTCTCCAGCTTCCGGCGAATCTCTTCGTCTCCGGAAGCGGATTGAATCTGCTGTTCCAGCTGCTGTTTTTCCTCTTTCAATCGCTTGATTTCTCCGTCAACCTTATGGGTATCGGCGACACATTTCTCTGCCGGCTGTCCCTGGCTCTTCCCGCCCGCTTTCGGATCCTCAAAAAAGATTTTCCGATTTCCCTTGGCGTCATGGCCTGCCCGGTACAGCCCGGAGGGCTTTTGCTCCGATTTTTCGCTGCTGATATATTCATCCTGGGGTTGAGAGGATTTTCCGGCCCTCTGGGCCTCTGTCCCCTTTGCCTCCTCCGCCCTCTCTGCAGCCTGTTTCTCCTTCACCCTCTCTGAATAATCGGTTCTGAAATGGTCATAGTTTGTGTCAATCTGCATTGCCATAAGCATGTTCCTCCTGCCATTTGATATTGACAGAAAACCGCCTTTACCGGCAGCTTCTTTTATCATTTTCGACGCTGGGAATGGAAGGATTCATACCTTTGCTGTGGGATGCGTTCTGGATGCTGTGGAATGTGGCCCTAATCATTTCCCCTCAGCCGCTCAATTATACTGTGGCTGCTTTCTGTCCTGTAAACGAATACAGGAACCAGGTTGCAGATTGCAGTCACCACAGCCAGGGATATGACTGTCTGACTGACAGGGTAAGCGAACACTGCATAGGACGCCTGAGTTTTTACTATCTGAAAGCTTTCATACAATACGGCGCTGCCCAATGTAAAAATCAACATGGCTGTGAGTATGGCATATGTGTTCCCCTCTATGAGCAGCATTCTATAGATTTGTTTCCGAGTCATGCCGATACTCTCCAGAACAGCCAGTTCTTTGCCCCTGCTGCTGACACTCACATACATCATATTGATAAAATTCATTAAGCCTATTCCCAGTAAAATAACACTGAGCGCATTTCCCAGAAAAGTAATCCCCCCAAAACTGGCTTTAAGCTCTTTGATTTTTTCCACTTTTGATGTGATCCCAACCCCGCTGTAGGCTTCAAACATAGCTTTCACAGTCTTTAAAGCCTGTTCTGAATTACCGATTTGTACCGCAATCCTGTTGATCTGTCCGGGCACACCGATCTGCTCCAGCCATTCCTGGCTCACATAGATGTTAGGAGCAAGAAGCGTCTTGCCATCCTCTCTGAATGTGGCGGACAAATAACAGGGGGCAAGTTCAATAGAGTATATCTTTCTATTCAATAGTATCTCTATCTCTCCACTGACGTCAGTTCCCTCATATGGCACAATGGTTGCAGAAGCCAAGATCGGAAGAGC
>CAJUNZ010000014.1 GCA_910587755.1 uncultured Acetatifactor sp. | reverse complement strand
TCTGATAGGATATCATAGCTTTTTGTTTTTGTCAACTACTTTTTTCAACTTTTTTCGTTTTGTTTTTCATTGACCTTTCCGCTGGGGAGTTGCGCTTGTCTGCTCACTTCACAGTGGATTTTCATTATACCACATTTCTTTTGGCTTGTCAACACCTTTTTTCTAAAATGTGGCATTTTTCTCTGCCGTGCTTTTTGCAGATAGAAGTTTGATTGCATCTCTTCCATCTTCTCGCTACAGCAGATAACGGAGAAAGAGGGATTTGAACCCTCGCGCCGGTTGCCCGACCTACACCCTTAGCAGGGGCGCCTCTTCGGCCTCTTGAGTATTTCTCCTCATCCGAAATGCATCGCTGCCAATATATTGCGGTATTACCTGTTGTTTTTGGAACATTATTGATTATACATAAGGCCCCCCTGTTTGTCAATCACTTTTTTCAATTATTTTCTAATATTTTTTTCGCGCCCTGAAGAGGGCTTTTCTGAACCAAAGCCCCAGCGCCCTCTCCAGGGCAAGCTGTATTCTATGTTGTTGCCGAAAGCCGTTGAAAAATCTGCCCCTTTGACAGACATACGTGACGCCGGCTTCCTCTGTGCAGAGGATTATGTGTACCTGAAACAAAGACTGCTGCGAAACTGCCCTGTGGAGAACCCCTTCGGCCACAGACTCATTTCTCGCAATATTCTAATATAGAGGTCTCATACAGATCATTTCCCCCGGCATCCATAACTACAATGACAGGAAAATCCTTTACTTCCAGTCTTCTGACCGCCTCTGTGCCCAGATCATCGTATGCAACCACCTCTGAAGAGACAATAGAGCGGGACAGGAGAGCCCCTGCGCCTCCCACCGCTGCGAGATAAACCGCTCCGTTGCGCACCATTGCCTCTTTCACTGCCTGGCTTCGCCTGCCTTTTCCTATCATGCCCTTGAGTCCCAGATCCAACAGGGCCGGCGCATATTTATCCATACGGCTGGCCGTGGTGGGGCCGGCCGATCCGATTGCCCTTCCTGGTCTGGCCGGAGACGGTCCCATATAATATATAACATTATTCTCCATGTCAACAGGCAGTGCCTCATTCCTATCCATCGCTTCCTGCATCCTCTTGTGAGCCGCGTCCCTGGCAGTATATATTGTTCCTGTCAGGTACACATAATCCCCTGCACAGAGGGATGCCGCCGTCTCTTTTGTAAATGGTACCGATATATGCTTTTCCATTCCACTCTCCCCATGTATTCCGCTTTTTGGAACTGCCGCATACGAATATTCTGCCGGTTTATCACAGAGTCCGCACAGCATGCCGATTCACATGACAGCAGATATTTACTGCCACAGGCAGCCCTGCAATATGGGTGGGATAGACTTCAATGTTGACTGCCAGTGCCGTGGCCGTCCCCCCCAGTCCCCCAGGACCAATGCCAGAACCGTTTATTCTCTCCAAAAGCTCTTCTTCCATCCTGCAGACATATGGTATCTCCGCGCGCTCCTTTACAGAACGAGTCAACGCTTTTTTGGCCATCAGAGCACATTTTTCAAAAGTGCCTCCGATACCCACCCCCACCACCATTGGCGGACAGGCATTGGGTCCTGCCTCCTTCACTGTCGTCAGCACTGCGTTTTTTACTCCCTCCATCCCGTCGGAAGGCTTGAGCATAAATACGCGGCTCATATTCTCGCTGCCAAATCCCTTTGGCGCCACTGTGATCTTTACCCCATCCCCCTCAACCAGGGAATAGTGTATGACAGCAGGGGTGTTGTCTCCGGTATTTTCCCGAAACAGCGGATCTCTCACCACAGATTTCCGCAGAAAACCTTCCCTGTACCCCTGACGGACTCCTTCGTGTACCGCCTCTTCCAGGCTCCCTCCCGTAAAGTGCACTTCCTGTCCTATATCCAGAAAAACCACAGCCATTCCGGTATCCTGACATATGGGAATCATATCCTCCCCTGCGATCCTCATATTCTCCTGCAGCTGTCCCAGTATCTGTCTGCCCAGAGGAGATTTTTCAGCTTCCGCCGCCTCCCCCATGGCACAGACCATATCCTCTGACAGGAAATGATTTGCCTCTATGCACATTTCTTTTATGTTATCTGTAATTTCACCGACGTTTAACGTCCTCATACCCATTCCTCTATTCTGCGATCTGCCTTTTGACAGCTTCCAGTTCCTCCTGAGAAGGTTCACCGGGAATCCAATTGATTTTCTGCCCGTCATCCTTATACCTGGGGATGACATGAATGTGAAAATGCGGCACAGTCTGTCCTGCCGCCGCCCCATTGTTCTGTACCAGATTCAAGCCGTCACAGTCCAGCTTCTCCTTTATTCTAACCGCCATCCGCCTGGCCAGAACAAATGCCTCCCCGACCGTTTCCTCAGAAAGATCATAGAGAGTCTCAGCGTGTTCTTTAGGAAGAATCAGCCCATGCCCTCTGGCCGCCGGTCCCAGATCCAGGATCACCCGAAAATGTTCGTCTTCATGTAAGGTATAGGAAGGAATCTCCCCACTGGCAATCCTGCAAAATATACAATCTTCTTTTCTCATCATCCAGCCTCCGTCTTTTCTTCTCTCACATCAAATCTGCCGTCACATTCCTGTATGAGAATTATGTCGGAAAATTCTATCCCCCTTTTACAGCCGGCCCTCCAGCTTTATAATGCGTCAAACTGAAACAGCTCGTCCAGCGTCCGGAGAATACGGAAATCTCCCTTCGTCTTCATAGCTCCCGACATAAAGGCCCTCTGAAATGTCATTCTGCCATTGACAATATCCTCCATGGCCGACTTCCCCAGCCTGAGCTCCACATCCGAGTGGGATGGGGCGCCATAGCTACACTCCAGCTGCTGCCCGTCCACCGTTACCATGAGACTCTTTTTCTTCTCTTCTATGTTAAAGACATACTGAGCCTTGAATCCTGTCTGTGGGCGGAATGCCTTCTTTAAAGCCGCCAGATATTCCTCCTCGTTGTCGTTCTCCCCCTCACTGAGTCTGTCCCTGAACAGACTTGCCAGCTCCTGGATATCCTGCTTCTGCCTCTGTACATAGCTGTCGTCAGACACATACTGAGACAGTTGTTCCGTCTCCTGAGGCGTCAGGCTTGGCCCTTTGGGCACCGCCACTTTCTGCTTCACTACCTGATTGCTGGCTGGAAAACATGCAATATGCTGGTTGACAGCGCGGTATATATTCTCCGTTCTGTTCTCAATAATTTTCAGATACTGCTCATTCATCTCCAGCATGACAGTATTCTCTATATAGCCGCATATGCCGCTGCACAGCAGTCCTCCGAGAATTTCCCAGGCCATGGCAAGGTTATGTTTTGCCTCCCTCTCCCCGTAAGTGGTAGACATGACCACCGGGCACATATAGATATCCGCTATTTTTTCTTTATCCCCAAACAGCCAGCATGCATCCAGAAACTGCTGCATATATCCTCCAATGCCAAACCACTCTACCGTGGTGGCCAGGATAATGCCATCCGCATCCCGAAGCGTCTGCGGAAGTGTGGATATTGTATTTTTGCTCTCATACAAATTATACCGGGTGACTTTTACCCTCAGCTCCTCCAGAATTTCCTGCATCTTGTTGATGACAAACAAAGTGGGATCATCTATAATCCCTCTGCCGCCGTAATAGATATTTACATTCAAGATTCCACCTCACAATTCCCTGCCCCATCCACAGTTTTCCTGCCATCTTTCTCAGGATTTTTTCCCCCTTCTCCATCTCTGCAGGATACACAGAACAGCAGCTGCCAAAAAACCTGTGATCAGCCCGCCCACATGAGCGGCATTGTCAATATTGACCCCTGTATAACCGCTGTACAGAGAATACGCTATCATCAGCAACACCCTGGGTGCGGAAACATTTTCCATCTTTTTTCCGGAGAACAACACCATGGCAAGCAGCACTCCGTCCAGGCCAAAGATAGCACCGCTGGCGCCAATGGATCCGGAATAATCATAATTCATTGTTTTTTCCAGCAGAGATACCAGGCTTCCGCCGATACCGGAGACAAAATAAAGCAGAGTATACCACAGATGCCCCACCTCTTTCTCAATCATGGCACCCAGAAAAAACAGCAGGAGCATATTGTTAAACAAGTGGCTTATCCCGCTGTGAAGGAACAATGCCCATACCACTCTGCCATATTCCTTCTGCACCAGCACACCATACACGTCCAGTCTGCCTCTGTCATACAACAGATCTCCGGTAAATGTACATACAAGAAAGACTGCCACATTCACCGCCACCAACAGTATGCTGACAATGGGCTGACCCCGCAACGTCCTCAGATTCATCGCTTTCAAAGGCTTCTCTTCCTCCCAAATATCTCTTGCCGTATCAAGTCGATTCTAACATAATCCAGGCCGTTTTTCAATCAGTACCGCCGGCTTCAGCGAAAAATCAGGAGGACCTTGCCAAATTTTATCTCGTCTCCTTCCTCCAGCCTGCGTTTTTCATAAGGCTGAAGCCGAAGTCCATTTTTAAAAGTGCCATTTGTGGAGTTCAGATCCTCCAGACAGGCTTCTCCGTCCTGCAGAGTGATGCGGGCGTGAAGCCTACTGACAGAGGAGTCTTCCAGCGCCAGATCTACCTCTTCCTTCTTCTTTCCAATGGACAGTGAGTCTCCTTCCACTTTTGCCAGAAGCCGCCCCTGGGGTGTGCAGAGTTTGTGAAATGGCCTGGCACCCTCCCCCTTCTCTTCCATAAAGACAGTGCGCCCATACTCCTCTTCCCCATAGTTCGTCTCTTCTGCCACAGCAAACTCTGTCATGGTCAGCTGCATGGACTGCCTGTAATCTTCCCGTATTTTCTTATTTCTGCCCCGTTTTCCCTCAAAGATACTCAAAATTCCTTTCTTCTCTGCCTTTTTCTCCACCTTATTGACCGCAGACATTTCCCCAAAGCTCTCTCCTCCCAGGCAGACAGATGCACCCTTCAATGTCTCTGGTGCACAGTCCGCCGGCTCCTGCTTCTGTTCCTGCTTACATTCTCTCTCCTCCTCAAGCCTCTTGGCATCTTCAAAGAATCGAAGCTGCAGGTATGATTCTCCTCCCCGCTCCACCTGATCGTACATATGATATACACAGTCAACCAGAATCTCATCGTCATAGTCAATGTGCTCCACCCAGAACTCTATCAGTTTGATAAAGCTCGGTTCACCCTCATAGTAGGGAATGTACAGAAAAGAAAAAATATTGCTCTCCAGATCCTGAAAAATCTGTTCCGGATACCAAAGTATGTTGCCCATATCCAGGAGAAATCTTCCCGTCTCCTGCATCACCTGCCGTACACTCCAGACAAAATCTTTCATCCACTCTCTGGTGATTATTCTGCTGCCATACAGCTGCAGCACATTCTGGCGGGAAGAAATATCATAATAAAGATACGCCCGGCCATTGATATAGCGGAGGCTGCAGGGCAGAAGGCCCTTTATGCCGCCCCGGCTCAGTATACAGTACTGATATTTTTTCTCATCCGGCTTCTCCTCCAGCAATATTCTTTCATAATTACAGTTGGCGCTCCTTGTATACTCTGTCTGAATCATCATAAAAATTCACCTTTCTTTTTGTCCCTTTATCCTCATTCATAAAATCTGCCAGCCTGCGGCAGTGTCTGATAAATGTCACCGGAGACAATCTGTCACAGTCATATTCCGCCTCCATCCCCCACAGCCTCTGGAAACTCCCGAAATTCCACCCCGGAAAAGGAAACATCACCCGTCCGCTGCCGCACACCACAAATCTGTTCCTCTCCACCGTCGCTTCCAGCGCCGTCAGCTCCCATGCCACGTACTTCTCCTGATACATCTCTCCCAGTCTGGCATGAGTCCTCTCTTCCAGTTCCTCCATGTGAGAGATCTGTGCACTGCCTCCCCAAAGTGCAGCCGCCGCCAAATCCTGTTCCAGAAGGCAGCGGTCATATTGAAAAAACAGCATGTATATGACAAACAGCAAGGTTCCCAGAACTGTGGGAAAAACCAGCGCCGCTTCCACCGTAAAATAGGCATCTTCTATCCGCATCCTTCTCCTTTCCGTCGGAAATCCCTGGAATTTCTTCCCATTCTCCTGACCATTCCCGAATCCTCTCTAAAATTCACTAACCCTCCAAGACCTATGCCAATTCTGATATATATTTAAAGGAGATGTACCGCTTTGGAAAAGCTCAGACCTTCATCCCCAAGATCAACAGACTGCTCAGCCAGGCTGTTGCCAGAAAAGGAAGATACGGGAGTCTGGTATTTCTGTCAGCCTTTTTCATTCCCAACAATACCACCGCACAAATTGAAATGAAAAACAGGCTCAGTCCAAAAAGCAGTATCACCATATCCTCTCCCCCAGTCATTCCCAGCAGAAGTAGCACCATGCCGTCCCCGTATCCTGCTTTTCCTGTTGCAAACGCAGCCACAAGAAGAATGGCTCCCGGCAGCATCCCCTTTAATATGTCAATACAGGCCGCCCCTTCGTTTCCACACCGGCAGATCGCTGACAGCACTATGGGAACGCCTCCCAGTGCCAGCAGGAACGCAGGCACCCTTCGGTATCTCACATCCAGGATGCTGACAGCCAGAAGCCAAACTCCCACTAAGACTATCTTTCCCACATTATCCTCCCTCACAGACTTTTATGTCCGCAGCGGCTGCAGGGCCGGACTGCCCCGCTTTGCCCCAGCGCCACAGCGGACACTGTCCTCTTTAATCCGGGGCAGTCCACCATGCTGTGGAAACGTCTGCCCTGATCCGTCACATAACAGAACATTGAGATATTCTCTCCGCCGCATTTCTGACAGGGCTCATATGCCCTGCCGGAACTGTTCTTCCATCTGTCCGCCTCTGCCCATGGGATTTGGCGGATGGACAGCTGCAGATAGGAGCAGTTTCTGTCCTCATGATACACGGAGGCATTCTCCGTCACATAGACCACCCGGACAGACTCTTCCTCCAAAGGAAGCCCATAGCCGTTCCAGATATGAGCCGAATACCGGTTAGCCATCCGAAAAGAAAAAAATCCCGCCAGGCTGTTCCAGGGAGACACTGTGTATGTTACCACAATGTCAATCTCGTCCTCCTCTCCAAAGATATCGCTTTCCCACAGCTCCAGGCCCTCTGCTCCTTTTCTCAGCGGAGAGTGATCCAGATACTCCCTGCCGGTAAGATCTATCAGGCGCGCCTTAATATAAGTGGAAGCCAGCAGCATCCCTGCCATATCCCCCCACCATCCCGGCTCTTGATTTCCCTCCTCCGGCTCCTCCCCGCTGTGGACCACATATCCATACAGCGACATCCTGCTGCCAAGCTGCCACAGAGAGAACTGGAGATTTCCGTGCAGGCGGATCATCTCTATGGCGCACCCCATGTTCACAAAGAAAAACAGGAACAGTGGAAGGAGAAGACATGCTTCCACCGTCATACCTGCACCAATCTGCTTTTTGAAAACCAACCCGGCCAGATTCTGGGAGACGGACAGTGATACCCTCTCTATGTAACGGAAAAGACAGGAGGACCGTTTCCGGTCGCTCCAGGAAATCTCCGGATCCCGGGCCGAATCTGGAGATTGTTTATGATTTGTCGGAGAAGGTTTCTTTCGATTCATTTTTAGATTTGTCAGTAACTGCTTTTGATTTCCGCTCCATAAAAAGGGCATCACCGCCCACCTCCCTGTGCTTTGTCAATAATAGCTTTTTTGTCTTGTGACTTCATACTGAAAGCCGTATCTGCTGCCCATCGTTATGTACGCTTCCATTTCTGTACAGCATCCGTCCAGTCGGAAAGCTTCATTACCAGGCGTTTTCCTGATGTCCGCTTCCACCATGTCCATGGCTCTGGCAGTAATGGTGTCCTTGTCTGTAAACATCATAAATATCCTCAGATAGTCTTCATAACTCAGCCCCTCTCCCTCCCGGGTGTCTTCTTTCAGACCGCCATCCAGGGCCCCGGAGAGACTGTAATGCCAGCTTTCCCGGTCTTTCAGAAGCGGTATCCTACCCCCTGCCAGAAGAGACCTTACATCATAGATACTTTCCGCAAAGGCCCACCCCAAAAGAATCGCTCCTTCCAGAAGGGGTGTCAGCTCCGGCAGAGCCACAAGCGTGCACACCAGCTCTGCCGCCAGTCTTATCTGCGTCTGTTTTTCCTCATCTGACAGCAGATAGATGGCGTTGGCCGCCTCCCGGACTGCACAGATTCTGTTTGCCACACTTCTCAGATTGTCCACATCACTCTCATTTCCTGCAATCAGGTATTCCACCTGATAATGCAGAGCGTGCTGGGAATTTTCCGCTCCGTAATGCCCCATATACCGAAGCAGATACTCCTGAAACAGAAACCTTTCCACCATACCTTCCATTCCCGTCTGCTCCTCCATCCCCATACTGCCGCGGTTCACCTGTCCCCGGCGCATTCTGTTCCCCACCAGGCTGTCCAAATCCAGAACCCCCGTGGACAAGGCCCCCTCATCCTCCAGAACCAGCTTCAGGATTCCAAGTCTTCTCTTCTCCTCCAGGGCCGCCGTAGGATTCCGGATACTCAACGTCTCCCATTCCTCTTCCTCAACCTGGACACGCATGCCGTCATAGGCGTCAATCTCCTGGTCAATCCGCTGTTTTTCCTCCTCTTCTTTCCCCTCCTCCAGACCATTTACTTCAATTACCCCCATCCACTGCCGGATCTCCTCCAAAAGTCCCAGTCCCGTGTCCGCTTTTACCGCATCAACCGCAGATCTGCGGAACACTGCACCGTCAAAATCCGTCATAAGAGAGACTTTCGTCAGCTGAGCCTGTTCCAGGCTCAGGGCCAGAAAGTCCCGGTAAAGATAATCTGACAGAAAAATATCCTCATAGTTGAGATTTTTCTCCAGGTAACTGCGCAGATGCTCTTCTGTCTGGGTTTTACTGCATCTGTCCGTGCCGTAGGATGTGTCGATGGCAAACAGATTGTACTGCCTCATAAGCTCCCGGTGATACTCTGCCATAATGCTCTGCAGGCCAATCTCCGTCACACATTCCACCTCCATTCTGGCCCCATTTCTGCGCACTCCGTCAATGAGTGTCAGGCACAGGGAAAGGACGACTCCCAGGCACAGAGCCATGCACACTGTCAAATATGCATTTTGATTTTCCTTTCCCTCCAGGGTCTTCCGTACCGGTCCATGCATTTCGCCCCAGTCCCATATCCCTGTTCCTGTCATACCTTTTCCTCCCTGTGCAGACTCTAGTATAATCCACAACAATTACCACTATGTTTCGCGAAGGATAAATTTTCAGTCTGCAAGGCGGAGGAAGGAGTCGTAGCGGGCTACGATGACTGACAACAACGATGTAGATGGAAATTTAGACAAGTGAAACATGTGGTTAATTGGTGGGGGTATACTAGGCAACCTTTCAGACCTTGTTGGTCTGGGTGGTGATTTTGTTGAAAATGTTGTTTACGATTGCCGTGATCTGGTTCTTGAAAATGATGACCAGCCCCACCAGCACTACAATGATCAAAATAATCTCCACCGTTCCCATGCCTTCCTCTTCCGTCAAAAGTTCCCTGATTCCCTTTAATCTGTTCATTCCTCTGCCTCCCATAGGATTTTTTCTGATTTTTCCACATAAACTACAGCATTGCCGGCGCCAAAACAGATTCCCGCAGCTGTTCAACGCCCAGTCTGAACTGCCATATATTCGGGCAATGGATCCTGTCCCCGCCTAAATTGCCGAAAATGCCGGAACCATTATCATCACCATCACCACCGCAAGCATCATCACCATGGGCACCAGTAACTTGGTACCCGCTTCCTCTCCCATGCGTCTGCCCTGCTGCAGCTGTTCCTCCCAGGCCTTGTCCGCCTCCTCCCGCAGCCGTTCCAGAAGAGCGCTGTTTCCCCGCTTCAGATTCTGCATCAGCAGGGTACTCAGCCTGACATATTCCTGCAGTCCGGTGCGCCTGCCAAAATGCTCATATGACCTGCCCTCCGAGACTCCCGAGCGCAGTTCTCTGCAGGTGTAAAGCATCTCCTCATAGGCAGGGGAGGCTCTGCCTCCCGCTGCAAGCTTTGCCTCATAGTCCCCGGCAATCTTCTGGAATGCCCCCCGTGTGGTCATTCCGGCTCCCACAAACAGCGCAAGCTTATGTACAATCTCCGGATATTCCCTGTGCAGACTCTTCCTGCGCTTTTCCAACTTCTCGTGTAAGTCTCTGTCCGTAAACAAGTATGCGGCGATGGCAGCCCCAAGCGCTCCCGCCCACAGCAGCAGACTGTTATCCTCCACCACCTGCTTCCACCGGATCTCCTCCCCCTGCAATCCAAGCGGCAGCTGCCATGTCTCCTCCCCCCTGCTCTCCTTCTGAGTGCGGTCAAGCAGACGGAGCAGTTCCAGATACAGCAGCTCCTCCTCAGAATACACAGGGGGAAGAAGGGTGACTTTCAGCTGGGAATTCCTGGTATGATCTCCATAGGAGAGGGATACCGAGAGCACTACCTCCTGGGCCTGCTCCACAGGCATCACATAACCGCTGCTGCCCACAAGATCCGGTCTGCTGCTCTCCCACTCCCAGATCACCGGAAACGTTCCATATCTCTCCTGAAGAACCAGATCCGTTCTCACCTCCTGCAGGCTGCTGTTCTCTCCCCGAATGTACTCCGGCAGCTCCTCCAGAAGGGAGTCAAAGAGTGCTTCCGTCTCCTCCGGGGACAGCTGTTGGGGCTCCACCTGCAGCCGAAAGTCTATCTGCCTCTTTCCATATTCTGCTGCAAGGACAATTTCCCGGACGCCATCCCGGATATCTCCCCGGGGAATAGTTCCATCTTCCCCCAGAAGAACTTCGCTCTCCGCGCTGTACCTGGCCGCCGCCCCAAAAAGTGTTCCTGCCAGGACAATCCCCATACTCAAAGCCGCCTTTCTCACATAATACTGGGTCTTCAGATACTCCGGCGGCTCTCCCGGATGAAGTCCGGAGAGATCTTTTTCCACCTGGGACGAGGAAAACAGGCCCGGAAACCGGGGACACAGCTTTTTATACAGATGCAGGGACACCTTGAGAAATGGTTTCAGAAAAACCGGACCCTCCTGTCCCGGATCCTCTCCCCGGGCCAGGTACAGCAGAATCAAAAAGCCTCCCGCCGCTGCCAGTGCGATCAAATACATATCATCCACCTCCTAAACGCAAATTGTAAAAGTATTTCCCCCTTATATTCCCTTCTTAACTTCCGGCCACAATGCTCCTCAGAATATATTCCCCCATAAGACAGGCTGCCAGATACGCCCCCAGACATCCTGTCATCACAGCCGCCCCTGCCAGGTTGTGATAGAGCGCGTCAAAGTATCCCTGACTGCCCAGGCTGATATAGAGCAGAATCCCAAAGGGCATTCCCTTCATGATTCCCAGCTCCATCTGCCTCCCTCCCAGGAGGGATTTCACCTCCTGCCGCAGTTCAATCCTCCTCCCGATTCGGTCCGCACTGTTCCTGATTATCTCCGCCATATTGCCCCCGCTCCTTTTGGCAAGAGCAAATATCTGGACAAACAGAGCAATGTCCTCACTGCAGCTTCTGGCCGCCACATCCTCCAGAAGCTCCTCCAGTGGAATGTTTATCCCCAGCCCCCTGGCGATAAAGCCCAGTTCCCTGCATATCAGTGCGTTCTCCCCATACAGCATTCCCATGTCCTGTCTGCACTCCAGAAATGCATTCTCTGCAGAATACCCCGCCTGCAGAGAGGTTGCCACGGCCAGAATGCACTCCCGAAACTGAGCGGACAGTTCCTCCCTGGCCTGTTCCGCCTTCTTCCTGCCCATCTGACCAAAAGCATATACCCCTGCGGCAGAAAGGGGCACCGCCGCCAGAAGGCTCCTGTAAAAGAAAAAGGCAAGGATCCCTGTAAGTCCCGCGCACAGGGCAATCCCCCTGACCCTCTCCCCCTTTTCCCAGGAATACTTATGATAATCCCGCCGCGGTGAGTTTATATCCATTTGTGATCTCCCCCTTCCTCTCAAGTCTCCCCATGACCTTCCCCTCCCCGTCCTCCCCCTTCTGCACAAATCCAAACAAGGGATTCAGGGTCACTTCCCCTGCCTGACAGCCCGCCACCTCTGTGATCTCCAGCACTCGTCTGGATCTGTCCCGAAGCCTTCCCAAGTGGACAAAAATATCCACTCCCGAGGCGATCTGCTGCCGTATGGCCCCCAGGGGCAGGTCCATTCCCATCAGCACCATATTCTCAAGTCTGGCAAGCATGTCCCTGCCGCTGTTGGCGTGCCCTGTGGACATGCTCCCGTCATGACCGGTGTTCAGGCACTGGAGCATATCAAAAGCCTCCGGCCCCCTTACCTCTCCCACAATAATTCTGTCCGGCCTCATGCGAAGACTGGAGCGTATCAGCTCCCGGATAGTAATTTCCCGGCAGCCCTCCACATTGCTGTTGCGTGTCTCCAGGCGCACCAGATTGGGCAGACCCTGCAGCTGCAGTTCCGCACTGTCCTCTATGGTGATGACCCTTTCCTCCGGGCTGATAAAATGGGAGAGCGCGTTCATAAACGTGGTTTTCCCGCTGGCGGTTCCTCCGCTGATAAAAATGTTATATTTTGCCCTGACCAGTTTCTCCAGATACTCTGCGGCTTCCAGGGTGAGCGAACCTGTCCTGACCAGCCATTCCATGGTGATGGGTTTATCGGGAAACCGCCTGATTGTGACAATGGGACCGTTGATGGCGATGGGACTCATGACAATGTTCACCCTTGCGCCGTTGGGAAGCCTGGCATCCACAATGGGAGATGCCTCGTTCACCACCCGGTTGCACCCTGCCACAATCTGCTGAATCACATCCTGGAGCTTTTCCTCGGACTCAAAGCCCACATCCAGCTCCCGCAGTCCCCCGTCCTGTTCTATGAAAATATGATCCTTGCCATTGATCATAATCTCTGTCACCGAGCTGTCCTCCACAAATATCTGTAGAATGTCCAGTCTGCGCAGGGAGTCAAAAAGTTCTTTCCTCAGACTCCTTCTGGCATCCACCGGGCAGATCAGCATGCCACTGTATTCCAGCATCACTTCGTCTATGGTGTCCTCCACCTCCCTGTCCGTGAGATCCTTCCGATAATCCATACTCTCCTGGACCCTGCGGCGCAGTTCTCTCTTCAGTTCTGTGTATTCCACTCTTCTTCCCCTTCCTTTTCCTTCAGTTCCCTCAACAGTCCTTTTACCAGCTCCGCCAGATCCCCCTTTGTGAGCTGTTCCAGCTCCTCCGGCAGTCTGCGGATGTGGGACAGGCTCAGCCTCCTGGTCTTGTCCAACAGGTCTTTGTATTCATACAGGGCAAGCACCTGCTCGTACTGAAGCAGCTTACCTCTGGCAATTCTGTCCTCCCTGGTAAGGGTGTATATCCTGGCACATTTTCTGAGAATGTCAAACAATCCCTGCATGCTCTCGCTCAGATCCAATATCACATACTCATACTCTCCCAAATCCTCCAGCTTCTGCAGCAGCCCCATCCACTCCTCCCTGGTTACGGACAGCAGGTTCTGCCCTGTCCTCATGGGAGGAACATAGTCCAGCCCCCCTTTGTGCTGCAGTATGGTCTGCAGCCTCAGCCTGAATCTGTCCATATCAGCGTTGAGAAAATAGAGCAGGTCCGCAAGATCCAGCGTCTGCATATCAGGCAGAAGCTGGGAGATGCCCGCATAGTGTTCAAAATTCAAATACAGTATGGAATGCTCCCTGGCCAGAAGCTGGCTCATAGTGAGGGCAAAGGAAGTCTGCATGGCCCTTCTGACGGGAGAATAATTTCCGATAAAAACTGTCCTGCGGTTCTTTATCCTTCTGGGCAGCCCTGTTTCCCCCATATCCATATAGATGCCAAGAAGGGTTCTGAGCACTTCCTCCGCCTCCTGATACTTGTCCACATAGACAGGCCCCTCCCACTTCTTAATGCCGGTCTCGCTGAGGATCACCAGACATGCGGGAGCAAGTTCCTGCACCTTAGGGCAGTAAGCTGTCTCTGACACCACCAGAAGGTCAATCCCCCCTTTTTCTTCTCCGGCCAGGTCTTCTCCATTGGTATAGGTATGAAGCACCCAGGGCAGATCCCTCTGCCGGTTCAAAAAATCCGTCATCAGCTGCGCATACTCTTCCTCCGTGTCAAAGAGCACCATGATCCTGCCGGCTGCTTTTTCTTTCAATAGGCACCTCCCCAGCACAGCAGTGCGCTTATGAGCACAGGCCCTGACAGGCAGACCCGCGCCCCCTGTTCTTCCACAGGATACAGCTTCCACCTGCCGTTTTTTATCACATCTTCCCCATACCCCCACAGGCGTGCCGCACGCCCCCGGAAGCTTTTTTCCTTCCACATTTTAATAAGAGAGATCACTGCCGCAGTCAGCAGAGAAAAGAACAAGAAAGTCAGAATTTTTCCGAAAGGCAGATATCCTGCAGTCACACCGAAAAGCTTCACATCCCCCGCTCCCAGGGTTCCAATCCTGAACAGAGGATACAGCAGTGCCGTGACCAGAAGCGCTTTTCCAACAAAAACAGACACCCCTGGAAACCCGCTGCCGTACAGACACTCTGCCGCCCCAGATAAAGCTTCCAAAGCCAACAGACCGTTGGGAATCCTTTTCTTCTTATAGTCGAAACCGCATGCCGCTGCCAGAAAGACACACAGGGCCGCCAAAAAAACCATCTCCTTTGCCTTTTTATTGTAATGCTTGAACTCTGAGGCGATACCTGCCTCCAGGAATAACTGAATCGTTGAAAATCATATGAAATAACTGATCTGTTATATTATGTATGCATTATATCCCAGGACTTCCAGGATTTCAAGAGGCAAAGGAGAAAAAAATCATTTTTAGTAAAAAGCTACAAAGATCGGTAGATCCCCACTCCATAAAGGGCCAGCAGCCCAGGAAATCCAAGGATCCCCGATGTCAAAACAGTAAAGGTATTGATGCCCACTCCCAGGGAGATTCCCGCCCGCGCCAGAGCCGTGTTGATAAAATACATGGCAATGGTGCCCAGAATTGCTCTCATGACCACATTAATAATTTTTTCCATTTTACCTCCACCCTCGGTACTGCTGCTGATACACTACTCTATGTCCCCCAGGCCCAGAATATGCCAGATTTTTTATCCGGCCCCTAAATCTGTGGATGCCAGGCTTTTCATCCGGCCCCTAAATCTGTGTACGCCAGGTTTTTCATCCGGCCCCTAAATCTGTGTATGCCAGGTTTTTCATCCGCCCCCTAAATCTGTGTACGCCAGGTTTTTCATCCGTTCCCTAAATCTGTGTATGCCAGGTTTTTCATCCGCCCCCTAAATCTGTGTACGCCCGCTTCCTCACCTGGCCTCGGTAAAAAGGCGCCTCCCTGTGTCCGCATAATTTCCAGAAGTTGGAATATTTCCCCAGCCGGGCGCCTATACTTTTACCGTAACCCTCATTGCCATTCCCCCACGAAAGGACCAACCGCCATGAAAATGTATTTCAGCCAGAACAATGGTATCAATGACAGAACAGAAGAAGATTATACACCCGTAACCCTGAGAGAATCCATAGAAAAAACCCGCCAGGCCCTGGAGATGGCCTATGCGGGTTTCGACAACGCGGTGGATACCGATCTGATCGACAGCTACATTTATGAAATTAATTCTCTCCAAAAAAGATACAAGCATCTCTCCGACCTGGCGGCGGCAGATCCCGGCCCCGGGGAAGGCACTTCATACAAACATTCCCCGGTTAGAGCCCTGGTCAGCCATGTTTTCGGTTAGGCTGTTTCGTCCATAAGTCAGGCCGGCGTATACCACCTGGGAATTTCCCATCACCGGCCCTGCACTGTTCTGCTCTGCAATCTGCCTGTAGGCATCACAGAGCGGAACAATCACACGCTTTACCTCTTCAATCAGCTCCGCATCACGGCGCACTTCGCCCCGGGCGAGGCGCCTGATGCAGAATATATAAAGCCTGAGCAGATCCGGAGCCGGCTGGTATTTCAGGTTCAGGGACTCCATCAGTTCATTCAAACATCCCCTGGCCTTTCGGACGGCGCTCTTAAAATCCTCCGTCTCCTCCGCCTGCAGTGCGTCCACTGCATCCTCCAGATAGCACAGAAGCATCTCATATAAGATCACCACCAGCTCTGTGGAATTCGCCTGGCTGATCCTCAGCGTAAACCGCTGTCTGTCTTCTTTCTTCATGTCCATCCCTCATCCAACAACCGCCGACACTTCCCTACTGCAGCAGCTGCAACACTTGGGAAGGCCTCTCGTTTGCCTGTGCAAGCATGGAAGTGCCTGCCTGGGTCAGCACCTGCTGGGAGGTGTATGTGGTCATCTCCTCCGCCATATCCACGTCCATAATCCGGGAATAAGCCCCTGTCATGTTCTCGGTGGTAACATCCAGGCTGTTGATGGTGGATTCAAGCCTGTTCTGGTATGCCCCCAGACGGCCCCTGACGCTGGACACATACTGAATGGCCCCGTCAATGCGGTCGATGGCCGCGGTGGCGCTGTCCTTGGAGGTCACTTCCAGATCTTCAATTCCCATATCCCTCAGGGAAACTCTGGGAATGTCCACCTCCAGAACCTGGCCCTCATTGGCGCCGATCTGCAGCCTCATGGCGCCGATACCGGTCACATGCACCTGAAGCTGTCCCTCAGGGTTGCCCTGAACCACATCCAGCGGTGCGGCCTGAGTCACCTGGGACAGATCCACATCCGTCAGATCCAGCTTCAGCTCAAAACCTTCCGGCCCCTGGATTGTGACAATATTGTTCTCCATGCTGGCGGTGGTTCCAGGGGGAAGGCCGTCCCCTGCCTGGAAATTCGTCACCGTATACTTGTTGGTAAGAGGATCCAGACCTATTTCCAGGGACTGAATATTGTATATCTTCTCCGCCACGTCCATGGAGTAGGACTGCACCTTGATGTCCGTGTCGTTTGTATATCCTCTCTTGGAAAACTGACCGTTCAGCAGCCTCTGCCCGTTAAATTCCGTGGACTCTGCAACTCTGGTAATCTCTTCCTTCAGCTGCCGGACTTCATCCTGGATAACGCCCCTGTCCGTATCCGACTTCAGGCCGTTGGCAGACTTGACTGCAAGCTCATTCATTCTCTGAAGCATCTCGCTGATCTCTGTCATGGCTCCGTCCGCCGTCTCAATGATGGACACGCCGTCACCGGCATTGCGGTTTGCCTTGGAAAGCCCTTCCAGCTGGGCGTTCATCCTGTTTGCCATGGCCAGACCTGCGGGATTGTCCTTGGCTCTGTTTATCTTCAGGCCGGAGGAAAGCCTCTCCAGGGATTTTGCAAGCAGATCGTCATTATTTGCCAGTGAGTTGCTGGCCAGTACAGCGGATGCATTATAATTAATCTTCATATATTCCCTCGTTTCTGTGCCGCCCTGCGGCATGTTTTATGGTAAAAGCCGGCAGTTTCTAAGAAGCGCTCATAAAGCCCCTGACACTCTGGAGAAATACTTTCGCCACACGGTAGAGCTCTGCGTTGTCCGTTTTGACATGCTCTCCCGATTTAATCAGCTCAGGCATCCTGGTCTGGGAAGGGATCACCGTAATGCTGCCTACATTCCAGATGTCCCCCGCCTCCTTTTTAAAGGTATCGGCTGTTTCCTGTACTTTCATTAGATCTATTTTTCCCTCACCGAATACCATGCCGTGGACGGTTCCCCTGTCAAGGTAAAGCCTGGCCTGGATATGCTCCTCCTGGGAGATCGTGATTCCCAGCGTAACCGTACCCTTCTCCGGGCTGTTTCTGTCCAGGGTGAGATGGATTCTGGCCAGCGTATCCCCCACATACATGGGCAGGTAAAATTCTTCCCTGTCCGCCAGGGCCGCCGCAATGGTGAGCTGCTTATGGCTCAGCTGCATATGGCGCACATCCAGACTGCTGTCCGCCTCCGCAAAAGTTGCGTCTTCCACCGCGTCAAGGGACTCTTTGGCAAGCTCCTCATAGCTCCTGGCAAATTCGTCCATATCCTCCAGTTTCTGCCACAGTTCGGTGCTGTCCACCTCTTTTGCCCTGTCGCTTCCTTCTTTCCGATCCTTTCCCTCGCCTTTTCTGTACCGGTCCCCGGCCTCGAAAAAGTTCTCCTGTCCCTGGATCAGCGCCTGGGAGGCCATAAGATTATCCGCACTGGAGGGCAGCGCTCCCCTCTGCAGCATGGCCACGCACTCCTGATCGGCAACACTGACGGCCTGACGCTGTTCTTCCAGCTGGACTTTATTGTACTCTTTCTCCACTGTCTCTGATGTAGAAGCCTCTGTAATTATCTCCCGCGCCACCTTCACAAGCTCCTGGGGACTCTCCACAGTGATGCTCTCCGGTGCAGGCGCGGCCCCTTCTCCGGAATCTGCGGCGGCGGACTCCGGCTCCGCCGGGGCGGTTTCCTCCTGGACGGGCAGTTCCTTGTCCGTTACCACAAAACCGCTCACACCGGGCAGGTGAGGATTGGGGCTTACGCCGAACGCTTTGGAGATCTGCTGGGAAATGCTCTTCTCCTTCTGGGGAAGGCCTCCCACCGAACCTGATTTGTCCACCACCCGCAGGTCCACCGGCTTGGCTTTATTGTTCTGCAGTGCGGACAACAGGTTGGAAAAGTGGATATCCGCCTGGGCGTTTACCAGCGCTCCCGCCACTGCTCCTTCCGCTCTCTCTATCTGGCGGACCAGTCTGTAGATACCGATATAACTCTCCCGCTCCTCCGGGGTGATCTCCTTGTTGCGCTCCAGCCCGTAGAGGAACCGGCTGTAGCTGTCCGCCTCCTTCTTATACTCGGGAGGAAGATTTTCAAAGTAATTTTCCAGTTCCTGGAAGCTCTTCTCCAGAGGATTGATGCCGTCGCGGATCATCTTCAGGGTGGCCGCAGGAGTCAGCTTGGCAATAACGGACTGTACAAGCCTGTCGGCATCCCTCACGGCCTCCAGGTTGGAGACGGTCATCTCCATGCTGTTGTAGCCCAAAATCCTGGCAGCCCTGCGGTTCTCCTCCGAGGTCTCCATGCCCAGATCCTTCAGGATCTCATCAATGTTGGTAAATGCCTTTTCAATGGAGTCGCCCAGATCACTCCTGGGAGTAGTCATCAGGGTCTCATAAGTCTTCTGCGCTTTCTCATAAGTCTCCTGAAGCACACGGCCTTCATTGTGGAACTCTTCCAGAGAGGTGTTGCCCTGACCCTTTGCAAAGAGGCCCAGCATATCCGCAGGCAGACCAGGCAGCTGGTCGGCCACCGTGTTCACGCTGCGGTAATTATGATATTTGTCGATGGCAGCCGCATCCCTGGGGAAGTACTGGTCAGCCAGCTGGTGCTCCGCCTGTTTCAGAGCCTCGATCAGCTCCTCCATGGGCGCCGTGTCAATCGCAAAACCTCTCTTGAGCAGTTTGACATTGACTTCCGCCGTCATGCGCAGTCGGATCTCCTCCAGCTGCCGCCTGGCTGTGATATCCCCCACATAAGCCTCCCACAACTCGCTGCTGTGGTAATACTCGGAGATGGAAGCCGCTTTTTCATATAGATTCGTCTTCTCCCCTGACAGAGAAGCGTGCAGGGGGCTCTTTCCCTCTGCCACCGCCGCCGCTGCCGCCTCCCCGAAACGCTCTACCGTCACGGGCAGTTCCAGGGACTGAAGCTCCTGGAGACGTTTCAGGTTCTGAGCCGTCACAGGCAGGCCCTTCTCCAGAAGCCACTGAGCATTCTGGCGGCTTTTTTCATCCACTTCCTGGCCTGCCTGGCGGATAATACCGTCAATCTGTTTCAGAAGTTCCCCGCCCGGCTGAGCCGCGCTTTGGGAAGCCTCCTGAGTCCTGCTCCCCCGGCCTGCCCCTTTTGCGACGGCTCCCTGGCCTGTTCCTCTGGCAGGCGCGGACGCCTGACCACGGCCTGCCCCCTGGCCTGCTCCTCTGACAGGCGCGGACGCCTGGCTCCGGCCTGCTCCCTGGACCGTGCCTGCGTTCTGGGCATAGTAGCCATGCACGTCTTCCGCGTAATACCTGGGGGCGGAAGTTCCTCTGCCCGCGCCGCTGCTCTGGGCCAGGTACAGATTCCAGATCTCCGCCTCCATGTCATTGTCGATCATATAGCTGCAGGCCCCTTCCCCCATGGGCTGCAGGCTGGAACTCATGGCCCAGGCCTGGGACACCGCGTCAAGGTTTTCTTTGGAGAGGGGCACATCCTGGGCGCGGAAACTGTCCGCCACCGCCCGAGCCAGGGTCTGGCTGCCCAGAGCGGCGGTAAGAGTCTCTATGTCCAGATCGTCGGTGTAACCCACAATGTTCTTCCCGGCCTTGGCCAGTTCCGCCTTGATCCTGTCCACTATGGTCACAACCTCTTCCGGATCCATGCTGCCGGGGTCAAACCCCTCTTCCTTCATCTTGGCATAGTCCTCTTCGGACATGGTATGTGACATAACGGTCATAAAATCCCGCTCCACAGCCACATCCGCGTCCGCCGCTTCCTGCTGCAGTTCAATCAGGCTCTTTCCCTTCTCGCCGCCTGCTCCCGGTATGCCGTCCAGCTGCCTGTCGCCTATGGCTGCAAAAGCCGCCTGCCCGGCAGCCACAACGCCGTTGCCCTGGGCTGTCCGGCTTCTCTCCACACGCTGTTTTTCTTTCTCTGACTCCGATACTGACTGCTGTAAAGATACTTTCAAAATAATATTCTCCTAACTATAAATATACTTATTATGTAAAAATAAGCACTCCTTCTGCACTTATCTTTTATTTCGGTCCAAGGGGCTGAAACCTTTACCCCAAAACACACAGGGGAAGGCTTCCCGCAGGATGCCTCCCCCTTGACTAAAATGCATACTGAGCAGCTTCAGTTCCCTTTTTTGGCATTGGACTTTTCTTCCACGCCAGACTGTCCCGCTGCTTTTTCTTTCTTGCGAGAGCCCTGCTCTTTTTCGGCCGCTTCCTCAAACACAAACACAGCGGCTCCCAGAGGCGGCAGATCCAGGGCGATAGAGTAGTCATGGCCCTGGCAGGCCTCCTCTTCCGGGGCGATCTCTTTAGAAATCTCATTTCCAAATCCGCCGAACCTCTCCTCGTCGCTGTTCAGCAGAAGCCTGAACTTCTTCTTCCTGGCTCCGTCGGGCACGGGAACCCTGTACTCTTCCCGCTTCACAGGCGTCATGTTCAGCACAAACAGAAGGCATTTGTTTCCTTTGGATGCCCTTCTCACAAAGGAATATACACTGTACTCCGCGTCGTCGGCGTTCATCCACTCAAAACCTGCCCAGTCGTCGTCGATTTCGTAGAGCGCAGGATAAGCCCGGTACAGCTCCAGCAGTTCCTTCACATACGCCTTCATACCCTGGTTGTTCTTCTCTCCAAGCAGGAACCAGTCCAGCTCCCTGGCCTCGCTCCACTCCCGCTCCTGGCCGAAGTCCTGTCCCATGAACAGCAGCTTCTTGCCGCTGTGGCCGAACATATATGTGTATCCCACCCGCAGGTTGGCATATTTGTCCACACTGTATCCCGGCATTTTGTTCACCATGGAACACTTCAAATGCACCACCTCGTCATGGGACAGGGGCAGAATGTAGTTCTCATACTCGTTGTAGCTCATGGCAAAGGTCATGGTATTGTGGCTGCCCTTCCTGTAGATGGGATCCAGCTTCATGTACTCGCAGAAATCGTGCATCCAGCCCATATTCCACTTAAAAGTGAAGCCAAGTCCCTCGCCGCCGATCTCCCCGGACACATTGGGCCAGGCCGTGGACTCCTCGGCTATGGTGAGAAAGCCGGGGTATGTGCCCCTTACCACAGAGTTCAGATGCTTAAAGAATTCAATGGCCTCCAGATTCTCCCTGCCGCCGAACTTGTTGGGCACCCACTGGCCGTCCTGCTTGCCGTAATCCAGGTACAGCATGGAAGCCACGGCGTCCACCCGAATGCCGTCCACATGGAACTCTCTGAGCCAGAACAGCACATTGGCAATGAGGAAGTTCTTCACCTCAAGTTTGCCATAGTTAAAGATCTTGGTTCCCCAGTCAGGATGGGAGCCCAGACGGGGATCCGGATGCTCAAAAATACACTGGCCGTCAAACTCCGCCAGGCCGTGGGCATCGGTGGCAAAATGGGCGGGAACCCAGTCCAGAATAACGCCCACGCCTGCCTTGTGGAGCTCATTCACCAGATACATAAAATCCTTGGGCTCCCCGTACCTGGATGTGGGAGCGTAATATCCTGTCACCTGATACCCCCAGGATCCGTCGAAGGGGTGCTCCAGAATGCCCATCAGCTCCACATGGGTATACTTCATCTCCTTCAGATATTCCACAAGCCGGTCTGCAAAAAGGCGGTAATTGTAGAAGCCTTCTTTTCCGTCGGGATGTTTCATAAAGGAGCCCACATGGCACTCATAGATTGCCATGGGTTCTTTTTTCATGTCCTTCCCGTCCCGGGCCTCCATCCACTTCCCGTCCTCCCAGACAAAGCCGTTCAGATCCGTGGTGATGGAAGCCGTTCCCGGTCTGTACTCTGCAAAGTTGGCAAAGGGATCCGCCTTGTAGAGCTTCCTTCCGTCCTGGGCAGTGATCAGGAATTTATACATTTCGCCCGTACCCACTCCGGGGATAAACTTTCCCCAGATTCCCACAGGCCCCAATTTTTCCATGGGATGTGCGCTCTCGTCCCAGCCGTTGAAACTGCCGATCACATGCACCTGGCTGGCGTTGGGCGCCCACACGCCGAAAAACATACCCTCCTGCCCGTCCTCACAGGACAGGTGTGCGCCAAGTTTCTTGTAGATATCATAGTGGGTCGCCTGGGAGAAGAGGTACTGGTCAGCCTCCGAAATGAAAACCTTCTGCATCTCACCTTTCATGTCCATACCGCCTTTCATGCAACAAAGTCTTTTTCTGTTAAAATAATCATATCTTCATCATCATACCTTTTGGCCAGTAGTATATCCAGGAAATGCCCCAGAGTCTTCCTTTTGGCATGACGTATTGCATCATCCACGATCTTCTTTACCTCTATCACCGTAACCACATGATCTATGGTCTGCAGTTCCTCTATCCTGGTGTGAAGCGCAAGAATTCCCAGCTCGTCAATAGAGAACTCCATCTCTCTGGCATAGCGTCTGCCGAAAGAGACTAAGGTGTCATTGCTGAAAGCTTCCAGATCCATGCGGGCGTTAAAGCAGCCGTACAGTTCCGGGGTTCCCAGGAACAGCTTCTGCATGGCTTTTTTGGTGTCTTCCATGGCCACAATGATTCCCATTTTTTCCTGCTGAAGAGAACGGTACAGGCTTATTGCCGTCTCCCGGTTCATACCTCCCGCGTCCTCAATAATCAGCGCTCCGTTTCTCAGCTCTTCCAGGGTCCCCTGCATCTCTTTCTGATTCAGCCCCTGTCCTGTGATTTTGGCCACTTTCCCGGAAAAATTTCTGTCCGTCATTTTAATTTCCCGGATCATATTTTTCACCAGGGTCAATGTGTCCATTCCTTCATCCCCTGTGACAACGATATTGCCGGTATAGGGGGCCATGCTGATGCTGTCGATGGCTTTCACAAGCTGTTCTCTGGAATGGCGGCTCTGGATGAAAGGAGCAAACAGTTCCTTCTCCTCCCTGGTCAGAATTCTGGTTTTCTCTTTGTCGCACTCTGAAGGCGGGCTGATTCCCTTCTCCGGTGCTGCCGAAATTTGAGACGCTGTCTCCTCAGGCTCCCTGCCATTTTGGGTTTCTTCCTCGGCGGCTCTGACCTTTTTCCTGCTTTTCTTTCCTTTGTTCCTGACTTTTTTACGCCTGCCCTTTTCCGGCACGGGCTCCCCATCTTCCTGCTGAGAAACGGATTCCATGGTCTCTTCCCCGGCCAGGGGTTCCTGGCCTTCGTCCTCCCGGGGGGCCAAAGGCTCCCGGGCAGAATCCAGAGTTTCTTCCGCTGCCAGGGCAGCCGGTTCTGCCGTCTCCTGAGGGACTCCGGCGGGCTGAACTGTCTTTCCTGCGGAAGCAGCCGTGGCCTGCATCAAATCCTCCAAGTCCCCACCGCTTTCACCGTCTTCCACCAGATCCCAAAATTCCTCTGCCTCTCTGTCCGCAGTCTCGCGGGAATTCTCCTGGCTTCCTGCCTTTTCCGGCTGCCAGGACTCTTCCCCGGCCTGCTCCCAGGGCCCCCTCTGGACTTTTGCCCTCTCAGGTTCCTGCCCCCAGGGCCCCTCCTGGATCTTTGCCCTCTCAGGCTCCTGTCCCCAGGGGCCCTCCTGGACTTTCGCCCTCTCAGGCTCCTGCCTCCGGGATTCTCTCTGAGCTTTTGTCCTCTCTAATCTCTTTCTCCATGGGTCCGCTTTTTGAGGCGGGGAGACATTGCCGGCGTCGGTGCGGCCTCTTTCCCCCTCCAGCCGTTCCAGAAGGCTGTCCCTGATAGAAGCCTCAAACTCTGTAAACATAGGGCCTGTATTGCGCAGGACCTTCTGCCTTACCTCTTCCTTACATCTCTCCTCGTTTTCTTTCTTTTTCCTCTCCCACTCGGCCAGAATATCTTCTATTTTTAACTGCCCTGTGATCTGCTTTTCCACAGCCATTTTATCCGGCAGTGAGAATTCAGCCTGACCCTCTGTGCCCCCTGACTGGGGTGGGAGCGTGACCTGCTCCTGAGAATAGGATCTGGGTTGAACCATTTCACTCCCTATGACGGCTGCTCCGGAAAACGCTCTGCCGGCCTGGCCGGACAGCGGCTGCTGCCCCATGCCAGCCGGATGCTCCGCAGTCGGGGCTGCCGGACGGGACGGTTGCTGCTGCCACCTACCCACCGGGGGCTCCGCCGCAGGCCCAGAACGGAAGGGCTGCTGTAGGTTCACCGGCTGCTGTCTTGCACCTGCGGAATACTCTGCAGGCCCAGAATGGGCAGTCTGACGCTGTACGTGCTCCGGCTGCTGTCTTACATCCATGGAAGGCTCTGCTTCCGCCACAGGATGGGAGGGTTGACGCTGTACGTGCTCCGGCTGCTGTCGGACATCCATGGAAGGCTCTGCTTCCGCCACAGGGTAGGAGGACTGACGCTGCACGCTCTCCGGCTGCTGTCGGACATCCATGGAAGGCTCTGCTTCCGCCACAGGATGGGAGGGCTGACGGACACTTCCGGCACCTGCCTCTTTAAACAGCTGCTCCACTGCAGCCGCTCCTGTCAACGGCTCCGCCTCCGAAGGCGCCTCCTCCTGCATACTGGCCCTTCTCTCCGCTTCCTTCCGAAGCTGTGCCTGCCGGGCAAGCTCCTGGCGCATCTCCTCCATAACCAGCTCTGCGGTTATATCCTTCACCTGCTGTTTTGCCGGGGGCGCCTTCTTGGCCGGGGCCTGTTCCCGCCGCCGCGGCTCCTTGGCTCCGCCGCTTCCGTCCGAGACAACGGCAAGCGCAAGGGCTAGCTGTACCCCTGAAAGCTCTCCGGTTTCGCCAAAGAATACTTCCGTTCCCTCTATCACTTCCTCCTGCCCGGCGAAAGATTCCTGTACCACAGGTCCCACAGCATTGTCGGACTTTATATCTTCCAGCGCCTCCTGAGCGCTCTCCGGAAGAGCCGCAGGTTCCCTTTCGGTAAGAGCATCCTCCTGAGGCTCCTGCACTTCTTCCGGCGTGGCTTCCTGCACCGTTTCGGACAAATCTTCCTGGTCGCTCTCCAACAGATCAGAGCCTGAACTCTCATCCCCCAGTACCTCCTGGAGACCTGCCGCCAGCTCTGCCTGAAGATTGATGGTGTTAAATCTCCCCACATCCACTGTCTTCACATGGATGTCCATCTCATCCTCCGGATCTTCCCCAGCCTGATCATACTGCGCATAGTCCTCCGACTGATCATATGCGCCTACATCATACCCCTCCTGGACAAAGCCTTCCTGGACGTAACCTCCCTCTGGAGCATAGCCCCCCTGGCTGTAAGCGTCCTCGCCGCCGTAACCGCCTTCTGAGGCATAGTTTTGGGCATATGCGTCCTGAACAGGCACGCCCTGGCCATAGCCCTGGTCGCCATAGTCCCCGCCTTCATAATTGTCCTGGACAGACGCTCCCTCAACATAGTCCTGCCGGCCATACGCTCCGCCTTCATAGCCTTCCTGAGCGGGATCCCCCTGAGCAATGCCCTGCTGCGCATAGTTCTCTTCCGGCTCGCCGCCCTCCTGGACGGGAACTTCCTGACCATAACCCTGCTCTACATAATCCCCTTCCGGGCTGTAACCTCCATGGCCCTCCTGGACATAGCCCTGCTCCTCGTATCCAGCGCCATAGCCCTCCTGGGCAGGTATTTCCTGGCCATAGTCCTGCTCTCCATAGCTCCCATAGCCTTCCTGGACGGATGTCTCCCCGTACCCGGCGCTGCCTTCCGCTCCATAATCTCCGCCGTAGCCCTCCTGGACAGCAGCTTCCTGGACATAGCCCTGCTCGCCATAGGCGCCGTAGCCTTCCTGACCGGACGACCCGTATCCGGCGCTGCCTTCCGCTCCATAATCTCCGCCGTAGCCCTCCTGGACAGCAGCTTCCTGGACATAGCCCTGCTCGCCATAGGCACCGTAGCCTTCCTGGCCGGATGCCTCCTGGCCATAGCCCTGTTCGCCATAAGCGCCGTAGCCTTCCTGACCGGATGCCTCCCCATAGTCTCCGGCATACCCGGCCTCCGGAATTTCCGCCTGCCGCCGGGCCGCTCCCTCCATCCCCTGCTCATATATCTCCTGCTGCATGGGGGAAAGATCCTGGTGCTGCATTTTCAGCTCCAGAGCCTTCATCACATATTTTCCATAGCCAAAGTACGTAACTACCTGGTCGCATTCTTCCACACACTTGGAGGACATCTCCGCACAGTGATAGAGATATGCCAGTTCGTATCCCCATTTTTCCCTGTAGTCCTTCTTCTTCAGCTCTTCCAGAACTCCAATGCGCTCTTTCAGCCCCACATTCTGCGCCGCATAGATCTTGTACTGCAGAACATAGCGCCCCGAGTCCTTTGGGGCCGCCTGGACAAACTCCTTGTAGCAGCTCAGAGCCCGCACCAGATCCCCGGTTTTAATACACAATTCACAGAGAGAATAGAGAATGATTCTTCCCCCTGGTCTTCTGTCATAGGCAAGGAGAAGCATATTCTTGGCGTCTTCGTAACGCCTGTTTATCTTGTACAGGTCACTGATGGTGCAGAGCATGGTGACACTCTTCACCCGCCGCCAGTCAATGCCATCCGCAATGTCCGCAGCCAGGCCGTATTCCCCATCTCCGATCAGTTCCTTTATCTCATCCGCTTTTATTTTATATTCATATTTATCCAAAGTAACTCACTCCCTGTCCAAGTGAAAACTATGGGAAACACGCCCACATAAAACTCCCACCATTATCCCCTAGTTTACCACAGCCACTGCACATATGTCAAAAATAAAAAGGAGAAATTTGTAAAAATAAACAATATTTTGTCGCAGAATCCGCCATTCCTTCACAAAATTTTTACGCCCTGAAGCAAATCGCTGAGTTCCGCAAATTCCTTCAGGGTGAGAACCTCACCCCGGACCCCCTGAGACAGCCCCATCTTCTCAAGGGCCTGGGCCGCCTGCTCCTTGGACACCGACAGCCCCGGGGCGTTCCCCAGGCTGTTTGCCAGGGTTTTCCTGCGCTGGTTGAAGGCCGCCCGGATCAGGGCAAACATCTTCCTTTCATCCGCAGCCTGCACCGGCGGATTTTCATGCCTGGTGAGCCGGATCACGGCGCTTCCCACCGCAGGTCTGGGGATAAAGCAGTTGGGAGGCACGGCGGCCACAATCTCCGGCCTGGCATAGTACTGCACCGCCAGGGACAGCGCTCCATAGTCCTTGGTCCCCGGGCCTGCCTGCATCCGCTCCGCCACCTCCTTCTGCACCATAATAGTAATGCTCTCCACCGGCACCCTGCTCTCCAGGAGCCCCATCACAATGGGGGTGGTTATGTAATAAGGAAGATTCGCCGCCACTTTCACAGACCTGCCCCCGCTTTCCCTATGGAGCAGCTCCGCCACATCCACCTTCAAAATGTCTCCCTGGACCAGGGTTATATTGGGACAGTCGGCCAGAGTCTCCTCCAGGATGGGGATCAGGTTCCTGTCAATCTCCACCGCGATCACTTTTCCCGCCTTTCGGGCCAGACACTGGGTCAGGGTTCCGATGCCCGGCCCTATCTCCAGCACGCAGTCCTCCCGGGTAATCTCCGCAGCCCGCAGGATCTTTTCCAGGACATTTTTGTCGATCAGAAAATTCTGCCCGTATTTTTTCTGAATGGTAAATTGATGCCTGCGCAGCACCTCAATAGTACTGGCCGGAATTCCCAGATCCGTCACTGCTCCACCTCCTGCAGATATGTCTGCACCTCCTGCAGACTGCTGAAAATACGGGCGCTGAGCCTGCGCATCTCCTCGTCCGGCGGTATCATGTCCGGCACCATCAGGGGGCACATGCCCGCCCTGTGGGCAGAGCGGATTCCGTTGGGAGAATCCTCCACAGCGTAAGTTCCGGCGGGATCCACCCCAAGCCTGCGGCAGGCCAGCAGATAGATATCCGGCAGGGGTTTGGAGTGCTCCACCATATTCCCTGTTACCACCACGGAAAAATACTTCCCGAAGCCGGACCGCTCCAGATGGCTCCGGACCGCTTCCTCCCTGGTGGAGGAGGCAAGCCCCACCGCATACCCGGAAGAATTGAGCCATTCCAGGATCTCCCCCGCCCCGGATTTTATGGGAAGGCCCTTTTTCTCCACGTATGCCTTAAACCAGTCCGCTGTCTCCTGGCGGAAGCGGGGATAGTCGAAATCCTCCCCGTATGCCCCCAGCACAATACGCCTGCTGTCATTTGCGTTCAGACCGATGCACTGGGGGAAAACTTCCTCCATCCCCGGCAGCCCCCACTCACGGGCCGCCGTCACCCAGCTTTTCATGCAGAGCACCTCCGTGTCAAAGAGCACTCCGTCCATGTCAAATACCACTGCCTTCATTCTATTCTCCCCCCTGCATATTCTTGCAGGTCACGCTTTTTTCTCACTTCATGCATATTTTTCACAGATCATACATAATACATAATCTTCCCTGACTGCGCATAACTTTTCCAGGTGATGCACACATTCCGGTCACTGCACATATTTAAACTCTTCCAGAAAATGGATGCAGTTGTACAGCAGAAGCACATCCATCTCCCCCTCTTCCGGAAGGCAGCTCTCCATAAACGTAAACAGCCTGCCGTTAAAATACCGCAGATCCATCACATAGATCTTCTCATAGTGAGCCGCCAGCAAGGGCACAAGACAGTTGGCATAGGAGTCTTTGACCACAAAAAGCGTCCCCCCTTCCTGGCTGCCTGTGTCAATCTCCACCAGTGCATGGTTGTCGTCCAGGAAAAACGCATATTTGTTCCTGGTGTCCAGATGGGACCACTCATAACAGGTGTCCGAGGTTTTTTTCAGGTCGTAGGTCACTTTCCTGATGTGCTCCATGGTCCTGGGGAAATAATGGATGGTGTCCGTCCTGGGACTGAGTTTTGCCTTGGCGTACAAAGTCCCCCGGAAGCCCTCCGCCACTGTTTCCATATCCTCCGGGCTAAATGCCGGCTGAAACCCTTGAGCCTCTGCCCAGGCCAGGTAGCCGTAATACGCTCCCAGACTGGTCCAGTGGTGGTCCGTATGGTAGTAGATCTCCTGATCCGCATGCTCCATAAGTACAGAATACACGTCAATGCAGCTGTGGGCCCCAATGCGGTTCTCCACCTGGGAAAGCAGCGCCTTCTCATCCACCCGGGGCGCATGGGCCGGCATCTTCTCCTCCAGGATATTGTCCGCCGTGGGCACCAGCATCACCCTGGCGTCCCACTTCTCCACAAATTTTTCCAGAAGCTGAAGTTTTTCTTCCACCTGTTGGGCGGTGTAATTCTCGGGCAGATGCTGTTCAATCAGGTAGCCCTGAGCCCCCAGGTAGACGCCGCCCACTTCCTTTTTCTGCAGTGCCAGATCCGTGTAGGTCTTCACCAGGATCCACTTGTCCCTGCCCACAAACTGGTCCGTCACATATGTCTCATACTCCTTGGTAAAATCCCCGCTGAAAAGGGACTCCACTGTCAGCTTGGGGCGGGAGGCCAGCACCCTGTTCTCCGCCTCAGAATACAGCCTGTCCTCCTGCACCAGATCCGCCGCGGTAAAGCTTAAGATCACCGCCGCTATGATAAACACCGAAAAAAACGCACTTCTCTTCTCATTCATGCCTTCACCCTCCTGCCAGGAAACGAAGCCCGCCCCTTAAAACCGAAAATAAAGAAACGGATTGTAGGACGCGTCCACAATCCCCGCAATGGACAGTATCAGCAATGCCCCGGGAATCACTTTCTCCCCCAGGCGGTACAGCGCCATCCCCAGCCCTGTCCGGGAAGCCTTCAGACGGGCGGCAATCTCCTGGGGAATAGGGGTGGAGCCCACTGCCGCCACCACAAAAAGACAGAGATACTGCCGTCCCAGATAAAGTCCCCTCTCATCGGCCAGCCCCCCTGCGGCCCCTGCCATCGCCTGAAGGAAACCGGAAATCTGGGAGGGCGTCTCCAGAGAGAACAGCACCCACCCAAGCAATACCACCAAGGCAGTGTAAACCATGCCCACAGGACGGGGCAGCCAGGAGAGGACCTTTCCAAGAAACAGCTTCTCCAGCATCAGAGCAACGGCGAACAAAAGCCCCCAGAACAGAAAATTCCATCCCGCCCCATGCCAGATTCCTGTCAGCAGCCACACCGCCAGAATATTCAGAAGCTGCCTGGGAAGCCCTTTGCGGTTTCCCCCCAGGGGAATGTACACATATTCTCTGAACCAGCTCCCCAGTGAGATATGCCATCTGCGCCAGAACTCCGTTATGGAGGCGGAGATATAGGGGTAGTTAAAGTTCTCCGGAAAACTGAATCCCATCATTTTCCCCAGGCCCAGGGCCATGTCGGAATAGCCGGAAAAATCAAAATAAATCTGGAAGGCAAAGGCCACAATGCCCACCCATGCCGTCAGGGCGCTCATCTGGCCCAGATCCTGCTTCTGGATCAGGGACCAAAGCTCCCCAAGGTTGTTGGCCAGCAGAACCTTCTTGGCCAGACCCGCACAGAACCGTTTTAACCCCTGACTGATCTCCAGCACCCCGCTCCTGCGATTGTGGAGGCATTCTTCCACATCCCGGTACTTAACAATGGGCCCTGCGATCAGCTGGGGGAACATTGCCACATACACCCCGAAGTCCAGCAGATTCTTCTGCACCCGGGCTTCCCCCCGGTACACGTCAATAGTGTAGGACATGGTCTGAAAGGTATAGAACGAGATTCCTATGGGCAGAGGAAGGTGAAAGAGGGGCAGGGAAGTGCCCGCCAGGGCGTTTACGGTTCCTATGAGAAAATCCGCATATTTAAAAAAACCCAGCACCCCCAGATTCACCACCACCGAGGACAGCAGAACCAGCCCTGCCCCCCTGCGCCCCTGGAGCCGTTCCAGCAGACGGCCGTGGCCGTAATCCACCAGGGTGGAGAAGAGCATCAACAGCACATAGACCGGCTCTCCCCAGGCATAAAAAAACAAGCTCCCCAGAAAGAGGATGAAATTTTTCATCCTCCCGGGGACCAGATAATACAAGATAAAGAACGCAGGAAAAAACCGAAAAAGGAACAATACACTGCTGAATACCATGAAAGCGTTCTCCTAAATTTTTACTGCTCCAGTTTCTGGCTGATGATCTCAATCACCTGGTCATTGACCTCCATACAGTAGGACAGCACAGCCTCGTCCCCCTCTTCGTCCATAACCGTCATGGTGTCTCCGCCAAGGAGCACATAGAGCACATAATTTCCCACCTTCTCAATACGGCAGGCCTGTACTTTTCCCACATTCATGGGATACTCCATCAGGTTTTCCAGCCTTGCATCACGGTAAGAGGTAAGAGCCTCCTCCACTGCGTCCACCTGGCCTTCCTTTGCCTTGATGATCAGAAGGGTGTCCACATTGTTGCTGATCATGGGCATCTCTCCCATAAAATCATCATACATCTCCGAGGTGACGCCGAATGTAGCTTCCAGAATCTCTGCGTCCAGAGGCATATTGGGCCAGTAGTTCTCCCCCAGAGCTTCCACCACGGCGCTCTTAAGGTCTTCCATCTCCTGGCTCCAGCCGCCCTGCTGATCCTCTGTGGGAGCCGTGCTCTCCTCCCCGCCCAGGTCTTCGGAAGTGCTTTCCGAGCTGTCTTCTCCTCCCTGCTCATCGGAGGCGCTGCCGGAATCCTGCGCTGCATCCGACTCCTGGGTAGAGCTTTCCGATGTATCCGAGCTCTGGCTGCTGCCCTCCCCGTCCTGGCCGCAGGCCGCCATTCCAAAAGCCAGGGTTCCCGCCGTCACCAATACCAACAGTTTCTTCACAATGACATTTTTCATAATTTCTCCCATCCGCCCGCCCAAGACGGGCCAATTGATCTCCCCGCGCGAAACGCCGCGCTGCAAAACATGCCTTCACAGAGATAAGTTTGTCCGCTTTCCAGTATTTTACACCAAAAAGCAGTTAATTGTTCCTCCAGGCTGCGTCTCCCTGCAGACCCCCGCCATAAATCCCCGGGGGCCTTTTGTTATTCTACTATATCTTGCCGACAATCTCAACAGTTTCGTGGCAAAAACAGGAAGATCCCCCTCTAGACAGGGCGCTGAACTGTTACCGGGCCCTTTCCACCTCCCCTGTGGCCGCCACATCCACCCCGGTGCCGCACACATTTTCCACCACCACATCCCCCCTGTGGACAGGGGCCTGAAGCCGGATCCCCTTCAGGACGCCCACGCAGTCCATGACCTTTGCCCTGGGAATCTGGGCGAGGGTTTTCACCGGCACCACCGCCAGCTCTCCCCCTTCCACCTGCACCACACTGGTGACAATGCGCCTGGGATCCGTGAGCTCCTTTCTGGCATATTCCGCCCCTCTGGGGCAGGTGTTTCCCGTGATCTTCCCCACCTGTCCCCCGGATAACTCCACGGTGACAGCGCATCCCAGGGGACAGCCAATGCACACCAGTTCCTTTCTCTGCACTTCTTCCAACTTATTTCCCTCCATGCGTCAGTTTGGGCAGACGGATATCTGCACGCTGCCCAGTTCCCGGACCTGCTCCAGATGGGCTTTCTTCAGGAAAATCTGCTCCATCTCCCCTGGGGCCATCACTTTCTTTCTGCGTCTTTCCACCACTCTGCCGTCAAAAGCCACCTCCAGAACCCCCTCCCGGTACACATTGTCCACCCGGAAACGCACCGCCTGCCGCTCTTCCATCCTGGCAGGATCCACAAAGGCGGGCACCGTATACCGGACTCCCGGGCCGGCACAGACGGCAATCCTCCTCCCCGCCCGGGGAAGTCCTCCCTGGAGCCAGGCCGCCGCCCTTCTACCCGCCTGGGCCGCCTCCTCCGACACATAATCCACCAGATCATGCACATGCAGCACATTGCCGCAGGCGAAGACTCCCGCCTGGTTTGTCTCCAGGCTCTCATCCACCAGTGGCCCTCCGGTGGCCGGATTTATGGCGGCTCCCAGGCTCTCCGAAAGCTCGTTCTCAGGGATCAGGCCGCAGGACAGAAGCAGGGTGTCACAGGGGATCTCCTCCTCCGTGCCGGGAATGGGCTTCCCCCGCTGGTCCACCCGGGCCACCACCACGGCTTCCACCCGGTCCCGGCCCCTGACCTCCACCACGGTTGTGGAAAGTCTTAAGGGTATCCCGAAGTCCTCCAGACATTGGACAATGTTTCTCTTCAGACCTCCCGAGTAGGGCATCAGCTCCGCCACAAGTTTTACCCTGGCCCCCTCCAGCGTCAGGCGTCTTGCCATAATCAGTCCAATGTCGCCGGATCCCAGAATCACCGCCTGCCTGCCGGGCATCCGACCCTCAATATTCACAAACCGCTGAGCTGTGCCTGCGGAGTAGATTCCCCCAGGACGGCTGCCGGGAATGTTCAGCGCCCCTCTGGGACGCTCCCTGCAGCCCATGGCCAGCACCACCGCCCGGGCCTCAATGGCAAACAGTCCCTCCTGCCGGTTGAGAGCCGTCACCGCCACTTTGGCCTCCCCGGGCCCGGCGCAGGGGATTGCTGACAGCTCCGCCACCATGGTGTCCAGACTGCAGGGGATTCCCAGAGCCTTTGCCTTCTCCACATACCTTGCCGCATACTCCGGCCCGGTGAGCTCCTCCCCAAAGGTGTGCAGTCCGAAACCGTTGTGAATGCACTGGTTCAGTATTCCCCCCAGTCTGGTATCCCTCTCCAGAATCAGCAGATCCTCCACCCCGGCCTCCCTGGCCGCCACCGCCGCGGCAAGCCCTGCGGGGCCTCCTCCTATGACCACAAGATCTTTTTTCATACGTCTCTCCTGTCTCCTGAAACCTGTACACACAGTCCGTCCTTGTGATGGCCTGACAGCAATTCCGACCCCGGCCCCCGTTTGGTGATTTGCCCCGGATCCTGTCCCAGCTCCCTGGCCAGGATCTCTACGACTCTGGGGGTGCAGAACCCTGCCTGGCATCTGCCCATACCCGCTCTGGTGCGGCGTTTCACGCCGTCCAGGGTGGACGCTCCCAGAGGGCGGCGGATGGCGTCCACAATCTCTCCTTCCGTGACCATCTCACAGCGGCACACCACCTTGGCATAGAGAGGATTCTCCGCCGCCAGCCTGCGCCGCTCTTCCGGGGAAGCCGCCCCCATGGAGGGAATCCCTTTTCTGACAGCCTTAAAATTGGCTTTTTTCTCCAGAGATAAATATTTTCCCACTTCCTCCGCCAGGTAGCTTCCCACCGCCGGGGCGCAGGAAAGACCGGGGGACTCCATCCCCGCAGCGTCAAAAAAGCCTGGGGCGTCCTCCGGCTGTCCCAGGATAAAGTCTCCTCCCCCTTCGTGGGCGCGCAGTCCGGCGAAAGAAGTGATCACCTGCCTGACGGGAAGATTTTTCACGCTCAGGGCGGCGCGCCCCAGAAGCTCGTCCAGCCCCTCCCTTGTGGTGCCCAGGGACTCCCGGTCCTCCACATCCGCCGCCGTGGGCCCTGTGAGGAGGTTGCCGTGGACGGTGGGCGTCACCAGAACCCCCTTGCCCAGGGCAGTAGGCATCTGGAAAAGGGTATGTCCCACGCAGGCTCCTGCTTTCCTGTCCATAAGGCAGTATTCTCCCTTTCTGGGGGTAATGCGGATGGGACGGCCGCTGACCATATTGTGGAAAATATCTGCATACACCCCGGCGGCGTTCACCAGGGCTTTTGCCTCGTACACACCGTTGGCGGTGGTCAGGCGGTAGCCTCCCTCCACCGGTTCAATCTTTTCCACCTCTGTGCCCAGGCGGAACTCCACACCGTTTTCCACGGCGTTCTCCGCAAGGGCAATGGTAAGGCCAAAGGGGCAGACAATGGCGCCGGAGGGAGCGTGCAGTGCAGCCACCACTTTCTCGGATACATTGGGCTCCAGCTTCCGCACTTCCTCTCCTTCCAGGATCTCAAGGCCTTCCACTCCGTTACGCAGGCCCTGTTCATAGAGCCTGGTCAGGGCCTGCCGGTCCTCCTGGCAAAAGCACAGCACCAGAGAACCGTTCCTTCTGTAGGGGAAATCCAGCTCTTTAGAAAGAGCTTCCATCTTCCTGCTGCCCTCCAGGTTCAGCCGGGCTTTCCAGCTGCCGGGCACAGCGTCGAATCCGGCATGGACAATGCCGCTGTTGGCCTTGGAGGTTCCCTCGCACACGTCCCAGGCCCGCTCCAGAACAAGCACGCTGCAGCTGTACCTGGAAAGTTCTCTGGCTATGGCGCATCCTGTCACGCCCGCTCCCACAATGATCACGTCTGTCATGTTCCTGTATCCTTTCGCTCTTTTTTCCTCCGCTTATTATACCCAATCTTGTCAAAAACGTCCAGCCCTGTCCGGCCGGGGCCGCCGCAGTGAAGGCTCCAAAACGCATTTTCTATGCGTTTTGTGTGGATTCTCATAACAATTCAGCAAGGAAATTTAAGATGATCGGAGTGTTTTTGCGGCTGCAGACCGCCAGCCAGGTGCTTTCACGAGTACACCACTGTAAATCCTGGCGGTCTGCAGTATAATACCCCTTTGGGACTATGAATATATCTGGAAAAATGGGCAGGGAGCCTCCGCTCAGCGCTTCCTCTCCCGCAGCCAAATCCCTGCCCCCAGCAGCAGGAGCGCCGCCCCCAGCAGCCAGGGCCATGTGGCGGTATCTCCCCGCAGGATCGGGTACAGCCCAAATTTCCCCAGACGGTCCGCGGCGCCGATATTCGCCACATAGTACGCCACGGACACCATATATCCCAAAACCACCTGGTTGGTCACTGCGCAGACGAAAAACCCGATCGCCCCCAGGAACAATGACTCGCTAAAGGTCCCCCGCCACAATACCCAAACCGAAAAAAGAGAGCCCCCAGCCCACAGACGCAGAATAAATATGCCTGCCACCACCGCCACAAGCAACGTCGCCACCGCCACACGCCCCAGGTACAGCTTCCACATGGGAGTCATCTTGGACTGCTCCAACTGCCAGACAGCCCTGTCTGATTCCGGCACAAAGACCGGAATCAGCAGTATAATTCCGCACAGGCAGGCATACATCTCCATAACCTTGGCCGCACCCTGGGCATCCAGGTTGCGAAAACTCAGAATCGCCCCTGCCCCGATTTGGAACACTACGGCGGCTGCCAGATGGGGCAGGTACTGATAACGCAGAAAACTACCCACGGTTTTTTTGTATTTTTCCATTTGGCCCGGAACCCCCTTCCCTCTTCTTCCCATATACCGGCACAGTCAGAAAGATACCCGCCGCCGCCAAAATCACATACAGACCCCTGTTCAGGTACAACTGGCCCGCTTCCTGGGCAAATCGGCCGTACCCCCCAAATTCATTCCAGCGCGCTATCAGCTTCCAGCCGAAATCACCGGTAAGGATAGATGCCGAAAACAGGGAGGCGATTCCCCCTGCGAACAGGATCGGTATCGCCAGAATGGTGTCCGTGGCTTCCGTTATCAGGAAAGAAGCCGAGAGTACGACCATAATGACCGGAAGCAGCCATATGACACTGTATTTGAGAAAGGCAAATCCGTCCGCGGCGATGCCCCGGGAGGCCGCCTCATAGACACAGGGCATCTGTGCCAGAAAGGCCCAGATTACCACAGGAACGAACACCATCACCACATTAGCGGCATAACGGCTTGCCATCAGCGTGAAACCGGATACCGCCTTGGAGTAAATGACCTCGTCCGCCTTGGCGCGCCTGTCGCGCAGGCAGGAGGCGACCCCGACGAAAATCGGAAGGAACGCCACGATGATACCCGCATAATCGCAGAACAGACGCATCTGCGCCCCCGTCACCCCGTCCTTTTCGCACAATTCCCTATAGCTTTGCATTGCGTCCTCATAGCTTAAGGGTTCCTTGGCATAATGCGCATATCTGCCGTCATACATGCTCCCCTTGCCCACAATCTGAGACACCTGCTCCATACCAGCCAGAAACTCATCGTAGGAAAGCCCTTCCCTGACCGGGATATGCCAGCCCTCCAAATGGCGCATATATGTCTCATAATCCACCATCTCCCCCTCAACTCCCATCCAGTATGCGGTATAAGCCTCCTCCAACCCCATCATGTCCGTACCGGTGCAGTATTCCAGAATCTCGGTAATCTCCTCCAGTTCGCTGTTGTCCGGCACCACATCCTTCGCAAAACCGAAGGGATATGTCAAAAAACTTCTGCCCCTGACTTCCTCAAAAAGCTTCTCCAGGCCCGTCTCCATGAGAACGCTCTCCGAGTCGGAAAGCCCATACCCATAATTCTGCTGTCCCGGCTGTGGCTCATCCAACTCGTCTATCCACTCCGTCCCACTCATCTGGCTGGTGATAAACACCACGAAAATCACCAGATATATATAATAAACCAGGCTTTTCAATATCTGCCTGCATTCCTTTACAAACAAAGTCCCAATCATCTTGAACCATATCCTTTCTATGATTTACGGTTTCCCTGCCCCGTCCTATTCCTCACCCGCCCTTTTCTCTGCCCGTTCCAAATCCCGTGGCGCGCTTAACTGGTTTTTCCATGCATCAGGTGCATATAGGCGTCCTCCACATCCGCATCGCAAAGCTTCGCCCCGGCGAAAGGCGGCTCCTGGGAGATGATTTTCACATTGGCTGTGCTTCCTGTATTCAAGATGCCCGTAACAAGATACCGCTGCTTCACTGCTTCCAGTTCCCGGGCGGAAACTTCCACGGTGTACACCTTCCCCTCCACCGAGCGAAGAAGCTCCCCCACCGTCCCCCGGAAAATCACCTCCCCCTTGTTCAAGACCGCGATATTCTCACAGGTGGCCTCAATATCGCCCACGATATGGGTGGAAAGCAGCACGATGCGGTCCCTGGCGATCTCGCACAGCAGGTTGCGGAAACGCACCCGCTCCTCCGGATCCAGGCCCGCTGTCGGCTCATCCACGATAATCACCCTGGGGTCGTGTATGATAGCCTGCGCAATGCCCAGCCGGCGCTTCATCCCTCCCGACATGGCCTTCACCCGGGTGGATTTCTGTTCCAGCAGATTGACCTTTTCCAGCATCTCAGGCACCTTCTCCCTGCGCTGAGCCCTGGACATGCCGGAAAGCGCCGCCAGATAGTCCAGCGCCTCCTGTGCGGACATATTTCCGTACATGGAAAAATCCTGGGGCAGATAGCCGGTCATCCTTCGTACTTCCGTGGCGCGCTCCACAGGCACGCCGCATATTACCACCTCTCCTTCCGACTTCCGCAGCAAAGTGGTAAGGATTTTCATGAATGTGGTTTTACCGGCCCCGTTGGGCCCCAGCAGGCCGAACATACCCTCCCCTATGGTCAGGTCCACCTGCCGCAGCGCCTGCTTTTTTCCAAAGGACTTTGATAGGTTATGAATCTGAATCTGTGCCGCCATAGCATTTTCCTTTCTCCCTTTACTTCCAAACTTCCCTGACAATCCGAGTGTGAGATTCAGAAATTCTTCCCACACTTTCTACATCCGAAAGTATAGTGGAAAAATATCTACAAAAACCCTACGTTTCCTAAATAAACCCTTAAGCAATTCCAAGCCTTTGCTGAATCATCATTCCACCGGCATGCGGACGCCTGGAAGCCGTGTAATCCGCCCACCGTAACGTTCGGCCACCAGAAATTCCGCGGAAGCAATCGCCCCTCCCCCAATGCTGTTGACCAGCCTCAGGCCGCCGCCATGTTTCTCGCAGAGCATCCGGCAGACGGAGAGACCGATTCCGCAGTGTTCCCCGTCCTCCTTGTCCTCACTAAAATAAGGCTCCGTGGCATGGCGCAGCGCCCTGTCCGAAAAGCCTCTCCCGTCGTCAGCCACATATATCACAAACATTCTCTCCTCACAGCGCATCTCCACCTCAATGCCTTCCACCCCATAGCGGAGAGCGTTGGAAACCAGGTTGTCAAAAACCTCTTCTATCAGTCCTGCGTCCGCGAACATCTCTGTGTAGATGTTCCGGACCGACACCTTACAGGTCATCCCCTTCCGGGCCGCCAGTTCCCTGGCTTCCGCGGCCAGTCCCTCCGTAAATCCCCCTCCCGAAATCCATCTTCCCGAGACTTCTCTGGCCTCCTCCCGGAAAATCTTTGTCATGGTGGCACAATGGCGTAACAGCCGCTCTTCCTGATGACGCATGACGGAAAGCTTTTGGAGTATTTCCTCCCGGGACACCCTGCCCTTGGGCACATAATGCTGCAGGAACTCCGTACATCCTGAGATAACCGTCAAAGGCGTGCGGATATCATGGGCGAACGCCGCGTTAATCCTGCGCTGAATTTCTTCGTCTGCCCATTTATCTCTCTTTTCCTCCGCCAGCCGCCTGCGGAGCCGTTCCAGGTCACGGCAGAGCATTCCCATCTCGTCCCCGGCAAAATATGCCGTTTCACGCCCGTAATCCCCTAATGCCATATAATTCAAGCCGTTCCTCACCACATCCAGAGCCGGATAGAGCTTTCTGTGCAGGAATCCCCATCCGGCAGCCATACAGGCGGCCGGCACAAAAATATACTGGCCGGACCAGTATATCAGCCAAAGCAGACTTGTGATATCCCTTCTGGCATATACCTGGCTGCTTTGCCGCTGGCTCCAGTCGGCAATAGACTCCCCAGCAAGCACCCTATACCAGATTCCGCCCAAATTCCTGGCAAAAATCCAGACAATCAGCCCCGCCACACAACCCCCGGCCATATAATAGAAGAGGCTCTTGGCCAGAGAGGCATCTTTCATACGCCCTGTCAGCTCTCCCGCCATTTTCTCTAACCAATCCATCGATATCCCACCCCCCATACCGTCTCAATATATTCCTGCCCCTGCGTGTTTTCCAGCTTCCTGCGGATGCGGCGTATATGCTCCGTGACGATTGCGGCGTCCGCCTCCCTTTCATAGCCCCTTACCCGCTCATATATCCGCTCCCTGTCGAAAACATTCCCTTTATGGGTGAACAAAAGCTCCGCTATGTCATACTCCGTCCGGGTCAGTCCCGCGTCCCGCCCTTCCACCAATATCCTTCGTCCGGCAAAGTCCACCTGCAATATCCCTTCCCGCAGTTCCCTTCCCGCAGCCCTCTCCTCCCGCCTGAAATGGGCCTCGATCCTGGCCAGCAGCTCGTCCATACTGAAAGGTTTCATGATATAATCGTCCCCGCCTACTTTCAGGCCCATAATACGGTCCGCCTCTTCCACCCTGGCGGACAAAAAGACAATCGGCGCGTCTGTGCGGGAGCGTATGTCCCGGCACACCTGGTATCCGTCCATATCCGGCAGACATATATCCAGCAGGATTAAATCCGGCCCGTTTTCCAGCAGCCGTACCGCCTCCGCGCCGTCCGCCGCCAAATCGGTCTCATATCCCTCCATAGCAAGGGTTTCCTTTAACAACAGCCTGATATCCCTTTCATCGTCCACCACCAAAACCCTCTTCATCAGACTCCTCCCCTTTCCGCACCGGACAGTCAGTCAACCGTCCCCTTGCCTGGCTTTCAGTAAAAACCCCAATGTACTTTTTTCTTAGAGCCTGTGAGCAACATCATTTTACAGCAGTTTTCTTTTATGGCAATCTCTTTTGCGTAATCTAAGCGCTGTGCTGCCAGTCCCCTTTTTTTTGAACTTTTCATCAGTTATCACTTCTAGCATAGGATTATCATACAGCAATGCAGCAATCGTCACTATGTATACGTCGCATTTTTCTGTTTTTGCAATTTTCCTCAAACTATCCATTTTTCTAAATAAACAGCTACTCCATCCTCTTCATTTGAAAGTGTGATATCATCAGCAATGTCTTTGACCTCTTGTACCGCATTATCCATTGCAACACCAATGCCGCATAGCTTTAACATACCCATATCTGCATAATCATCTCCAAAAGCAACAATTTCCGATACATCTGCATGACATGCTTCACATACTGCTAATATTGCCTTTTCCTTTGTAATCCCGCTTTTCGTAAATTTATACCAGTCGCCATCCGAAAAATGCTGGCTGTCAAGCTCTGAGTAATGTTCACACAATTTCTGTGCCAAGTTAGGATGGCGTATCTCAACACATATCTTCAAAGCTTCGTGCTTAAAGTCTGCAAAGTCCGTATATATACTGTCTCCCCAGCTTTTATCCTGCTCTTTTGGATCGGTTTTATAATTCCAATAATGTGCCTCTAATGTGTCAACCGTAATTTCACAATCCATACCGCATATTTTTCTTGCTGATTCTATAAAGTTTTTCGTCTCTATTGCCGAAAAGGAAGAAGAACAGATAATTTTTTCGTTTACCCGTACCAATGCCCCTCCGCTGGAAATAAGAATATCTGGCTTCATTTTTCTTAAAAAGCCCAAACAATTTTGTTCGCCCCTTGATGTTGAAATGCCGATTAAATACCCGTATTTTTTACATTTGCATAATATTTCTAATGTATATTCAGATAAGGTTTTATCATTTCTTAACAAAGTGCCGTCTAAATCAAAAATAAATATTGGGGGTTTTCTCATTATATGTTCCTCCAAAAGCCAAGCGGTAGTGTCAAATCTACCTCTATGTTTTTTATTACAAACCTTATATCTTCAAGG
>CAJUNZ010000013.1 GCA_910587755.1 uncultured Acetatifactor sp. | reverse complement strand
GGGTGGGGGAAAAGCCGGAAACGTTGGAAACAGTAGGCTTACCTATCACCATAAATTGGGAGAAAGGAATCACAGATATGAATACAGCATTATCATGGATCAAGGCCTATGTGCCGGAACTGGAATGCACGGACCAGGAATACTGTGACGCAATGACCCTGTCAGGTACCAAGGTGGAAGGCTATGAGCGCAGGGACAGGAACCTGGAGAAGATCCTGGTGGGCCAGGTCCTCTCCATCGAGAGGCATCCGGACGCGGATAAGCTCATTGTGTGCCAGGTGGACATTGGCGGGGAGACCATTCAGATTGTCACAGGCGCGCAGAATGTGACTGTGGGCTGCAAGGTGCCCGTGGTTTTGGACGGGGGAAAGGTGGCGGGAGGTCATGACGGAGGCCCCCTGCCCCAGGATGGCATTAAGATTAAGGCCGGAAAGCTCAGGGGGGTTCCCTCCAACGGCATGATGTGCTCCATTGAAGAGCTGGGCTCGGACAGAAACATGTACCCGGAGGCTCCCCAGGAGGGAATCTACATTTTCGGGGAGGATGTTCCCGTGGGGGCGGACGCGGTGGAGCTGCTGGGGCTTCACGACACGGTGTTCGAGTATGAGATCACCAGCAACAGGGTGGACTGCTACAGTGTGCTGGGCCTGGCCAGGGAGGCGGCGGCAACTTTCCGGAAGCCCTTTGCGCCCCCTGAGGTAAAAGCTGTGGGAAACCAGGAGGATGTGCACGACTATGTGAGCGTGGAAGTGCAGGATCCGGCGCTCTGCCCCAGGTACTGTGCCAGGGTCTGCAAAGACATTAAGATTGGCCCTTCCCCTGAGTGGATGCGCAGAAGGCTTGCCGCCAGCGGCATCCGGCCCATCAACAACCTGGTGGATATCACCAACTATGTCATGGAGGAGTACGGCCAGCCCATGCATGCCTTTGACCTGGACGCCATCGCCGGGCACAGGATTGTGGTGCGCCGGGCGCAGGAGGGGGAGGAATTCCAGACTCTGGACGGGCAGATGCGCCGTATGGACGGGGATGTGCTGATGATCTGCGACGGGGAGAAGCCTGTGGGCATCGCCGGCATTATGGGCGGGGAGAACTCCAAGATCACGGATCAGGTGCATACGGTGCTGTTTGAGGCCGCCACTTTCCACGGGCCCAGTATCCGGCGCTCGGCCAAGAGGCTGGGACTTCGGACGGACTCTTCCGGCAAGTTCGAGAAGGGCCTGGAGCCTCATAATGCGGAGGAAGCTGTGAACAGAGCCTGCCAGCTCATTGAAGAGCTGGGCTGCGGCCAGGCCGTGGGGGGCATGGTGGACGTGGCCGCTCCCATGGGGGAGAGGAAGGCGCTTCCTTTCCGGCCTGAAAAATACAACAACCTTCTGGGGACGGAGATCTCCCCGGAGGATATGCTTGAGATGCTGGAGCGTCTGGAGATCGCAGTCCGGGAAGGGCAGCAGGGGGAGACTCTGCTGGAAATTCCCTATTTCCGCCAGGATTTAAACTGCGACGCGGACATTGCGGAGGAGGTGGCCAGATTCTACGGCTATGACAGGATTCCCACCACCCTTCCCGCAGGGGAGACCATGCCCGGAAAGATTTCCTATAAGCTGCGCCTGGAGCGTCTGGCCGGGGACATTGCGGAACACTGTGGATTTTCCCAGGCCATGAGCTTTTCCTTCGAGAGTCCCAAGGTGTTCGACAGACTGCTTCTGGAGGGGGAGGACGGGCTGCGCCGGACGGTAAATATCACCAATCCTCTGGGGGAGGACTACTCGGTTATGAGAACCACCACCCTCAACGGCATGCTCACAAGTCTTGGGCTGAACTACAGCCGCCGAAACAAGAACGTGCGTCTGTATGAGCTGGGGAATGTGTATCTGCCCGGGGAGCTGCCCCTGACAGAGCTGCCGGATGAGAGAATGCAGTTTACCCTGGGATTCTACGGGGAGGGCGATTTCTATACCATGAAGGGGGTTGTGGAAGAATTTTTTGCCGCTGCGGGCATGAGCGCCAGGGCGGTCTATGATCCTCAGGCAGGGAAAAGCTTCCTGCACCCGGGCCGCCAGGCTTTGATTCGTTATAACGACTGCCCGGTGGGGTATCTGGGGGAAGTCCATCCGGAAGTTATGGACGGCTACGGCATCGGGGAGAAGGCCTATGTGGCAGTGCTGGATCTGCCCGCCCTGGTTCCTTTCACCACCTTTGACCGGAAGTACCGTGGTATTGCCAAGTACCCTGCGGTGAGCCGGGACATCAGCATGGTGGTGCCTGGAAATATTCTGGCGGGGGACATTGAGCAGGTGATTCTTCAGAGGGGCGGAAAGCTGCTGGAGTCCTGCAGGCTGTTTGATATCTATGAAGGGGCTCAGATCAGACAGGGATTTAAGTCAATGGCCTACTCTGTTACCTTCCGGGCTCAGGACAGAACCCTGGAAGAGGGGGATGTGAACGCTGTCATGAAGAAGATTTTAAATGGCCTGGAGCAGATGGGCATTGAGCTGCGGCAGTGAGAAAGTGAAAAGACTGTTGCGGAAATGCACCATTCGTGGAATAATAGTTATGGAAAGAAAGGAAGAGAAAATGGAAAGAAAGATTACTTGGGAGACTTATGATGAGGGACAGCTGGAAGAGCTGGAAAAACTCAATACGGCGTACAGGGAGTTCCTGGACAACGGCAAGACGGAGCGGGAGTGTATTGACACCATTGTGAATACCATCGAGGCCCGTGGATACAGGGAACTGGAGAGCCTGATCCAGGGAGGAGAGAAGCTCAAGAAGGGGGACAAAGTCTACAGCGTGTGGATGAATAAGTCCATTGTGATGTTCCAGATGGGAGAGAAGCCCATGGAAGAGGGCATCAACATTCTGGGAGCTCATATTGACAGCCCCAGGATCGACGTAAAGCAGAATCCTCTCTATGAGGACAGCAGCCTGGCATACCTGGACACCCATTATTACGGCGGTGTAAAGAAATATCAGTGGGTGGCACAGCCTCTGGCTCTTCACGGAGTGGTGGTGAAAAAGGACGGCACCACGGTGGAGCTGAGCGTAGGCGAGAGCGAGGATGATCCGGTGTTCTTCGTGTCCGATCTGCTGATCCATCTGGCGGAGGAACAGCTGAAGAAGTCAGGCGCGAAAGTGGTGGAGGGAGAAGCCCTTGACCTGATTGTCGGCAGCAGGCCTCTGGTAATTGACAAGAACAGCCAGGAGGATGGCGGGGACGAGAAGAAGGACGCCGCCAAGGAGGCTGTGAAGGCGGGCATTCTGGATATCCTGAAGAAGACATACGACATGGAGGAGGAAGATTTTCTCTCTGCAGAACTGGAGATAGTTCCGGCGGGAAAAGCCAGGGAGGCGGGATTCGACCGCAGCATGATTCTGGCTTACGGGCAGGATGACAGAGTGTGTGCATTTACGTCCATGCAGGCCATGCTGGATGTGGAGGACACGGAGAGAACCCTGTGCTGCATCCTGGTGGACAAGGAAGAGGTGGGCTCTGTGGGGGCCACCGGCATGCGCTCCTGCTTCTTTGAGAACGCGGTGGCGGAGCTGATGAACTTAAACGGTGAGTACAGCGAGCTGAAATTGAGAAGGTGCCTGTCCCGCAGCTGCATGCTTTCCTCCGATGTGAGCGCAGGCTTTGACCCTGCCTATGCTTCCTGCTTTGAGAAGAAAAACGCCGCTTTCCTGGGCAAGGGAATGGTGTTCAATAAATTCACCGGCTCCCGGGGCAAGTCCGGCTCCAACGACGCCAATGCGGAGTATATGGCGCATCTGCGGGGAATCCTGGACAAGGAGGGCATTGTGTACCAGACCGCAGAGCTTGGAAAAGTGGATGTGGGCGGCGGCGGAACCATCGCGTACATTCTTGCCCTCTATGGCATGAATGTCATCGACAGCGGCGTGGCGGTGCTGAACATGCATGCGCCTTATGAGGCCACCAGCAAGGCGGATGTGTACGAGACATACCGCGGCTACAAGGCATTTGCCAGGGGAGCATGCCTCTGATGGCAGCGGAGGAGCTGCGGACGTCAGACTTTTTCTTTGACCTGCCCCAGGAGCTGATTGCCCAGGATCCCCTGGAGGATCGTTCTTCCTCCAGGCTCCTGGTCCTGGACAGATCCAGGGGAGAGGTGTCCCATCATGGGTTCCGGGATATTCTGCAGTTTCTGCAGCCGGGGGACTGTCTGGTGCTCAACGACACCAAAGTTATCCCGGCCAGACTTCTGGGACAGCGGGAGGAGACAGGGGGCCATGTGGAGGTGCTGCTCTTAAAGCGCCAGGAGGGGGATGTGTGGGAAACTCTGGTGAAGCCGGGGAAGAAGTGCCGTCCGGGGGCCCGGCTGGTCTTCGGGGACGGTCGTCTCAGAGCCCAGGTTCTGGAGACAGTCCAGGAGGGCTGCCGTCTGGTGAAATTTGAATACCAGGGGATCTTTGAGGAAGTGCTGGACGCCCTGGGCGAGATGCCCCTTCCCCCCTATATCACCCATCGTCTGGCGGATCCTTCCCGTTACCAGACGGTCTATGCCAAACACGAAGGCTCTGCGGCGGCGCCTACGGCGGGGCTGCACTTTACCAGGGAACTTCTGGAGGAGATTGGGACAAAAGGCGTGGAGACGGCCTGCGTGACCCTTCATGTAGGTCTTGGCACCTTCCGGCCGGTAAAGGAGGAGCGGGTGCTGGATCACCATATGCACCAGGAATTTTACCAGGTGTCTGAGGAGGCGGCCGAAAAGATCAACCGGGCCAGGGCAGCAGGAGGGCGGATTATCTGTGTGGGGACCACCAGCTGCAGGACTCTGGAGAGCGCCGCGGACCAGGAGGGTATTGTACACGCAGGAGGGGGCAGCACGGAGATCTTTATCTATCCAGGCTACCGCTTCCGGGCCGTGGACGCGCTGGTGACGAATTTTCACCTGCCCGAATCCACCCTTCTGATGCTGGTGTCCGCTCTGGCAGGGCGGGAAAAAGTGCTGGCGGCCTATGAGGAAGCCGTGAGAGAGCGCTATCGGTTTTTCAGCTTTGGGGATGCCATGTTTATCTTTTGATGCAGAATGTTACATTTGTGAAGAGAAGTTCTATCTGACGGTTTAAGGACCTGTCCGTTGCGTTCATGCTTTGGGCAGGTCTTTTTTTGGTGCGTTTAAAAGTGATTCGGTGTGGAAAGAGATTTTGTGATTTTTCAACAATATTTTTGGCTTTTATGGCATAAAGCAGATAAAAATGATGTGTTCCAGGCTGAATTTGTGAGTTTTGACTTGTGATATAGTGCAAAAAATGGTATACTATCCCTAGGGCGGGTTGGAGGAATAGAAGTCCGCCGCAAAAGAGAGGTAAGGTTATGCAGCAGGAGAGAAGAAAATCAAAGAGGACGGATATGACCTCAAAGCTTGTCGTGAAAAGACTGGACGGTAATAATGGAAACGAAGTAACTATAGATATCCTGGACATATCGAAGACGGGAGTGGGGTTTAACTGCAAGGAGTCTCTGCAGATCGGAGAGGTGTATGAGGCTTACCTGACGATTTGGACCAAGGAAGTGATCCATGCGTTTCTGCAGATCGTAAGGATTGAGCTGCGGCCGGACTGCTATGGGTATGGGGCTATTTTTATCGGCATGCCGGAGATGGACTCCACACGGATTGAGGTTTATCAGACGGTGTCGGGAGATTAGAAGCAGGGACTATGGAAGATATATTTTTACACAGGAGGGGGAGTTCCGATGGGAACTTCCCCCGCAGGATTCTGGTGACATGTGCGGCAGCTCTGCTTCTGAGCATGCTGTACTACACGATCTTTCATTTTTCTGCCCAGGACGCAGAGCAGTCGGGTTCTCTGAGCCTGAAGGTCTCTTACAAGGGTGCGGAGATTGTCAACTGCATCTGGGGGGGACGGTGGGGCGACAGTCTGGAGGAGCTGGCGCTGTTTTTGGAGCATCCGGTGAGGAAAATGGCCCATTTTTCGGAGTATGCCTGTATGGGGGCGCTGCTGTTTCTGCTGTGGAGCCAGTGGATAAGGCAGGGATGGGTGCTGCGGATCCTGGTGACGGTCTGGGTGCTTTTGTCCGCCGCTGCCGACGAGTTTCACCAGTATTTTGTCCCGGGGCGGTATGCCAGTGTGGCCGACGTGCTGCTTGACACCTGCGGCGGTGTCTGCGGCATGGGTTTTTGTCTCTGTGTTCTGGCACTGTGGAAGAGAAGAAAAAAGGGCAGACTTTAGGGAGCAGGTATTGATGGAACAAATCCAGCAGGGATGATTTTCCGTATCTGCGAATACTGGTGACGATCTTGACCAGATCTACATCTCTATTTTGAGTGAGCTGATTTATACTGCAGACCGCCAGGATTTACAGTGGTGTACTCGTGAAAGCACCTGGCTGGCGGTCTGCAGTCGAGTTGTACTGCATATTTAACCGGTGTGCAGTATAAATACTCAGGTCGATTGACAAATTCAGCCATGACGCACCTCCTGTTTTTTATCTATATTATCTATAGTATACTCGAAAATCCGGAAAAGTAAATAGTTTCAGACTTGTAAGTCTGAAACTATATGAAACTGACTATTCGATGGTTCTCACATGAATCTCATAACCTTCTGCCCCCAGCACCTGCGCCGCCGTCTTCTGGGAGGCTTCGTCATAAAATTCCACTTTCAGAACACCGTCCTCGGATTCCCTGTTGTGGGTGATGCCGATATTTTTGATGCTCAGGCCCTGTGTGGCCAGCAGCATGGTGATCCTGGCCAGAGCGCCGGATTTGTCGGCAATGTCCACGCTGATGCGGTAGGATCGCTTGATGGGGCCGCTGGAGGCGCCGATGAAGGAGTCGCGGTAGAGCCGGGCGCGGTCAAAGGCCTGGTAGAGTCCTTCCTCATTCCGGGTTTCCAGCAGATCCCGAAAGGCTTCCAGGGCAGTGATGTAGTCGGACAGCAGGGAGGAGATATTGTGCCCATTGGCCAGGCAGATCTGCTGCCACATCAGGGCGGAGGAGGAGGCAATGCGGGTAATGTCCTTAAAGCCTCCTGCGGCCACCAGCTTCATAATGCCGTCAGCGGAGTCACTGTCTTCCACCAGACTTACCAGGGAGGCGGCCACCACATGGGGCAGATGGCTCACGGCTGCGGTCACATAGTCATGGCTGTGACAGTCCAGAACCAGGGGGATGGCGCCTGTTTTTTCCACCAGTTTCCGGAAGCTCTCCAGCTTCTCCCCGGGGACGCCGGGGGCGGGGGTAAGGATGTAGTAGGCGTTTTCCAGAAGGGACGCTTTGGAATTGGCGAACCCTGTCCGTTCGCTGCCCGCCATGGGATGCCCTCCCACAAAACAGCTGTCCAGTCCTGCCCTGTGGACGGCCTCATGTATGGGGGTTTTGACGCTGCCCACGTCCGTGAGCAGGCAGCCGGGTTTCATGTACCGCCGGACGGTCTCCAGACTGCTGTCATTTCCCTGAACCGGTGCGCATAAAAATATATAGTCGCATTCCCTGAAACATTCGCTGACGGCAGAGGCCGTCCTGTCGGCAATGCCTTCTTTTTGCGCCAGGCGCAGCGTTCCCGGATCCGTGTCATAGGCCACAATGTGCACTTGGGGAAGGGACTGCTTCAAAGCCCGGGCGATGGATCCCCCAATAAGCCCAAGCCCGATAAAACCACAGGTTATGCCGGACATATGATATACCTCGATTCTTCTTATTCTGGGGCCTTTTCGGAGTAATGCTTTCCGCGGCACCAGTTCCTGCCTTTTGGGAGAGCAGGATTTCCTTTCACATTATCACGTTAAAGCCAGAAAATCAACGGTAATCTTTCGTGCTTTTTTGTTTTATGTCTTGGAAAAGAGGCAGGAAGAAAGACAGGATCATGGCGCTTTCGGCGGCCAGGGAATTTTGAGGAAGCAAATTTTATGGAATTCACAATAATATCTTGTAAAAAGAAGCATTCTCTAGTAAAATAGTCACATGGGATGAAAATCGTTTGTCATTATCGTGTCAAAAGTACCCAAATTACATAATAAATGGAGGAAAGTCAAATGAAAGTCTACACAACTGACAAGATACGCAATGTGGTTCTTCTGGGGCATGGCGGCAGCGGCAAGACCAGTCTGGCGGAAGCATTTGCGTACCTGTCCGGCATCACATCCAGAATGGGCAAGGTGCCTGACGGCAATACCGTAAGCGACTACAGCAAAGAAGAACAGAAACGCAAATTCTCCATCAGCGCCTCCGTGATCCCTATTGAATGGGAAGGCTGCAAGATTAATGTGATAGATGCACCGGGCTACTTTGATTTCGTGGGCGAGGCCGAGGAGGCTCTGAGTGCGGCGGGAGCGGCCATCATTGTGGTAAACGGCAAATCCGGCATTGAAGTGGGAACCCAGAGGGCGTGGGAACTGTGCGAGAAATACAAGCTGCCCAGATTTGTCTATGTCTCCAACATGGACGTGGACAATGCCTCCTTCCGGCAGGTGGTGGAGGACATGACTTCCCTCTACGGTAAGAAGATGGCTCCCTTCAACCTGCCCATCCGTGAGAGCGAGAAATTTGTCGGCTATGTGAATGTAGTGTCCGAGACAGGCCACCGCTGGCAGGGCAAGGAAGTGGTTGACTGCGAGGTACCGGAGTACAACAAGGCCAATCTGGAGCTGTGCCGTGACACGCTGATGGAGGCTGTGGCAGAGACCAGCGAGGAGATGATGGAGCGGTATTTTGGAGGAGAGACCTTCTCCGAGGCGGAGATCAGGGCGGCGCTGCGTACCAATGTGTGCGACTGCAGCATTTTCCCCATGACCATGGGCTCCAACATCCTTTGCCAGGGCGTCTATACGCTGTTGGATGATATTGTTAAATATATGCCCAGCCCTGAGAACCGCAAGGTGGCAGGCATCAATATGAAGACAAGCGAGCTCTATAATGCGGATTATGATTTCTCCAAGGCCAAGTCCGCTTACATCTGGAAGACGCTTGTGGATCCGTTTATCGGCAAGTATTCCCTGATCAAGGTGAATTCCGGCGTTCTGAAGACGGATGACCTGCTCTACAACGTGGACGGGGAAGTGGAGGAGAAGATCGGCAAGCTCTATGTGCTGCAGGGGAACAAGCCCATGGAAGTGCCCGAGCTCCACGCCGGAGATATCGGGGCTCTGGCAAAGCTCACAGGGGCTAAGACGGGCGACAGTCTTTCCACCAAGACCACACCGCTGAAATTCGGTCGGTTTGAGCTTTCCACCCCTTATACCTGCATGCGCTATAAGCCCAGGAACAAGGCGGATGTGGATAAGATTTCCCAGGCCCTGCAGAAGCTCACCAATGAGGATCTGACCCTGAAGGCGGTGAACGACGCAGAGAACAGGCAGACGCTGCTGTACGGCATGGGCGACCAGCATCTGGATGTGGTGGTGAGCAGGCTGCTGAACGAGTACAAGGTGGAAGTTGAGCTTGACAGGCCTAAGGTTGCCTACAGGGAGACCATTAAGAAGCAGTCCGATGTGGAGTACAAGTATAAGAAGCAGACAGGGGGTCACGGGCAGTATGGTCATGTGAAAATGCGTTTCAGCCCCTCTGACGATCTGGATCAGGCTTTTGTGTTCGAGCAGGAGGTGGTGGGCGGCGCCGTGCCCAGAAACTATTATCCGGCAGTGGAAAAGGGCCTGCAGGAATCAGTGGTGAAAGGTCCCATGGCGGCGTACCCGGTGGTGGGAGTGAAAGCGGTGCTGTATGACGGCTCCTATCATCCGGTGGACTCCTCCGAGCAGGCTTTCAAGATGGCCACCATACAGGCTTTCAAGAAAGGATTTATGGAGGCGCACCCGGTGCTTCTGGAGCCCATCGCTTCCCTCAAGGTCACTGTGCCTGACGCTTACACAGGGGATGTAATGGGGGATCTGAACAAGAGACGGGGACGCGTGCTGGGGATGACGCCTCTTCCGGGTGGAAAGCAGGTGGTGGAGGCGGAGATTCCTCAGAGCAGCCTTCATGGATACTGCACGGATCTGCGTTCCATGACCGGCGGCAGGGGGGACTATGCTTACCAGTTTGTCCGCTATGAGCAGGCGCCCTCTGATGTGCAGGAGAAGGAAGTTGCGGCAAGGGCGGCCAAGGTGGCAGAGAATTCCGGGGAGGATTGATCAAAATTTTCGTTGACAGAGTCCTGGAAAAGGGATATAATGATCAAATCAATTGAACCATGAACAGACGCTGAAGGGGAATATTAAGGATACCGGACTTTCAGAGAGCCGCCGGGAGGATTTGTGCATGGAGAGGAGTTGCCCGTGGACAGTTCCCAGGGTGTGAGGCGGCAGCGAGGCATCCCCAACTGGCCCTGGAGTTCTCGCCTGAAGCTCCCCGGAGTGGGTAGGGTGGAGCGGGTTATTCCGTTATCAATAGGAAAAGTGCATGGATCAGAGCCTGTGTCCCGGATCTGTGAATTAGAGTGGTACCACGGAATGAAGCCCTTTCGTCTCTAAATGACGAAAGGGCTTGTCTGCGTCTGCAGGGAATAGGAGTGGAAGAGATGGCAGTACCTTACAACCACCATGAGGTGGAGAAAAAATGGCAGGGGGTCTGGGATGAGGAGGGGGCTTTTAAGACCTCTGACGATTATTCCAAACCCAAGTATTATGCACTGGTTGAATTTCCCTATCCTTCAGGACAGGGGCTGCATGTGGGGCATCCCAGGCCTTACACCGCGTTGGACATAGTGGCAAGGAAAAGGCGGATGCAGGGGTACAATGTGCTGTATCCCATGGGATGGGACGCTTTTGGGCTTCCCACGGAGAATTACGCGATTCAGAACCACATCCATCCCAGGATTGTGACGAAGAACAATGTGGAGCGGTTTAAGGGGCAGCTTCACGCCCTTGGCTATTCCTTTGACTGGGACAGGGAAGTGAACACCACCGATCCGGACTATTACAAATGGACTCAGTGGATCTTCCTGAAGCTCTTTAAGGCGGGTCTGGCTTACAAGACGGAGATGCCCATCAACTGGTGCACCTCCTGCAAGGTGGGCCTTGCCAACGAGGAAGTGGTGGGAGGTGTCTGCGAGCGCTGCGGTTCGGAGGTGGTCCGCAAGGTTAAGAGCCAGTGGATGCTGAAAATCACGGAGTATGCAGAAGAGCTGATCCAGGGACTTGACACAGTGGATTACATTGAGCGGGTGAAGGTGTCCCAGAAAAACTGGATTGGAAAATCCCAGGGGGCGGAGGTGGACTTTTCTCTCACAGGAAAAGAGGAAAAACTTCGGATCTATACCACCAGGCCGGACACTCTCTTCGGCGCTACCTATATGGTGCTGTCTCCGGAGCATCCCATCATTGACAAGTACAGGGAGGAGATTGGGAATTACGAGGCTCTGTCCGCCTACAGGGAACAGGCTGCCAGAAAGTCAGATTTCGAGCGCACGGAGCTGGCAAAGGAGAAGACGGGGGTCCAGATCGAAGGTCTTACCGCCACCAATCCTGTAAACGGCAGGGAGATCCCCATCTGGGTGTCCGACTATGTGCTGATGACTTACGGCACAGGGGCCATTATGGCCGTCCCTGCCCATGATGAGAGGGACTGGGAATTTGCCAAAAAGTTTGGCCTGCCCATTATTGAGGTGGTGGCGGGCAGCCCTGTGAGCGTCCAGGAGGCGGTGTACACAGATGTGGCCACGGGGACTCTTGTGAATTCTCAGTTTTTGGACGGACTCTCCGTGGCGGAGGCGAAGGAGAGGATTATCGCGTTCCTGGAGGAGAAGGGAATCGGTCACAGCAAGACCAACTATAAGCTCAGGGACTGGGTATTTTCCCGGCAGCGCTACTGGGGGGAGCCAATTCCCATTGTAAAGTGTGAGAAGTGCGGATTTGTGCCTGTGGACGACAGCGAACTGCCCTTGATGCTTCCTGAGGTGGAGAGCTATGAACCTACCGACAACGGGGAATCTCCTCTGGCGGCCATGGAGGACTGGGTGAATACCACCTGCCCCTGCTGCGGCGGCCCGGCCAGGAGGGAGACGGACACCATGCCTCAGTGGGCGGGGTCTTCCTGGTATTTTCTCCGTTACACAGATCCTCACAACAAGGAGGCTCTGGCCAGCAGGGAGGCGCTGGAATACTGGATGCCTGTGGACTGGTACAACGGGGGGATGGAGCACACTACCCTGCACCTTCTGTATTCCAGGTTCTGGCACAGGTTCCTCTATGACCAGGGAGAGGTTCCCTGTAAGGAGCCTTATCAGAAGAGAACCAGCCATGGTATGATTCTGGGCTCCAATGGGGAGAAGATGTCCAAGTCCAGGGGAAATGTGGTGAATCCTGATGATATTGTCAGGGACTATGGAGCGGATACCCTGCGCACTTATGAGATGTTTATCGGCGCCTTCGATTTGAGCGCCGCCTGGAGCGAGGACGGCGTAAAAGGCTGCCGCCGTTTCCTGGAGAGGGTGTGGAAGCTTCAGGATATGCTTGTGGACGGCCAGGAGTACAGCGCGGATCTGGAGACAAAGATGCACCAGACCATAAAGAAGGTCTCCAACGATTATGAAAGTCTGAAGTACAATACGGCCATTGCGGCCATGATGGCCCTGATCAATGAGTTCTACAAGAAGAATGCCGTCACCAGGGGAGAGTACAGGACGCTTCTGGCCCTGCTGAATCCGGTGGCCCCCCATATCACGGAGGAACTGTGGCAGACTGCAGGGTTCCAGGGCAGGGTATATCAGACTTCCTGGCCTTCCTATGAGGAGGCCAAAACTGTGGAGAACACGGTGGAGATCGGCGTGCAGGTCAATGGGAAGATCCGGGCCAATATCTCCATGCCCAAGGATGCGGCGAAGGAAGAGGTGATCGCTGCCGCCAGAGAAGCTCTTGGGGACAAACTGTCCGGGACGGTGGTGAAGGAGATCTATGTGCCTGGCAGAATTGTGAATATTGTAGTGAAACCTTGAAAAATTTTCATATGCCCTGGGTGTGTTGAGAAAACTGTTCAGGAAGGGCAGGTGTGAAACAGGCCCCGGCCTGGTCCGCAAAAAAACCAGCAGGAAGAGATTTTTCCTGCTGGATTTTTTTAATGGGAATTGTTCTGTCTGCTTTTTTCCAGGATTTTGTCGATTTGCTGCAATTCTTCCCTGCTGCTGTGTTTCCGAATGGCGGCTATGGCGGCATTCATCTCCTGAGGAGTGAAGTTGAGGCCTTCCTGCTTTGCTTTTTTCATCATTGGCATCAGGAAAGCCATCATTTCTTTCTGGCTTTTGCCGTGCCCGCTGGTAAAGAGCTCCTCCAGGAAGCGCATCTTTTTTTCAGGTATGTCCTTTACCAGGGGATCCTCCATCCATGCGGGCCTGGCGTTTTCTTCTGTACTGGCAGTGTTTTCTTTATTTTCCATGAAATATGATCCTTTCTGATATCAGTTATCACCTCCGTCGAAGCTCTGGAGGAGAGGAACTGCGGCGGCCTATGCAATATCAGCTATCACCTCCGCCGAACATCTGGAAGAGAGAGGACATGTCGGGCATGTCACCCATCCCCGACATGCCTGACATGCCGGAGAAAAAGTCCATGGGATTGTCCCCGCCCATTCCCTCGGGGAAAAGTTCCTGCATCATCTGTATCATTTCCATCATTTCCTGCATTTTTTTAAAGTTGGCTATCATGTTCTTCATGTTTTCTATCTTTTCCCGCTCCCTGATGCCGGAGAAAGGAAGAAGTTCATCCAAAAGTTCCAGGGTGTCCCCATTGTCTCCCTGAAGAAAATTGGCGGACAGTTGTCTGCCGTTTCCAAACAGGCGTTCCGCCGGGTGGCGGTGCAGGAAGGTCATGGCATACTGCAGCTCCAACAGCTTTATGTACACTGCAAAGCCTCCTTGCTGCCCAGGCGCAAGCCAGGGGAGAAGTATTTTCAGCATCTGGATTCGGTTGTTGGTGAAGATGTTGTCGAATGTGGAGACTGCCTTTGAACCCTGTTCCTCCATTACGCACTCCTTTCCGGACAAAAACAGCTCGTTTCATCCTTTTCTATTCTATGTAGTGTGTATGGAGGTTATGTGTGTGTTTCTACTGGGAAGCTATTGGGAGACAGGCTCCCGGCGGAAATCTCCGCCGGGAGCCTGCAGCCAGGTCAGTGCTTAGTTGCAGCCGCACCCGCATCCGCAGTTATTGTTGCCACAGCCGCATCCGCATCCATTGCCGCCAAAGAAGCTGCCGCCGCAGAAGCAGGACAGGAGCAGGATCCAGATCAGGGCCTCGCATCCGCCGCCGTTGCCGCCGAACATTCCGCCGCCGCAACCGCAGCTGTTGCCGCGGGAGCTGCCGCATCCGCAACCACACCCGTTGCCATTGCAAAGGAACAGTAACAGGATAATCCAAATCCAGCTGTTGCATCCACAGCCATCGTTCTGGGAGCTTGCGCACCCACAGGAATCATTGCAACCACAGTTAGTAGCAGTCAGATCACTCATTTTTTGTTTGCCTCCAAAGCTTTATTTATGCTTTATTGTATGCGTGGCTGCATGTCAATGTTTCCTGGGTGTGGTGTGAAAAATTGTGCTCCCGTTAGCCTTCTTCATTTCGTCGCAGAAGGCAGAACTGGACAGGCCGGCTCGTTTTGCGGCTTCCTCCAGTTGGAGAAGGCCGTCTGTTACCAGGGAAATCAAGGTGTCCAGTGTACCCTGTCTTTTGCCTTTTCTTTCAGCGTGTTTTTTAATGTCTCTTAATGCTTTGCACATATCTGTTTCCTCCTCTCCGGTGTCCGGGTTAAATATGTATGTGAGACTGCCTGTAATATCCTTGATGCTTGTGCAAGTGTCAATGACGTCCACAGCGCTTTTGGAGATTCTGCTGAAGAATTCCCTGTTCCTGTAGATGTAATCTTCATATCTTTTTCTGGAACCGGTGCATTTCATGATCCCAAGCACATATTTCAAGTCAGAGTTCATTTTCGCCAGATCCTCATCTGGGATAAAACGCATCTGGATCAGGTGGACCTTGTAATCCCCTGCCAGCTGCTGTATCTTTTTGGGCAGTGTTCCCATGTCCGCCATCATGTCTGCCAGTGATAAAGGCTCTTTCCAGGGTTTTTTGCCCCAATATAGGGTGAGAGTCAGCACTGGGGTTATCCTGTCCTGTTTTTTATAGCGGTACTGGAAATCATCCTCTGCGTTGTAGCGGGCTTTGTCCGCTGAGTTTGTCCGCTGATTCTTCTGGATCTCATTCCCATAGGCCAGACAGTCCATCTCCATAAGCCGCCAGGGGAAGGTGAGTCCGATATTTTCCTGATGCTCCAACCCCAGAAGGAAGTGTCTGCCCCAGGCCCGGGCATTCCCCACAAAATCCCTCTGCCGGGAGGAGAGCTTTCCGCATGCGTTGCGTATGGTATAAAATCCCCGGGTTTCCTGACACTCCCAGTCCTGCGGCAGCCTGCGCTTGAGGTAGTACTCCAGTACGGACCCGATCCTGTCGGACCTGTTCATGTAAACGGTCAGTGCATTGTTCTTTTCTCCCATGTTTTCCTTTCTGCAATCTATGCCTTTTGACATTATACTTTTTTTCGCAGAGAAAAGAGGAGTATCAAAAAGCCCACAGAGTTACTGGATACTGTCCCCTGAATATTCCCTGCATATTGTGGTATGTGGTATTAAGCAGGGATTTCCGAACGGTAGAATGAGAGACTACAAACCTACAGACCAATGCCTGTGGATAGAATATCCTGCTTATTGAGTTTGTCGCTGTTTTTAACATAACATATTCTGGAGCTGTATGCAAGAAAAAAATAAACAAAATCAGGCCTGTTTTTAGCGTATTAGAGGGACATTTGGTATATTTTTTGCAGGAAATGTTACCAGATATGGAAAAGGGGTTGAAAATATTTTAATAACGAGTAAAATAGAAGGTGATGATGGAGAAATATTTGGTATGGCTGCCGCCGTTCAGTGAGGAAGTCCCGAAAAGACAGTTCCTTAGTTCTTTAGAATTTGTCTTGCCGGGCAGAGAGCGGATAAGAGCAGCATCAGGGAAGGTATATGGCACAGAAAGTTTATGTAGTGGAGGGCAGGCAGTTTCGCACCGAGAAGGATTATGCCTGCGCAAAGCGCGATAAAGAAAAGATAGATAAGTTGCGCGCCAGTACGGATTACAAGGATAAGAAAGCCCTGCAGAATCTGCGGGCGGAGCTGAAGGCCGGAAAGCATAAATTCCTCACACTTCTGGGACAGGACTTCCTGGAGGAGGTGGAGGAACAGCTGAAATCCCCAGGCTCTTCGGGCAGAACTCGGGAGAGGAAACAGAAAGGGCAGGCTGCAAGGGAAACCGGCGCCGCCCGACGTGCATCTTCCGGACAGCAGGTTCAGTCAAAACAGAGGAGTCCGGCACAGGCCAGGGAGGATAAGGCGCTGGATGCAATTGTGCAGGAGGAACTGAGAAAGCGGGAGAAGAGAAGAAAGCTCCTGATTGGGATATGTGCTGTGACGGCGGCATGCAGCCTGGGTTATGTAGGAGTTTATTCCTATTATAATTACCGGACGGAAGCCAGTTATCAGCAGCTTGGTCAGCTGAAAGAGATGCCTGTGATCGCGGCGGTGGCGGAGCCTTCCGGTCCTCTGTATACCCTGGATGAGAAGCCGGAGGCCAGGGAAGTCCTGGATGAATATAAAAATTTATTAATAAAGCACAAAAAGCTAATTGGATGGGTTAAAATTGACGATACAAATATAGATTTCCCTGTCATGCAGACGGATGACAATGAGTATTATCTGCACCACAATCTGAATCAGCAGTACGACAAGAATGGATCCATATTTATGGATAAGGATTGTGATGTGTTGAAACCTAGTACAAATTTCATCCTTTACGGGCATCACACAAAGACAGGCCAGATGTTCGGAAAGTTAGAGCTGTATCAGGAGGAGGATTACTATAAAGAGCATCAGTACATAAACTTTGACACCATCTATGAGAAAGGAACCTATCAGATTATGTATGTGTTCCGGTCCAGGGTGTACAAAGAGGATGAAATTGTTTTCAAGTATTATCAGTTTATTGACGCAAACGGGGAGCAGGAGTTCAACTCTAATATGCAGGAAATGGCGGCCATGTCTTTTTATGACACGGGAGTCACTGCGGAGTATGGGGATCAGCTTCTGACGCTTTCTACCTGTGACTACCAGGAGAAGGATGGACGTTTTGTGGTAGTAGCGAAGAAAATCGCAAAGGAGTAATGAAGAGATGGCAACTACGGTGAAGGAAAACAAGAAAAAGAAGAGGCGGCTGAAGCGATCAGTCCGCAAGACCCTGGGAACACTGCTGCTGATTTCGGCGTTGGTGGTGGCGGCGATACCGGTGGATGGCCTGAAGGCGCAGGGGACAAAACCAGATGACTGGGGAACGCTGAAGGAAAATATGCAGGGGGTTAATGGAGCAGATAATATACCTGTTATAACAAAAGATGATACAATATACTCGACTGGTGATAATAAGTTTTTATTTGCGCTGTCTCCTAAAAATAACAGTGCACAGGATTTGGTAGCTGTTATTTTAAAATATAACAAGCAGGAGCTTGAAGAAAGCCGTTTGGAGATTCCTAATGTAATGGAAGATGTTTACTTACAATTTCGCAATAATAAAGGAACTGGTCAAGGTTATGTGGCTGTAAGTAAAAAAAAGGATTTTTTATATTTTGATGTGCCTATTAAAGAAAATCAAACAACGATCGATCCTAATACAGGTGAAAGTGTAACGACAGAAGTAGTAGTGGGATATCAGTATTATCCTTGCTATTATAAGGACCGTGCTATTTGGGGGGAAAAATTGCCAAGTGAGTTTTATTATATTGAAGGAGGCGAAGATAGTCTAACTGATAAATTAAACTATGAAAATGGAATTATAACATATAGATATGATAGTAATGGGAATTTGAACTTACATCCTAATATTATTCGTACGATAGATAGTGCTAGACAAAGAATGCAGAATATTGAAGTTTGGTATATTGGCAATCAATATTTGACATGGAAGGAGGCAGAAGAAAAATGGGAAGTGGAGGGAACAGTAGATTATTCTACTCGTGATAGAGGCATTTTTGCAGGAAATACAAACCTAACTTATTTAGAAGTTGGGGATAATATGGTTGGTATTGGGGATTATGCTTTTTATAAATGTGGTACGCTAAACAGTATAAAGCTCGGAAATGGTACAAATACCATTGGAGTAGGAGCTTTTGCAGAATGCCGCAATATGGTAAATATTGATATTGCTTGGAATGCGAATTTGTCTGTGATTGGAGATTATGCTTTTTACGGATGTATAGCATTAAACGGATTTAATGTTCCAGTTGGGGTGGAGGTATTAGGCGATTCCGTGTTTGAGGGATGCCTTAAGTTGATAAATATTAACTTTATGCCTAATGATAAGAATTCGGCATTGTCACTAATAGGCACCAATGTGTTTAAGAATTGCGCAGAATTAGAAAGTATTACTTTCCCGCCTACATTCAGCCAGGAAGTTCCGATTTCCACATTCCAGGGGTGTGCAAATTTAAAATTTATTGAGGCTGCCAACAGTACGGTAAACTTTACTGGTTCGCAGCAGGAATTCGATGATTTTAAGACCACTGTTCCTGAAACATTTTATTTTAAAGGATTAAAAACTTCAAACCTGCATACGACAGCAACTAACAATCAAATTGCCTATAGTTTCTTTGATGATGCGTCAGGCCAATATGTATATGAATTGACTGTTGTGGATGATGAAGGAAAGAAAGCTGTCTGCTGGGTGGATGAGAACGGAAGTCTGGTGTATTGTGGAATGGATCCGGGTATGACAACTGTGACCCTGCCGGAGGTTATTGGTCCATATCCAGTTAAGGCAATTGGTGCAAATACATTTAAGGACAATTGTTATCTGGAGCGGATTACGATTCCTGAGTCTATGGAATCAATTGCAAGCGGAGCATTTCAGGGATGTCATCGCTTGAGAGATGTGGTTTTTGCCAACCCTGAAAAGTTAGGCGTAATTGGGGCTGGGGCATTTAAGACACAGATTGTGAGTGCCAGCCATACCACATGCCCTGCGGACAATAACGGAGTTTCTGCCGGTGATGGATCCACACCTTATGAACCTGTTAAGAATCCTGTTTTAAATTTTGTGGGACCTATTTCCATGGACTGTCAGGCATTTTTATACGCTATGTCTCCAAGTGAGAATATCAATGCAGGTGGTCAGGATGAGACCTATATCACTTATCAGAGCGGGTGGCCCACGAACCTGGTAGTACAGTATAACAAGGATACAGGTAAAAATACGCTGGTAGACTATCCGACCCTTAAAGATATGGATTCTGGTAACAAGTATACGTCAGCAAACTATGCGTATATCACTCCGGAATTCGAGCAGGCAGCCAGAACTGCAGCCAATAAATATGTTACTGGTAGCGAGACTTTGACAGAAGATGAAAGCAATATCATTTCTGCCGCGTTGAATATTGTGCTTCCAGAGGGTATTCAAGACATTGGAAGAGTGTCAAAAGATGAGAACGGAAATGATTTTGTAGATGAAGCTGGAAATAAGATTGACTATGGTTTGTTTGAATATGGTGAAAGCAAAAGAGAATTTGGAACAGATGTCCTGACAGGTGGAACTGTTCTGCGAAAAACTATCGTGGCTGAAGGGATTCAGGATGTATCTGCTGATGCTTTCAAAGGTGCCAAGTATCTGAAAGAGATTACGTTTAGCGACAAGACACAGACGATTGGAGATCATGCATTTGATGGTTGCGTCGTGCTGGATAAGGTGAATTTACCGGCTACAGTGACAAAAATCGGCAAGAGTCCTTTCCGGGGATGTGATATCCTGGCAGATGTGAACTTTAATGGAAATCCGCAGTTTGTCTGTGAGGACGCCTTGATTTTTGAGACAGACGGGAACGGCAGCCATGTAAAGCTTGTGGAGTACCTCAGTGGAAGAAAGCCCCATATTGTGGAACCTTCTGATCTGGAAGGTGTTACGGAGATTTATGAAGAAGCCTTTATGGGCAGCAATATTGAGTCGGCGGATCTGAGTGGGTCCCGGATTTCCACAGTGCCTGCAAGTGCGTTCCAGGATACATCAGCGCTGTTTACCGTGACGCTGCCGGACAGCTGCCGGACTATTGCAAAAGATGCCTTTTCAGACAGTGCCATCAGAATGCTGCGCGTACCCAACAGTGTGAGCGTCATTCATGAGAAAGCATTTGATGATACCACCGGAGACGGACTGACAGATAAACCGGCATTAACCTTTGTCTGTGTGGAAGGCAGCGTGGCGGAGCTTTACGCCAAAGAAAACGGTATCAATGTGCGTTATATTCTTCCTGTTTACACAGTTACCTTCTATGATACGGAACTGAAGAAGGTGGCGGAACAGTATGTTGAGGAGGGAAGTCCTTTTACAGCACCGGAAGACTTGGAGAATCTGCCGCCGACGGTGGGATATACCAGGCTTACCTGGACACCGCCTTCCGGAACAATTGTCACCGGAGATCTGAAGGTATATGCCAAGTACGAGAACCTGGATCCTTCGGAATATCAGAAGACAGTTGTGTTCTATGCCTTTGACAAGGAGACTGTGCTGAGCACCCAGTCCGTGACGCCGGGCGAGGATGCAGTGCCTCCCATTCCTCCTGAGGTGGAGGGATACGGCTTTATCGGATGGTGGCCCGAGGATCTGCATATCACGGATGAGACGGAAAATCCGTATAATCTTTATGCACAGTATGAGAAGATTGACTCTGCCGATACAAAGCATAGCGTGCGGTTTATTGACTATGATGATACCGTTCTCCTGACTCTGCGGGTGGAAGACGGAAAGGATGCCGTAATTCCGCCGTCTCTGACTCAGTCCATGCAGAACAGGACCGGATTTAACTTCACAGGATGGAAACCTCTTCCTGTGAACGTGCTGGAGGATATGGATACCTACGCACAGTACAGCGAGATTCCCAGTCCCTCGCCGTCAACCAGCCCTGGACCCGGCCAGTCCGGTTCGCCCAGTCCTTCACCGGGCACCGGCTCCAGCAATACAGGTTCGGGCAACACCGGCTCAGGCAACCGGACGGCTACGCCCCACACTCTGACGGTGCGCAACGGAAGCGGCTCCGGAAGTTATGTTCCCGGTTCCCAGATTATCATTGTGGCCAATGATCCGCCGGCAGACCAGGAGTTCGGCGGATGGACCGTGAGTCCCGCCAATACAGCCATAACGGACACTACCATGTCCGCGGCGATTATCACCATGCCGGATCATGATGTGGCAGTAATTGCCAATTACAGGTCAAAGTCAAATGGAAATAATGGTGGAAGCACGGGAAGCGGAAGTGGAAGTGGAAGCGGCACAGGGGGCGGTTCCAGCTCCGGCGGCGGAAGCGGCAGCAACCGTCCTGGCTCAGGAACTGACGGTACCACAAACGGCGGTACTACGGTGGTTATAGACAAGAACGGACTTTCCAATACTGGTGTGGTTTCGGCCACGGTAAACGGATCTTCCGATAACTTTACCATTAAGATTACCGAGAGCAGCGCTGCGGCGGAGGCTGTGCTGAGGGCACTGCTTACCGAATACGGAAGCATTGACAACATTAAGTATTTCCCCATGGACATTTCCCTTTACGATGCCACGGGAGAGAAAAAGATTACGGATACCACAGGGCTGTCTATCACCATTACCCTGCCGCTGCCGGATTCTCTGATTCCTTACGCAGGGAATAATAAGGTGGCCGGCGTGGTGAATGACAAACTGGATAAGCTGGCGCCGAAGTTCACCACCATCAACGGTGTGTCCTGTATTACCTTTACGGCAGAGCATTTTTCACCTTATGTGATCTATGCGAACCTGAACAGCCTGTCAGAGGGAGGCGGAGCGGTTGACTCCACACCTAAGACCGGCGACGGCATTCACCCTAAGTGGTTCCTGTCTATCGGCCTGGCATGTCTATCCTTTGTCTTCTTTATGCAGAAGGATGGCGGAAAGAGCAGGAAGAAGCAGAAGGTCAAGGCGAGGGCATAAATGCACAGAGAGCAGAAAGCCGGAGCAAGGGCATAAATGCAGAGAGGCAGGAAGCCAGAGCAGGAGACAAAAAAGTTAGAGTAAAGGCAAAAATATGAAGAGGAAAAAGCGTAATTGGGGTGTCTTGATGATAGCCACGGCACTGATAATCATGCAGCTTCCTGTATCGGAGGCAGATGCGGCAACATCTGCTTCCGATTTTAAAATGGAGGGAAGTGCGCTTGTAAGGTATCGTGGAAACGAGAAAAATGTCTCTATTCCGGATACGGTTCAGGTGATCCGTGAGGGGGCCTTTGAGGAGAATGACAACGTCGAACTGGTGGTGGTTCCCAACTCCGTCAAGACCATTGAGTCCTATGCCTTCTGGGGATGCGACAGCCTGGACACAGTGGTTCTGGGCAATGGGCTGCGGGAGGTGGGAGATTATGCATTTGCAGGCTGTACAGGCCTGGAGCAGATGACCATTCCGTCCAATGTCAAATCCATCGGTATTCTGGCCTTCGGAGACTGCTATAATATGAAAAATATCAGCATTCCGGCGGAGACATCCAACATTCATGACACGGCTTTTGACGGCTGTTACCAGCTGACCATACACTGCGACCCGGGCAGCGCGGCAGATACCTTTGCGGCGGCATTCTATGAGCGTCAGAAAGAGATGCCGGAGAAGGAGGATGCCCCGGACAAGGGAGAACCTTCCATACCGGAGCCTTCCGGCACAGGGGAGCCCGCTGTCACGGAAGCGCCGCCCACCCAGGAACCTGTCCAGGAGACGGGTAATCTCCTGGGAAGCACCCATGTGGTGGGGAACAATGCGGTGGTTTTTGTGGACAATAAGCAGGAACGGGTATATGACGGAGACACATCCGCCGCTGTGAGAGAGAATCCTGGACTGACTGATCTTAGAGAGTTCGACTGGAACAGTGGTGTGCCCAAGTATACCATAGTTGACGGGACGTCGGTGGCCGACTGGGCTTACTATAAGAGAACGGACCTGGATACCCTGGCCCTGCCGGAGGGAGTCCGCCAGATCGGGCAGTTCGCCTTTTCGAGGAGCGCTCTGAAGACGGTGGTACTGCCGGAGGGAGTGGAGGAGATTGCCTATGGGGCCTTCTACCACTGCGACGCTCTGGAGAGCGCGGTGATTCCTGCCACGGTCAGGAGTGTGGAACCAAAGGCATTTACCTATACTCCCTGGGTGGAACGGTTCCTGAAGGGAGAGGCTGTGGAAGGCGCTTTGGGAGATTTTCTGATCAGCGGCGGCGTGCTGGTGGCTTACCGGGGAAATGCCCGTGAGCTGGTGATCCCGGAAGGGGTGCGTGTCATTGGGGCGGAAGTCTTCCAGGGGCATGAGGAGATTGAAAGCGTCTCCCTGCCTGAAAGCCTGCTGGTGGCAGGGGAGGGCGCCTTTGAGGGCTGTTCCCGGCTGAATCAGGTGAAATTTGGGCAGAATCTGCAGGAAATAAAAGACAGGGCGTTTTTCGGCACCGGCCTGCAGGGCAGTATTACGCTGCCGGCATCTCTGCAGAAACTGGGACTTTTCGCCTTTGGCAATATCGCGCTCGCCTATGAAGGGCAGGAGCCGGAACACACTCATGAGACTTCTGCCGCCAGGCTCTCCAATATGGCCTACAGAGGATATGAGAAAGATGTGACCCAGGTGGCAGGTGTCAAGGTGGAGGGACTGGAAGGTGCGGAGGCCTCCCTGGAGGGAGCGGACAGGAGCTATACTCTCACCATAGGGCAGCCGGAGGACGGCGCCGGAATGAAGGAGGCATGCCTGCGCACTTTTCAGGTGCAGCCGCCGGATGATATGGCAGTATACAGTCTGTCCCTGTCAGACGGGAGCGGCATTCCTTTGACAAAGCTTGGAAATCAGCCGCTGACCGTGGTACTTCCTCTGCCTGAAGCTCTCAAAGGCCAGGAAGTGAAAGTTCTGGCTGTTGACAGGAACGGACAGTTGGATCTCCTTGAGGCAGAGCGTGTCCTGCTGGAGGGAGCGGAGGCAGTTCGGTTTGTGACCACTTCTCCTTCCGTGACCGGAGTTCTTGGGGTGGGACCGGCAGAGAGCCAGGAGGAACTTCTGGAGGTGAACGTGAAGATGGAAGCCCAGAGCGGGGCGCCTGTCAGGAGCCAGGGGTCCGCTGCCGACATGATGAAGCTGCTCTCCTGCGGCATTCTGCTGACGGCGGGAACGGTGCTGTGGGCAGGAAATGTCTCCAGGAACAGAAAAATTCGCAGATGAACAGGAATAAAATTCCGGCATACTATAGAAAGAAAGGTATGCCGGGATTTTTTATTATGCAGCGTGTGAGGGAAATGGTAGCGGGAAATGTCCGGGAGGGCCTGGACGGCAGGGGTGTCACTGTGGCGGTGCTCGACACGGGGGATTGTGTCACTTGGCTGTCATTTGCAAATCATGTTGACATAAATTTGCAGGAAGGGGTATAATGGGCTTGTAATTGTGTATTGACAGTATTCAGACAGTGAAGGCATAAGGGACAGTGAAGTGAAAGAGAAGCGGAAGGGGAGCAGAACGAATCAGGGAATTTCTCTGCTCCTTTCTATTATTATAGTGTTTTGTATCCTTGGGGCATTTGTATTTGCCGTGTCCCGGAAGATATCCAGGGAAATGTCGGAGTCGGCGGTTCAGAATCTCAATGAAAGCCTGGATCTGATAAAGAGTACCATTGAGGCGATCCTGAAAAAAGAGGCTGAGTTTCAGAAGCTGATGGCCCAGGAGGCCGCAGCGGCGAAGGATCCGCGTGAGTACGTCCTCTCCATTGAAGACAGTCAGACCATGGCCAGGATATCTCTGATACCCTCCGGGGAAAAGGAGGGCATTTCCCATAAGGGGGAAGTTTTCACGGAAGAAGGGCTGGATTTCTCCGCAGGAGGAACCGTGGACGGTCTGCCCATCTCCCAATCCTATCTGAACCATATGGGAACTTGGGCATATACTATAAAGTGTCCGGTGGAAAAGGAAGGCAGGGAGAGAGGGACGCTCTATGTGGAGTATGTCTACGACACCCTGGACCAGTCCCTGCCGGAGGGATTTTATAATGGCAGGGCCATGCTCTATGTTATGGACTCCAACAGTGAGCGGCTGGTGCTGAAACCCACAGGAATGGGAGAGCGGAGCGCAGGGCATCTGGATCTGAAAGACTTTTACCGGGCCAATAATATTCAGGAGCCCGGACTGCAGGAGGAAGTTGCCCAGTGCCTGGAACAGGGCCGGAAACTTATGTTTTACCATGACATCCGGGGCAAGAGCGCGTTGAACTATATGTGGCCTGTAAACGGCGGCACAGTGTACCTGATCGGCTATGTGCCGGTGGAAGCGATACAGCAGGAAGGCAGAACAGTAAACCACAATATTTATATCGTGGTCTTTGTGATGCTGGTGGCGTTTTTTCTGTGCTGTCTGATCTATTTCCTGAATCAGAGACAGCAGGAGAGGAGCCGCAGGGAGCGGGAGGCGGAAAGGGAGATCCACAATCAACATCTGGCGGAGGCGCTGCAGGCGGCTCAGGTGGCCAGCAGTTCCAAGACAACCTTTCTCTCAAATATGTCCCATGATATCCGGACTCCCATGAATGCGGTTCTGGGGTTTGCGGCGCTGCTTTCCAGGGAGGCGGATAATCCGGACAAGGTGCGGGATTATACCAGGAAAATCATGGCCTCCGGTCAGCATCTTCTTGGTCTCATCAACGATATTCTGGATGTCTCCAAGATTGAGAGCGGGAAAATGGTGCTGTCCCTGGAGGAGTTTTCCCTCAGCGGTCTGGTCTCCTCCGTGGACGCCATGATCCGTCCTATGGCGGAGGGGAAGAGACAGAATTTTCATGTGGAAGTCACGGGCATCCGGCATGAGTACATGATGGGAGATGAGACAAGGCTCAGCCGGATTCTGATCAATCTGCTCTCCAATGGGGTGAAGTACACCCAGGAGGGCGGAGATATCTGGCTGCGGATCATTGGCTTGAAGCAGCGCTCCAGCCAGTTTGAGCGGCTCCGGATTGAGGTGGAGGACAATGGCTATGGAATGACGCCGGAGTATCTGAAAGTGATTTTTGACGCTTTCACCCGGGCGGAGAACAGTACCACCAACAAGGTTCAGGGCACGGGCCTGGGAATGGCCATCACGAAAAATATTGTGGAGCTCATGGGCGGGAGCATAGATGTCTTCAGCGAGGTGGGCAAAGGAAGCCTTTTCAGAGTGGAGCTGGAGTGCCGCATACCGGAGAGCCGGACAGACAGGCAGTTCTGGATGAAATGCGGTGTTTCCCGGATTCTGGCGGTGGCTCAGGACGCAGGTGTGCGAAGAGATATTGAAGTGCGCCTTATGGATGCGGGGGTTGTGGTGGACACGGCTTCCAGCGTGGAAGAGGCGGCGGCCCTGGTGCAGGAGAAGGGCCGGAAAGAGGAGAATTATCAGGTGCTTCTGATGGACTGGGAACTGCCGGGAATGAATGGGATCCAGGGGGCGGAACTGCTGCGGGAAAAGATGGGAGCCATGGTGCCGGTGCTGTTTTTAAAGGATGGCAATGGGGAGGCAGTGGAGGAGGCAGCCCGGATGGAACGGGCGGGAGTTCTCTCAAGGCCCTTCTTTGTGTCTGCTTTTCAGGAGAAGATCCTGGAGATGCAGGCGGGAGAAGGAGGGAAGACGGTGGCCCAGGCTGCGGAGAGCGGCAATCTGGAAGGGCTGCATTTCCTGGCGGCAGAGGACAATGAGATCAATGCGGAGATTCTGAGGGAGATTCTGGCCGTGGAGGGAGCGGACTGTGTGCTGGTGGAGAATGGTCAGATGGCTCTGGAGCGGTTCAGGGATGCCCGGGAAGGGGAATTTGACGCTATTCTCATGGATGTGCAGATGCCTGTGATGAACGGCTATGACGCCACAAGGGCCATTCGGGCCCTGGAGCGCAGGGATGCCGGTCAGATTCCTATTATCGCCATGACCGCAAATGCTTTTGCGGAGGATGAAAAGGAAGCTCTGGCGGCGGGCATGAATGTCCATCTGGCGAAACCCATCAATATTGAGCTGTTAAAAGAGGTTATTGTGCAGTATCTGAATAGAGGATAGGGATGTGAAAAGAGAGAGAAGAATCATCGGGACGGCTGCCGCATGCCTGGCCGGAGCCGTCCTGGCTGCCCTGACAGCCTGCGGGGCACAGGAGAATGGGGGGATGAACCTGATAGGTGCCGGGGAAGAGAATGCAAGGAGTGTCGTTCTGTTCAGTCCCATGGAGAAAACGGATCCCAATGCGGAAAATGCTGCCAGATCCGCCACGGACAAGACTGTTCTCATGGCGGAAGAACTGCTGGGAGTGGAGGTGAAGTATACCACCTACACGGCGGAGAATTACCAGGAGAGAACCTACGACCAGGTTGCCATTGACAGGATCCGCAGTGACATGGATGATATCTATCTGTTAAATCCGGATGTGATCCTGGCCATGGGGGAGGAAGGCCGGCTGGTGGACCTGTCAGGGCTTGAAAGCGCGGAGAATCTGAGGGAGGTGGTAAAGACAGCCAATGTAGTGGATGGAAAGCTGGTGGCCATTCCTCAGGAGGTGGTGGCATACGGCCTGTTCCTCAACAGGGATATGTTTGACCGGTACGGGATCAGGCTGCCTGAGACACCGGAGGATTTTCTGGAGTGCTGCAGGATATTTCAGGAAAATGGGATAGAGACCCCTGTGGGCGCAAACCGCTGGTGGCTGGAAACTTTTGTCTTTGCCCAGGCTTACGCTGATCTGTACAACGGAGAGAACACGGAGGCGGAGATTGCGGCTCTGAACAGCGGGGAGAGGAAGTACAGCGATTATATGCGGCCCGGATTTGAATTTCTGCAGGAACTTATCCGCCAGGGCTACATTGATCCGGAGGAGGCTCTGGTGAGAGAGGCCATTGAGGGGGAAGGGGCGGATTTTCTGGCACAGAAAACCCCCATTGTCATGGCCTACTGGGGGGCGGCCAACACGGAGACAGCCTACGGGGCGCCGGATTTTAAGATGCAGGTGATCGGCTTTCCCAGCAGCCGGGGCCAGATGCCGGTGATTCCCATGACAGGGTATGGCGTGGGAGTGGGGGCGGCGCACAGGGAGGATGCTCTGGATGTTCTGGAAGTGATGACTTCCGATGAGGCCCTGCAGATTTATGCGGAGGCCAACAGGGTGATCTCCCCTTCCCGGAATGTGGAGGTGGAGTGTATTCCTGCACTGGAGCCTCTGTATGACAGAATAAAAGAGGATGTGTACGTTCTGGGGTCAAATGCAGGGATGAAGCTGGAACAGTGGGGGAATGTCTGCCAGCTGGTGAGAATGCTCCTGGGAGGAGCCACTGTGGATGAGTGTATGGCGGAACTGGATCGGCTGCAGGAGGAAACACTGGAAAAGTAAATTTTGGTGTCTGTGACAGCAGAATGACACCAGAGGGAATAGGCAGGCACCCGGATCTGGAGGGCAGGGCTCTGTGCTTCCGGGATTTTGTGGAGTACAGAAGGGCAGTGTATGACGATAATGGGCATGGTACTCATGTGTGCGGAATTCTCTGCGGCAGCGGCAGACTTTCGGCGGGAAGATACCGGGGACTGGCTCCGGGGGCGGGTCTGGTGGTGGGAAAGGTTCTGGATGAGAGCGGGGACGGCTCCACGGAGATCATGCTTGAGGCCATGGATTGGATTCTCCGGGCCAGGGAGAGCTACCGCATAAGGATCTTAAATATCTCTGTGGGAATAGGTACTTTAGGGGAGGTCCGGAAGCAGGACGCGCTGCACAGAAAAATAGAGGAGATCTGGGACAGCGGCATTCTGGTGGTGTGCGCGGCAGGAAATAAGGGGCCGGGGGACGGAACCATCTCTTCTATAGGAGGAAGCAAGGTGGTGACGGTGGGATGCCATGACGGGAGCTATGCCAGGGATAACCCGGGCAGATGTGAGGTCTACTCTGGCAGGGGAGTCCCGGGGAGCCTTGTCCGCAAGCCAGACCTGGTGGCGCCGGGGACGGATATCATTTCCTGCAATGTCCACTGCAGAAGCGGGAAAGGTGGATTCTGGAATGCCTATGTGCCCAAAAGCGGCACTTCCATGGCTACCCCTGTGGTGTCAGGGGCCGCGGCCCTGGCCTTTCAGGAAGAACCTGGCATGACCAACGAGGAGTGCAAGCAGAGACTGCAGTACTCTGCAGTGGATATGGGACTTCCCTGGAACCAGCAGGGATGGGGGATGGTGAATGTAGGAAGGCTTCTGAGCTAGTGTGCAAAGGGAGGATTTTCAGAGCGGCAGGGAGCCAAGTATCGGCAAAAGTTGAAACGGAGGAGAGAAGAAAATGTATGATTTAAAACCTTATCTGGAGACAATTGACAAGGTGGTGGCACAGGGACCTTTCACGGATACATGGGAGTCTCTGTCCCGGTATCAGGTGCCTGACTGGTACCAGGATGCCAAGTTCGGCATCTTTATCCACTGGGGAATTTACAGTGTGCCGGGGTTTGCCAGCGAATGGTATTCCCGGAACATGTACATAAAGGATTCCAGGGAGTACCAGCATCATATTGAGACCTATGGGGAGCATGCCAAATTCGGCTATAAGGATTTTATCCCCATGTTCACAGGGGACAAGTTCGACCCGGAGGAGTGGGCGGATCTGTTTGCCCAGGCAGGGGCGTCCTATGTGGTGCCGGTTGCGGAGCACCATGACGGGTTCCAGATGTATGACAGCGAGATTTCTCAGTGGAATGCGGCGCAGATGGGCCCAAAAAGGGACGTGCTGGGAGAGCTGAAGGAGAGCTGCCAGAAGAAGGGAATGCTGGTGGGCTGTTCCAGCCACCGGGTGGAGCACTGGTTTTTCATGGGCCACGGAAAGGAATTTGACAGCGACATCAAGGACCCCATGGAGAGGGGAGATTTCTACTGGCCTTCCATGAAGGAGCCGGAGGATCATTTTGACCTGTTCAGCGAGCCTTTTCCCACGGAGGAATATCTTCAGGACTGGCTGGTGCGCTGCTGTGAGCTGGTGGACAAGTACCGGCCCAGGATCCTTTATTTTGACTGGTGGATTCAGCACAGCGCCGTGAAACCTTATCTGAGAAAATTTACCGCCTACTATTACAACCGTGCGGCAGAGTGGGGAACCGGCGCGGTGATCAATTACAAGCAGGATGCCTATCTGTTCGGCTGTGCGGTGCCCGATGTGGAGAGAGGGCAGTTTGCAGAGATGAAGCCCTATGTGTGGCAGACGGATACGGCCATAGGCCTGGGTTCCTGGGGGTACACAAAGGACAATGTGTTCCGTCCGGCGGAGGACATTCTCTGCGACCTGGTGGACATTGTGAGCAAGAACGGCAGGCTGATGCTGAATGTGGGCCCCAGGCCGGACGGCACCATCACGGAGGAGGAGAGGGAGGTACTGCTGCGGATCGGCGGCTGGCTGAAGATAAACGGCGAGGCAGTCAACGGGGCCAGGGTCTGGAGAAAATTCGGGGAAGGTCCCACCCAGATTGTGGAGGGGCAGTTCTCGGACGGCATCAAGAAGAACTTTACCTCCGAGGACTTCCGCTTTACCACGGCGGAGGGATATCTGTACGCTTTTGTGCTGAAGTGCAGTGAGGACGGGAAGTACTGTATCCGCTCCCTGGGTGTGCAGGATGCCTCCAAGCATGCCAATTTCCACGGCATTATTCAGAGCGTGGAGGTTCTGGGCAGCGACCAGGAGCCTCAGTGGAGCAGGGATCAGGAGGGACTGCATATCACAAGCAGCATGAAATCAAAGGATCCCATTGTATTTAAGATCAAGGTTGACTAAACAGAGGCGGATTGTTTCACTGTTTATGGAAGTTTTCAGGCAGATCGGATATCCTTAAGATTTCAGAAAATGATTGACACATGCCGTATAAATGTATACAATGATACAGGTATTGGAGAAGCTGTGAGACCTGGAAATGGAGATAAGATGAGTCGTTACGATGGAAGGCATGAGCCTGTGGAAAATTATTCCATGCGCAGCCGGGTATTCAACAGGCTGCGGGAGGATATTTTAAACGGGCGGTATGCAGAGCATGAGGAACTGCGGGAAGTGACAATCGGGGATGAGATGGGAGTCAGCCGCACGCCGGTGCGGGAAGCTTTCCGGCAGTTGGAGCTGGAGGGCCTGATTACGATCGTGCCCAATAAAGGGGCATATGTCACCGGAATCACGGAGAAGGACGTAAAGGATATCTATATGATACGCTCCCTCCTGGAGGGGCTCTGCGCCAGGTGGGCAACGGAACATATTACCAAAGAGCAGCTGCACGAGATGGAGGAAAATGTATTTCGTGCGCAGTTTTACGCAAAGAAGGGATTTATGGAAGAACTGGCGGCGCTTGACAACCAGTTTCATGAGATCATGTATGAGGCCTGTGACAGCAAGCTTCTGGAGCACCATCTGAGGGATTTTCACCAGTATGTGCTGCGGGTGAGAAGGAAGACGCTGGCCAAGGCTGCCAGGGGAATACAGTCGAACAAAGAGCACAGGGCCATTATGGAGGCCATCAAGGCAGGGGACGGGGATCTGGCGGAACAGCTGGCCCACCAGCATATGATAAACGCATATGACAATATGGTGCAGAACGGGCTCCATGAAGCCTACACCACAGAAGAGGAAGATACTTAGCACAGACCCACTCAGGACGGGAACAGGAGGATGAAGATGGAAAAGATCAAAATGGCAACGCCCCTTGTGGAGATGGACGGGGACGAGATGACCAGGATTCTCTGGCAGATGATCAAGGAGGAGCTGCTGCTCCCTTACATAGACCTGCGGACGGAGTACTATGATCTGGGACTTGAGAACAGGAATGCCACCGACGACCAGGTGACGGTGGATTCTGCCAATGCCACTCTGAAGCATGGGGTGGCGGTGAAATGTGCCACCATTACTCCCAATGGCGCCAGGATGCAGGAGTACAGCCTGAAGGAAATGTGGAAGAGCCCCAACGGCACCATCCGGGCCATTCTGGACGGCACTGTATTCCGGTCCCCCATTCTGGTCAGGGGGATTGTGCCCTACGTGAAGAACTGGACAAAGCCCATCACCATTGCCCGCCATGCATACGGGGATGTCTATAAAAATGCGGAGATGAAGGTGCCGGGCCCGGGCAGGGCGGAGCTTGTGTTTACGGCGGAGGACGGCACCCAGACAAGGGAACTGATCCATGAGTTTACAGGGGCCGGTATTCTCCAGGGCATTCACAACACGGAGAAATCCATTGGCAGTTTTGCCAGATCCTGTTTCGCCTATGCCATAGACACAAAGCAGGATCTGTGGTTTTCCACCAAGGATACCATCTCCAAGAAGTATGACCATACCTTTAAGGATATTTTCCAGGAGATCTATGACAGAGAGTACAGGGCGGAGTTTGAGAGGCTGGGCATTGAATACTTCTACACGCTGATAGACGATGCGGTGGCCAGGGTGATCCGTTCGGAGGGCGGGTTTATCTGGGCGTGCAAAAACTACGACGGGGATGTCATGTCCGATATGGTGGCCACGGCCTATGGGGATCTTTCCATGATGACTTCCGTGCTGGTGTCCCCCAGCGGGGTCTATGAGTATGAGGCCGCCCACGGCACGGTGCAGCGGCACTACTACAGGCACCTGAAAGGGGAGGAGACTTCCACCAACTCCATAGCCACCATTTTCGCCTGGACCGGCGCCCTGAAGAAAAGAGGGGAACTGGACGGCATAGAGGAACTGGTGTCTTTTGCGGAAAAGCTGGAGCAGGCCTGTGTTAAGACGGTGGAGGAGGGGAAGATGACAAAGAGCCTTTCTCTGATTTCCACCTGCCCCAACCCGGTGATTCTCAACAGTCTTGACTTTATCAAGGCCATTCGCAGCACGCTGGACAGTCTGCTGGCATAATCTGCAGCAGTTTAGCATCTTTCTGAGCTGCTGGCATAATCTGGCCTGGAGATAAAAAATTCCCCTGGCTGCCGCCTTGGATTTGGAAGGCGCAGCCGGGGGAATTTTATTTGTGGGGTCCATGATCCTGGCGGACGCCGGGGATTGACTTTGACGCCTGCGGCAGGCGGGACTGATTTACTCTGCGAGAGTTTCCCACTGCTCATAGAGCTGTTCCAGCTCCGATTTTAAAGAGGACAGTTCCACCGCCAGATCCTGGAGCTTTAAGGCCTGGGTGGCCACGGCAGGATCGCACATCTGTGAGTTGACCTCCTCAATGCGTGTCTCCAGGGAGGCGATTTTTTCTTCGCATTTCTTCAGATCATTTTCTTTTTTGCGCTGCCTTGCCTGCTCCTCCTTTTTGGCCATCCAGTCCTGTTTGTTTCCTGTGGAGGAGGCAGAAGGATCCATGCCGCCGGAAGGGGCAGGAGCGGAACCCTCAACCGCCGGGGAGGCGTTGACAGCCGCCATGACAGTGTCATGCTTTTCCAGGTAATAGTCGTAATTTCCGATATAGTTTACAAATTTATGTTCCGCCAGGTCCAGAATTCTGTGGGCCGTTTTGTTGATAAAATAGCGGTCATGGGAGACATACAGGACGGTGCCCTCATAGCTGTTGACGGCGTCCTCCAGGATTTCCTTGGACACTATGTCCAGGTGGTTGGTGGGCTCGTCCAATATGAGGAAATTGGCGTTGCCCAGCATAAGCTTGGCCAGGGAGACCCGGCCCCGCTCTCCGCCGCTTAAGTCTTCAATCCGCTTAAAGACGTCGTCTCCCGTAAAGAGGAAGGCCGCCAGGAGATTTCGGATCTCCGTGTTGTTCAGGGTGGGATAGTCGTCGGATATTTCCTCAAACAATGTCTTTTCCCCGTGAAGCACATGGTGTTCCTGGTCGTAGTATCCAATCTCCACATTTGTCCCCAGCCGGAAACTTCCCCTGTCCTGGGGAAGCAGGCCGTTGAGGATTTTCAGCAGGGTGGTTTTGCCCGTGCCGTTGTCCCCGATTACAGCTACATGTTCTCCCCGTTTTATCTCAAAATCCACATGTTCAAAGAGGGTCAGGCTGCCAAAGGATTTTCCGAGATCCGACACCGTGAGCACGTCCCCTCCGCTCTGTTTTCTGGGGGTGAGCTTTATGCGCATGTCCGCCCTGACCTGGGTGGGTTTCTCCAGAACTTCTATTTTCTCCAGCATTTTTTCACGGCTCTGGGCCCGTTTGATGGATTTTTCCCGGTTGAAGGAGCGCAGTTTTTCAATGACTTCCTCCTGGTGCCGGATCTCCCGCTGCTGATTCAGGTAGGCATGCATGGCGGCGGCGCGCAGCTGCTCTTTTTTTGCCGCATAGTCGGAGTAATTTCCTGTGAAAGTGGTGGCTCTGGTCTGATCCAGTTCCACGATTTTGCCCGCAATGCGGTTGAGGAAATAGCGGTCATGGGAGACAATGAGCACGGCGCCTTTGTAATTGAGCAGGTAGGTCTCCAGCCAGGCGATGGAGCCCATGTCCAGGTGGTTGGTGGGCTCGTCCAGGATGATCAGGTCCGGCTTCAGCAGCAGGAGTTTGCTCAGGGCAACTCTGGTTTTCTGTCCCCCGGAGAGGGTGGACACAGGTTTTTCAAATTCCGTCTCTGTAAATCCCAGACCTTTCAGCACGCCTGTGATCTCGCTTTTGTAGGCATAGCCGCCGTCCCGCTCAAAAGAGTGGGTCAGCTGGTCATACTGTTTCATAAGTGAGTCCAGATCTTTGCCCTCTGCAGACTGCATGGCGGCCTCGCACTGCCGGATGCGGTGCTCCAGGTCAATCAGGTTCTGCTTTACGGATAAAAGTTCCTCATAGATGGTGCTTTCCGTGTCCAGGGCGCCGTCCTGGGCCAGGTAGCCCATGGTTTTTCCCCTGGAGAGTGTCACCGTCCCGCTGTCAGGGACGGACTCTCCCACAATGATGCGCAGCAGGGTGGTCTTGCCTGCGCCGTTGATTCCAACAATGGCTGCTTTTTCATTGTCTTCTATATGAAAGCTGATATTTTCCAACACTTTATTTTCCACAAAGGATTTGGATATGTTCTGGCAGGACAGTATCATTTTTGTGCACCTCGTATCAGATTTTTCTTTTTTATACATTTTACTGTGGATGAAAAGAACTGTCAATGCAGAAGTTTCCAACAGTTCCGTGCCTTATCTGAACCGTTATCCCGGGATACAGATCGGATACGGTTATGATACGTTTTGGAGGCTGTCAGGATACGGAGAGGCTGTAAGGTGTGTACATGCTTTTGTATTGTATTCCTTCGGGGGGCAGGCCGGAACTTTGTTCTGCACAGTACCTCTGGGGATGAAAACAGGGTATAAATCAGAGTCAGGAGGGAAAAAGTTGAAAAAATCGAAAGTAAATCAGCTGAAACAATGTATTGCCGGGGTGCTCTGTGGGGCTCTGGCCATAGGACTGCTGGGCGGATGCGCCAAAGAAGGGGGGCAGGATATTCAGCCGGAGGAGCCGGTCAAGGGAAGGTATGTGGAGGAGAGGGCAGAACTGCCCCAGGAACTGGGGGACTGGGATATCCGGCAGCTCTTTACAGCGGAGGATAAGCTTTGCATTCTGGCCGCCGGGCAGAAGGAGGGAAAAGTCAGGCTGGGTCAGTGGGAACAGCAGGAGGGAGGATTTGTGGAAGTGACCCGGGACTGGCTTAAAAGCCTGGAACTGGACTGCGGAACCTGGCTGGAGGTGCAGATGGCCCAGGCGGGGGACGGCACCCAGTATCTGCTTGCAGGATACACGGTCACAGGGGAGGAGAACTATAAATGCCATCTCTGGAGGGAGGAAGGGACCCAGGCGTTGGAGATAACCCCAGAGGAATGGAAGGTCCAGGATGAACAGTGGGGAGGCTATGAGATGATACAGGGGATTGGGGTTCTGGAGGACGGAACTCTGGCAGCGCTCTCTTATACTTCCCTGATCCTCTTGGACGGAAAGGATGGAAGGATACTGGAGAGCAGCGAGGCGTCCGGCAGTGAGAAGATGGACACGGCCGGGGATGTGGTCTGTCTGAGCTATACCAGAGGATTTGCAGCGGAACTGGAGCTGCGGGCCGGGGGGCGCAGTCAGGGGGCTGTGAAGGCCCTTCTGCCTCTGGAGGGATCCGGCGGTGTGTATTTCAGCATTATGAAGGACAGGACTCTGGTGGCTGCAGGAACGGAAGGAATCTTCCGGGGCCTCAGCAGGGAAGGGGAATATGAGTGGGAGAAGCTGCTGTCGGGGCAGGAGACGGATTTTTCCCTTACGGATCGCTGGTGTACCGGGCTGACAGCCTTCCCGGACGGCAGAATCTATGCCCTGTTCCAGCTGTCGGAGGGAGGCACGGAGCTGAAAAAATATGAGTACGATCCGGAGGCGGTGATAGAGGTGACGCAGGAACTGAAGCTCTATTCCGTCTATGAGAGTTCCAGACTCCGGCAGGCGGCGGTGATGTACCACAAAGAGCATCCGGAGACAGTGATCACCATAGACTATGTATACCCCCAATATTATTATGAGGAGACAGACTATAATGCGGTTTATCAGGAACTGAACACTATGCTCATGGGGGAGAATGCGCCGGATATTCTGGTTATGGATCACCTGGATGTGGACTCCTATGGGGGAAAAGGACTGCTGGCGGACATCAGCGACGTGGTGGGGCCCATGGAGGAGAGCGGTGAACTTCTGGCCAATGTAACCGGAGCCTATAAGCAGGAAGACGGGAAACGGTATGTGGTGCCTATGGAATTTGGCATGAGCCTTGCCCTGGGAAGGGACATTGGGGCGGAGGACATGAAATCTCTGGCATCTCTGGCGACGTTTCTATCCGGGCAGGAGTACAGCTACCTGGGGCCTCAGACTGTGGAGGAACTGGTGGACAAATTTTATCCCAGCTTCTGCCGGGAACTGGTCAAGGACAAAGCTCTGGACCGGGAAGCGCTGGGCAGAAACATGGAGTATCTGAAGTGTGTTGCGGACAACAGTGGTCTGGCGGCTTCTCGGGGAAAGAACGAGAGGGGCTACAATATGTGGGATTTGGCCTCCGGCGCGAAGCTTGCTTTTGACGAAGGAAAAGGATTCCAGAACTGTATGGCGCCCTTGGCCATTGCGGCGTATATTCAGGGGGAATTTACTGCCTTCGGGGACTGCTTTACCCCCATTTCCCTCATGGGGATCTGCAGCAAGAGCAAGTATATGGAGACGGCAAAGGATTTTCTGCGCTATGTGCTGTCGGAGGAGATACAGGGCACAGATTTATACAGCGGATTTCCGGTGAACAGCGCGGCTCTGGAGAAACAGAAGACGGCGGACCGCTCCCAGGCGGAGGCAGAGACTTCCATTGAAGTCGACGGCGGCGAGATAAATTTTGTGATCAAGGATTTTTCTCCGGAGGCGGCGGAGAAACTGGCGGCGGAGTGCCGGGGGCTGTCAGGTCCCATAAAGGAGGACGGCAAGATCCGGGAGGTGCTGATAGAATTCCTGGGGGGATATCTAGAGGGCACCCAGTCCAAAGAAGACACCATTCAGATGGTGGAGGAGGCTCTGAAGATGTATCTGGCAGAGTGAATTTCCTCCGTGGGTAAAAACCTCGCAGCTGTGACAAAAACTCTTCTGGCGGCGGACCGCTCCCGTGAGAAATGATTTGACAGAAAATTCACAATTTGCTATGATGAATACAGCGGCGCAGTGACTGCGCACTGGCAGGGGAGGGACTGACCGTGGAAGAGAAGGAAATTTCACAGGCTGTCATCGGGCGGCTGCCCAGGTACTTCCGCTATCTGGGGGAACTGAAGGATGAAGGCGTGGAGAGAATCTCCTCCCAGGATCTGAGTGAACTGATGAAAGTGACGGCTTCCCAGATACGTCAGGACTTTAACAATTTCGGGGGCTTCGGCCAGCAGGGCTACGGTTACAATGTGGAGTACCTGTACAAAGAGATTGGAAAGATCCTGGGCCTGGATGTGCAGCACAATTTTATCATTGTGGGGGCCGGGAATCTGGGGCGCGCCCTGGGGAACTATACCAATTTTGAGAGGCGGGGATTTTATTTCCGGGGAATGTTTGATCAGGATCCGGAACTTGTGGGCAGGAAGGTGCGGAATGTGCAGGTGAGGCCCATGGAAGAAATGGAGGAATTCATCGGAGATAATGAGATTGACATGGCGGTGCTGGCCATTCCCAAAGCCGGCGCTGTGCCGGTGGCGGAAAGGCTTTCCCGCACCAGTATCCGGGCTATATGGAATTTTGCCCATGTGGATTTGAATCTTCCGGAAAGGATACAGGTGGAAAATGTACATCTCTCCGACAGTCTCATGCGGTTGTCCTACAATATTGACCGATATAGAAAGGAACAGGAAGGCAGCTGATGGAAGGGCAGTGTCAGGCAGGAGGTGTACGGAGGATATGAGTGAAATGGGGGACGGGAAGCGCCAGGAGATTTTTTCCCAGGCTCTTAAGGGCAAGAGGATACCAATACTCACCCTGGACAATAAGTGGTATCAGTTATTGACGGAGGAGTCCAGGGCGGCGGTGTCCGGCCTGGAGGAGGAACTGAACGGACTTTTAAAGCAGCAGGGCAGGCTGAATACGGAAATCAAGGAGATTAAGAGGGTAAAGAAGAAACTCATGGGGGAGATCGTTTCCCTGGCGGACGAGGCCGTTCAGGAAGGGGATGCGGCGGCGGAGCAGAAGATCGACCAGAATAAACGGCTGGTGGAGGAGTGCAATGAGAAGCTGGACGGGTACCAGGATGAGCTTCTGGATCTGCCCAAGCGGATCGAAGAGGTGAATTTTCAGCTGATGCTTGCCACCATGGAGTGCTGTTACGGCACCATGCAGGAGAATACGGAGGGGATCCAGGAGATCGCCCAGTGGGTGGCGGAGATCCGGATCGAGCTGAAAAAGCGTCTGATCAGAAAGCAGGAGATGGAGCAGAGGAACCGCAATATCTACTCCTACATGCACGATGTGTTCGGGGCCGAGGTGATAGAACTTTTTGACATGCGTTATAATCCGGAAGAATGATGCCGGAGAAGTGTGACAGGGGGACTGTCTGCAGGATTTTGCCTGCGGCAGTCCGTTTTTTGTGGGGCCCCGGGTATAAAGCGGGGCGGGCAGACGGGAGGGATTTCCGCCGCCCGATTTTTTTGCGCTGTGAGGCATATACTTATGGTAAGGGGAGGATCTGGGAATGCGGTATCTGGTTACGGCGGCTGAAATGCGGGAATATGACAGCAATACCATTGAAAAGACAGGGATTCCCGCCTGTGTCCTGATGGAACGGGTGGCCCTTGCGGCGGCGGACAGGATCTGCCTGCGCCAGGGGGATAAAAAAAGTTCCGGGCGCGTTTTGATTATGGCGGGAATGGGCAACAACGGAGGGGACGGCCTGGCCGTGGCCAGGATCCTCTGGGAGAGGGGATGGCAGGTGGAGGTGTGGTGTGTGGGAGAGCAGGAGAAGGCCTCTGCCCAGTGGAGGCAGCAGAGGCAGATTCTGGAGAATTATCCTGTGGAATTTACCCAGGCGCCCAAAAGACAGGAGTACAGGGCTGCGGTGGACGCTCTCTTTGGGGTGGGGCTTTCCCGGGAGGTGGAGGGCCGGTACCGGGAGGCGGTGAAAATTTTTAACAGCCTGGAAGGGTTTAAGCTTGCCCTTGACCTGCCCAGCGGCATTGACTCCGACACAGGCAGGGTCTGGGGGGAGGCCGTCAGGGCGGATGCGACGGTGACATTTGGCTTCTGTAAAAGGGGGCTGGTGCTGTATCCCGGCTGTGAGTATGGGGGAGAGGTGTATACCGCGGACATTGGCGTCGGCGTCAGGAGCTTTTACGGCAGGGAGCCTGGAATGTTTGCCTATGACGAGGAGCTGGAAGAACTGCTTCCGCCCAGGCCCCGGGACGGACACAAGGGGACTTTTGGGAAAGTGCTGCTTTTGGCGGGAAGCCATAATATGGCAGGGGCGGCGGTGCTGGCTGCCAGGGCGGCGTACCGGACCGGAGCGGGCATGGTGAAGGTGGTGACGCCTGGGGAGAACCGGGTCATTCTGCAGCAGGCGGTGCCGGAGGCTCTTCTGGGGGACGGGGAAAGTCTGGAAAAGGACCTGGAATGGGCGGATGTCATTGCAGCAGGGTGCGGTCTGGGAAGGAGTGACTGGGCTTTTGACTGTCTGAAACGGGTCATTGGGGAGAGCAGAAAGCCCCTTCTGCTGGACGCAGATGCTCTGAACCTGCTGGCGGAGGGGCAGGAGCTGAAAGAGATGCTGGCGGCCCAGGGAAGAGAGGGCAGGGACATTGTGCTGACCCCCCATGTGGGGGAGCTTTCCAGGCTTCTGGGAAAGGGGGAGAGCATAGAATCCTGCCGGCGGAATCTGGCTCTGCGGGGAGGTCAGCTGGCGGCGGCAGTCTGGGGGACGGTGGCGGCAAAGGACGCCAGGACTTTTGTCTGCAGGGAGGGACGGAGCACCTGCGTGAACCTTACCGGCAACAGCGGCATGGGCACCGCCGGCAGCGGGGATGTGCTGGCGGGTATGACGGCGGCTCTGATGGCCCAGGGGATGAAAGGGTTTGAGGCAGCGGCGGTGGGGGCCTACGCCCACGGTCTGGCGGGGGACAGAGTGACGGCCAGGGTAGGAGAACATGCCTGCATGGCAGGGGATCTGGCGGAAAATCCCCTTTTTGAGCGCCTGGGACAGCGAGTGGAACTTTAAAGTGCAAAATAAGGGAGGGGGAGAGGGATGGAAGAGGAGAATTGGTTTGAGGGAGAGCCTGTGCTGAGAGGTCCGGCGGGGGGCATGCGGGTGTGGGCGGAAGTGAGGCTGGATGCGGTTGTGAGAAACCTGGCCCATATCAGGCAGCTTCTGCCCCCTGAAACCGGGATCTATGGGGTGGTGAAGGCGGAGGGTTATGGGCACGGCAGCAGGCAGGTGGCGGCGGCTGTGCAGAACCTGGACTATGTGAAGGGATTTGCGGTGGCGGCCTTTGAGGAGGCCTGCGCGCTGAGGGATTACGGAATCCTCAAACCGGTGCTGGTGCTGGGGTATACATTTCCCTGCTGCTATGAGCAGATGGCGCGGAGAGAGATCCGTCCTGCGGTGTTCCGTCCGGACAGTATCGAAGCCCTGGCCTCTGCCGCCAGGAGGGCGGGGAAGCCCATAAAGGTCCATGTGAAAGTGGACACGGGCATGAACCGCATAGGAATCCGGCCTGACAGGGAGGGACTTGCGTTTATGGCAGATCTGGCAGGGCGGGAGGGGATAGAGATAGAAGGGATTTTCACCCACTTTGCCCGGGCTGATGAGGCGGATAAGTCAAATGCAGAAAAACAGTTGGGAACTTTTCAGGAGTTTCTTCATAGGATAGAGAGAGAGCTTTCCCTGAAGATTCCCGTCAGACACTGCGCCAACAGCGCAGGGGCTCTGGAGATGGACGGTGTGGGTATGGACGCGGTGCGGGCGGGAATCGCCATGTACGGCATATGCCCTTCCGGCAGAAGGGAGGGGAACGGCCTTTCCCTGGAACCGGCTCTCTCCCTCTACAGCAGCATTGTGTATGTGAAGACAGTGGGGGCGGGGGAATCTGTCAGCTACGGCGGCACTTTTACGGCGCAGAGAAATCTGCGTGTGGCGACGGTGGCGGCAGGCTACGGGGACGGATATCCCAGAGAGCTGTCAAACAGAGGTTTTGTGCTGATCCACGGAAAGCGGGCGCCGATCCTGGGACGGGTATGTATGGACCATTTCATGGTGGATGTGACGGATATCCCCCAGGCGGCGGAAGGGGACCGGGCGGTACTCCTGGGCCGGGACGGGGGGGAGCAGATCAGCGTGGAAATGCTGGCGGAAATGTCGGGACGCTTTCACTATGAGATAGTCTGCGGGATCAGCGGGCGGGTTCCCAGGATCCATACAATGGATGGAAAAATTCAGAATAGAGACATTTGGAAGCGTGAATAACTCTCCGGAACCTGGCAATACTATCCTTCAGGTACAGAAAAAAAGGAATGAAGGTCCAGAAGCGGCACTGTGCATTCCCGGCCCGGAACCTGTGCCATGGGGCGGGACAGGGTGGCATGGACTTGGAGGCGGAATGAGACGAGGAGATGTATATTATGCGGATTTGAGGCCGGTAATCGGTTCCGAGCAGGGGGGTATCAGACCGGTGCTGATCATACAGAATGATGTGGGCAACAGGCACAGCCCCACGGTGATCTGCGCAGCCATCACTTCCAAGATGAACAAGGCGAAACTTCCCACGCATATTGAATTGAACGCATCGCTGTACGATATGGATAAGGACTCGGTGGTTTTACTGGAACAGCTCCGGACCATTGACAAGAAGAGGCTGAAGGATAAGGTATGTCACCTGGACGGGGAGATCATGAGGAAGGTCAACAGGGCTCTGATGGTCAGTCTGGAGCTGGATACATAGGAACAAGGACTGACCTTTCAGAGAGTGTGGAAATTTTGGCAGATC
>CAJUNZ010000012.1:9853-42789 GCA_910587755.1 uncultured Acetatifactor sp. | reverse complement strand
TCGTCCTGCCCTCCCCGCCCCGGTAACACCTGGCCTCCATGGCCATGGCCAGGTCATTGGCCCGGCGGAAGGCGGAGATAAACAGGGGCACCAGCAGGGGCACTAAGGCCCTGGCCCTCCTGACAATATTCCCCTGCTCAAAATCTGCCCCCCTGGCCATCTGGGCCTTCATAATCTTGTCTGTCTCCTCCATGAGGATGGGAATGAAACGCAGGGCGATGGACATAATCATGGCCACTTCGTGAACCGGCACCCGGAACACTTTCAGGGGCTTCATCATCTTCTCCATGCCGTCCGTAAGATTGTTTGGCGTGGTGGTAAGAGTCATAACGGAGGATCCGATGATCAGCATGGTAAGCCGCACCGACATGGCCGCCGCCGTCCGCACTCCCTCCACAGTGATGGTGATCTTCCAGAACCTCACAAGCTCCGTCCCCGGCGTCAGAAAGAGATTGAACGCCGCCGTGAGCAGCAGCAGAAAAAGAACAGCCTTCATTCCCTTGACCATAAAACGGAAGGGCACATGGGAAAGCCTGATCACCAGCGCCAGAAATACAATGGCCACGGCATACCCCACAAAACTGTGAAAGAGAAAAAGGGAGATAATATAAAGCAGCGTTCCCCCCAGCTTTACCCTGGGATCCAGCCTGTGTATCACAGATTCTGTCTGGTAATATTGTCCTAACGTAATATCTCTCAGCATATTGCTCCTCGCTATCGGTTATTTTCCGGACATGCCCAATGCCCTGGCCACAGTCTCCGCCGCTTCCTCTATGGTGGTGGCTGTCACATCCACGTCAAAACCCCGCTCCCGCAGCTCATGGAGGATGTATGTAACCTGGGGCGCTGCCAGGCCCACCTCCTCCAGTTCCCTGTAATGGGAGAACACTTCCTTGGGAACGGCGTCGTACATCACTCTGCCCTGGTTCATCACAATGATTCTGTCCACATATTCCGCCACATCCTCCATGCTGTGTGACACCAGAATGATTGTCATTCCCGTGGACTCCTGCAGCTCCTTGATCTGATGCAGTATCTCATCCCTGCCCTGGGGATCCAGCCCTGCGGTGGGCTCGTCCAGCACCAGCACTTCCGGCTTCATGGCCAGAACCCCGGCGATGGCCGCTCTTCTTTTCTGTCCCCCGGATATCTCAAAAGGCGACTGATCGTAGAGCTCCATGGGAAATCCCACTCTGCGCAGAGCGTCAAATGCCCGCAGCTGCACCTCTTTTTTGTCCAGTCCCAGGTTCTTAGGGCCAAAACACACATCGTGGAACACATCTATCTCAAACAGCTGGTGTTCAGGGTACTGGAAAACCAGCCCCACCCTGCTGCGGAGTTTCTTCCTGTCGTAATCCCTGTCTGATATATCCTCCCCATCCAGATAGATATGGCCCGATGTGGTTTTCAGCAGGCCATTCAAGTGCTGTACCAGAGTGGATTTTCCGGAACCCGTGTGTCCGATCAGCCCCACAAACTGTCCGTCCGGAATCTGCAGACAGACATCGTCCAGAGCCTTCACCGCCAGGGGAGTGTCAGCGCCGTATACATAGTTTACATGATCTAAGATAATCGCCATACTTTCCTCTCCGTCTCTCCGCCTCCGGGGACTCCTTCCCCGGCCGGCAAAGTTTATGCTATGAGCCTGGGCCCAGCGCCACAAGGGCGTCCGCAAGTTCCTCCTTGGTCAGTATGCCGTCCGGCAGGCGGACGCCCCTCTTCTGCAGCTCATAACTCAGCAGGGTGGCCTGGGGCACATCCAGGCGCAGCTCCTTCAGCGCCTCCACCTGGGAAAAGATTTCCCTGGGCGTTCCCTCCATGGCCACCTTCCCCCGATCCATCACATAGACCCGGTCTGCGTAAATGATCTCTTCCATGTAATGGGTGATCAGGATAACGGTGATCTCCTCCACCTGGTTCAGCGCTCTCACCGCCCGCACTACCTCCCGCCGTCCCTGGGGATCCAGCATGGCGGTGGGTTCGTCCAGAATAATGCATTTAGGGTGCATGGCCAGAACCCCGGCAATGGAGACGCGCTGTTTCTGTCCGCCGGAAAGCTTGTTGGGAGAGTGCCTGCGGAACTTATACATTCCCACGGCTTTCAGACTCTCCTCCACCCGCTCCCATATTTCCCTTGTGGGAACTCCCATATTTTCCGGGCCGAACCCCACATCCTCCTCCACCACCTGACCGATGATCTGATTGTCAGGATTCTGGAACACCATCCCCGCCTCCCGGCGGATATCCCACACCTTCTCCTCCTGGGCAGTATCCATTCCATCCACCCAAACAGTGCCCTCCGTGGGAGTTAAGATTGCGTTAAGATGCTTGGCCAGGGTGGATTTGCCGGAGCCGTTGTGCCCCAGAATGGCGATAAACTCCCCCGGCGCAATGTCCAGGTCCACCTGGTCCACAGCCTTGGTGATTCCCTCCACATTGCCTTCCTCATCCCGCCGGATATATTCATATACCAAATCTTTTGTCTCAATGATTCCCATATATGCTTCCTTTTCTTTCCTCCTATGACATAACAGTTCAGGCCAAACACTGGACTGTTACCACATGACTCATATTATATGGGGTTCCCGGGAGAATTACAAGCATTTTCTCATCTTGGCCCTGCCGGCCTTAAGCCAGAAAGCTGCATCAGGGCGGACAGGGCGCCAAACTGTTACTGAAAGTTTACAAAAAAACTTTCGTGTGCTATTCTAAGGGGGAACCATTCAGGCCACAGGCAAAAGCATCCCTAAGGAAAGGAACATCCACCCATGAACAGGTCAAAAATCATTCAGATGGTAATCGTCCTGGCCGCCATCGTTGTCATAGCCAGCAGTATCTCCAGGTTTGTCTCCCGGGACTCTTTAAGCCTCTCGGAATACATGCAGCAAAATCCCGGCCAGTCCCCCTCCGGACCTCCGCTGTCCCAGGAGAACAGTCCCGTCCAGAGCACAGCTCCGCCAGAGGAGGGCAGTCCCGTTCAGAGCGCAGTCCCCCATTCCCCGGAGGAATCCGCCCTCACCGGAGCCGCCCTGAACGGTCTCTCACAGGCCCAGGAGCGCACCACACTGGAGGAAGGTTTTTACTATGAACCGATCTCTCACAGGCTCCGCCGCTATATGACCGGCCTCTCTCTGTCCGGTGAGGAGGATCCGGAAGAAATCGAAGATCTGTGCTATGTTCACATTCTGCACTATGACTTTGGGGGAAATCCCGTGGAAGGAGAGCTGATCTGCAGCCGCCTGATTGCCCAGGACCTGCTTGAGATCTTCCATGAGCTCTATCTCAACGAATACAGAATAGAAAAAGTGCTGCTGGCAGAGGAGTACAGCGGAGATATGGCTGCCGCCATTGAAGATAACAATACCTTCTGTTTTGGCGGCAGAACACAGGAGGACAGCCATTCCACAAGGCATTCCCAGGGACTGGCGGTGGATATCAACCCCCTGTACAATCCCTATGTGTCCTATGGAGAAGACGGCGCCCGGGAAGTATTCCCATCGTCCGGGGCCCCTTCCGCCGAGGCCCCTCTGGAGAACCCCGGCCTGGACTACGGGGACCGCCGGCAGGACTATCCCTATAAGATTGACGAGAACGATCTGTGCTATAAACTCTTCCTGGAACACGGCTTCACATGGGGCGGAAACTGGAATGATGCAAAAGGCTACATGCACTTCCAGAAGCCGGCTCCAAGTCAGGGATCCAGTGATTAGAAGAAAGGATCTCAGCCTTCCCAAGGGTTAAATGCGGATCTCCGTCCACTTCCCTCTGCGGAAACGGGTGCTGGCAAAAAGAAACCGGGAGAGCTGATCGGCAACCACCCCGAACCAGATACCCATAATGCCCATGCCCAGCCAGTAGCCGAAGGCATAGGACCCCAGGGTTCTCACAAGGGTCACACTGACGGTGGAGGCCAGGGCCGTGTAGAGGGTATCTCCCGCCCCCCGCAGACACCCCATGTAAATGACCTGGGCAATCTGCAGGATCACCACAAAAATAATCACATGCATAATGTCCACGCCTATGTCCACAATCTCTTTCTCCTGGAAAAACAGACCCATCAGCGGCCCTGCCCCCAGAAAATATACCAGGGCAAGTATCACCGATACCACACCCCCTATCATGCGGCAGGTTCTGCCGTACTCCTTGGCCCGGTCAGGCTGCCCTGCTCCCAGGCTGTAGCCGATCAAGGCCACCGCCGTGGCCTGGAGCCCGTCTCCAAAGGCAAAGGACAGGCTCATAATGTTCATTCCCACCTGGTGGGCGGCCATAGCGTTGGTCCCCTGATCCGCGGCCATAATGGCTGTGAGCATAAAGCCAATGCGCATCAGCACCTGCTCCGCAAACACACTGTAGCCCACCCGGGCAATATTTTTCATGGCCTCCATGCCCGGCCTGATCTTCTCCCTGAGTATATAGGGAATGCTGACAAAACCCTCCTTATCCCAGACGGAAGCCACGCTCATAACACAGGCCACCACCGTCCCCAGAACTGTGGCCAGCGCCGCTCCCCGGATTCCCAGGGCCGGAAAACCAAATTTTCCCTGGATCAGCAGGTAGTTAAAGAGAATGTTCACCGTGCTGGAGACCAGGTTGGTGCGCATGGTAATGCGGGTGTTGCCCGCACCCCGCTGGGCCGCGTTCACCCCCATCTGTACCACATTGAAGATCATCCCGCCCATAACAATCTGAAAATATTCCACCGCGCTTCCATGGGTCAGTTCCTCCGAACCGCACATACGGATGATGGGATCCGCCAACACCACCAGAAGCACCGAGAGAACCACCGACATCACCAGGATAAAAGCCAGGAAAGTGGAAAATATCCCATTTGCCTTCTCCCTGTTTCCCTCCCCCTTGCGCCGGGCGGTAAGAGCCGACACGGACACGTTGGCCGCCACAAAAAGGGACAGACCCAGAAACTTAGGCTGCGTGGTCAGCCCCACCGCAGCCACCGCGTAGGACCCCAGGGAGCTGACCATCAGGGAGTCCAACAGCCCTGCAAAAGCCGTAAAAAAGGATTCCAGCATGGCCGGCCAGGCCATGTTCAACGTCTTTGCCACATCTTCTCTATTATAAGATTTACCTCTCATATCCCCATCCTCTGTTCTTCCCTTCCCACCTGCCCATCCCCCGTGAGCAGCCCTGGAGGCAATTCCCCTCCCCAGGGCTGTGCATTCAAAAAAGGAACCAATGCATCCACATTGGTTCCCGTTCTCCGCCTTCTACAGGAAATCTTAAACCAGCTCCAGGATAACTTCCATTGCCGCATCGCCCTTGCGGGGACCGATCTTCACAATCCTGGTATAACCGCCCTTGCGGTCCACATACTTGGGAGCATACTCGTCAAAGAGTTTTGCAACCAGGTCCACTTCCTTGGTGTTCCTCTTCCTTCCTGCGTTCTCCTCAGGAACGGACACCACCGGATACAGCACCCTGAGAATCTGACGCCTGGCATGAGATCTGGTGGGCAGATCCTTCTTGATCTCCTTCTCCACGGACTCAAACTTCGTCACCTTCTTGCCGTCGATGACTTCCTTCACACGCTTGCCGTCCTTATCCTTTACGGGAACCTTAGCCGACACCGTCACGGTCTCAAAATTGTCCTTCTCCTTCACAGCCATGGTGATCAGATGCTCTACAATCTTCCGCACTTCCTTGGCCCTGGCCTCGGTGGTGACAATCTTGCCGTGCTGAAGCAGCGCCGTCACCTGGTTGCGAAGCAGCGCCTTCCTCTGTGATGATGTTCTTCCAAGTTTTCTGTACTTTGCCATGATTTGTTTCCTTTCTCCTTTCATGGTACATCCGGCAACGCTCTTTGGACTTATTTACCGAATGCGGGGCAGTCCGTCACGACCGCCGTCTATTTCCTTCCATATAGAGATGAACCGCAGACGAACCCTTTGGCTTTACCGTCCGCGGAATATCCTGCAGTCATTCTTCGCTGGGGTTCAGCTGCAGACCAAGTTCCTTCAGCTTCGCCAGCACCTCCTCCAGGGATTTGCGTCCCAGGTTGCGCACCTTCATCATATCCTCGGAAGTCCTGTTGCACAGTTCCTCCACCGTGTTGATGCCAGCCCTCTTGAGGCAGTTATAAGAACGGACAGAGAGTTCCAGTTCGTCAATACTCATCTCCAGAACCTTCTCCCTCTCATCGTCCTCCTTCTCCACCATCACCTCTGCGGTCTTGGCATTCTCGGACAGATCAATAAACAGACTCAGATGCTCGCTGAGCACCTTTGCGGCAAGGCTCACCGCCTCGTCGGGAACCAGGGTTCCGTTGGTGAACACATCCAGAGTCAATTTATCGTAATCAGTGATCTGACCTACACGGGTATTCTGCACGGACACATTCACTCGCTCCACAGGAGTGTAGATGGAGTCAATGGCGATGACGCCGATGGGCAGATCCTCATGCTTGTTCTTGTCGGCGCTCACATAGCCCCGGCCTTTGGAGATGGTAAGTTCCATGTAGAGCTTTGTATCCCTGCCGTTGAGGGTGGCAATCACCAGATCCGGGTTCAGGATCTCTATGTCCTGGTCTGCCTGAATGTCAGAAGCATGTACAATACCTTCGCCCTCGTATTCTATATACGCAGTCTTTGTTTCGTTTGTCTCGCTGCTGTTCCTGATGGCCAGGCTTTTGAGGTTCATGATGATCTCCGTCATGTCCTCCTTCACGCCGGGTATCGCGCTGAATTCATGAAGGACACCTTCCACCTTGATCTGGCTCACGGCAGCTCCGGGCAGGGAAGAAAGCATAATCCTGCGCAGGGAATTGCCGAGCGTAATGCCATAGCCTCTCTCCAAAGGTTCAACCACGAACTTGCCATACTTCTTGTCTTCTGAAATTTCAGCAACCTCAATATTGGGTCTCTCAAATTCGAACACTCGAATACCCTCCTTAATTTATGTTAGTCTGGACGATAAAAATTCACGCAATATGTCTTCCGCCAGCAGTTACTGTTATCCAAAGACACAAACACTCCAAAGCCATATATTCCCGATGTCCGGTAAATATATGGCTTCAGAGGCCAACAGGACTTATTTGGAGTACAACTCGACAATAAGCATTTCATCAACAGGAACGTCGATCATCTCCCTGGTGGGAAGATTCTTGATGGTTCCTTTCAGATTTTCCATGTCCACGTCCATCCACTCGGGAACCAGCCTGCCGCCAGTCACCTCGGTGATTTCCTTATATCTCTGAAGGGACTTTGCCTTTTCCTTGATCTCAATGACATCGCCGGCTTTGATCAAATAGGAGGGAATATTCACCGTTCTGCCATTTACCGCAATGTGCTTGTGTCCCACAACCTGACGTGCCTCACGCCTTGTCCTGGCGAAACCCATTCTGAACACCACGTTGTCAAGCCTTCTCTCCAGCATGATCATCAGGTTGTCACCGGTCATGCCCTTCATCCTGTCCGCCTTCTCATAGTAGTTCCTGAAAGGCTTCTCCAGAACGCCATAGATGAACTTTGCCTTCTGCTTCTCCCGAAGCTGCAGACCATACTCGCTGATCTTCTTGCCCGCCCGTGCATTCTGCCTCTTGGACTTCTTGTCATATCCCAGATAGGAAGGCTCCAGGCCCAGGGATCTGCATCTCTTCAATACGGGTACACGATTTACTGCCATTGTTTCTTTTCCTCTTCTTTCTTGTCTGTTTACAATACCCTGCCGGGTACCTTCTTCCAACGATTATCCCGAATATTCCGGGGAGAGCTCTCACAGCCCCACACCGGCGTACTATACGCGGCGGCGCTTGGGAGGACGGCAGCCGTTGTGGGGAACGGGTGTCACGTCGCGAATGCTCACCACTTCCAGGCCGCTTGCGGAAAGCGCCCTGATGGCAGCCTCGCGCCCTGAGCCGGGTCCCTTGACAAAGACATCCACGGACTTGAGCCCGTGCACCAGAGCAGCCTTTGTAGCTGTCTCTGCCGCCATCTGTGCAGCATACGGAGTAGATTTCCTTGAACCTCTAAATCCCAGACCACCGGCACTTGCCCAGCTGAGAGCATTTCCCTGGGTATCCGTCAGCGTAACAATAGTATTGTTAAAAGAAGACTGGATATGTGCCTGTCCGCGTTCAACGTTTTTCTTTACGCGCTTTTTTGTCACTTTTTTTGCAACTTGCTTCGCCATTTTAAACTAACCTACTTTCTCGTTCTTGGGAACTGCTGTCAGCCCCTCTTACTTTTTCTTATTGGCAACGGTTCTCTTGGGACCTTTCCTGGTCCTGGCATTGTTCTTGGTATTCTGTCCCCGGACGGGCAGACCCTTACGGTGACGGATGCCGCGGTAGCAGCCGATCTCCTGAAGCCTCTTGATGTTCAGTGCGGTCTCGCGCCTTAAGTCGCCTTCCACCGTCACGCCCAGTTTTCCAATGGCCTCTGTGATCTTCTTCACTTCGTCATCTGTCACATTCCTGACCCTGGTATCGGGATTCACGCCTGCTTCCGCCAGAATCTTGTTGGAAGTGGACCTGCCGATCCCATACACATAAGTCAAACCAATCTCAATCCGTTTCTCCCTGGGTAAGTCAACACCTGCGATACGAGCCATTTACGTTTCCTCCATTATCTTAGTTACTCATTGATTGGGGCTTCCACCCAACCGGACACCTGTCTGTTCCATCCGATCTTTCCCCGGCAGAAAAAGTCCCTCCGCCGAGGTATCAAGAAGTAATCTCCAGTAAGCTCCATATCCCAGTTCTATGATAATCAGCAGGGGAAGAAGCTTCTCTTCCTCCCGCCGGTTCAGCCGCCATAAAAACCGGACAAGAACTCACGAATCCTGTCGCAGCCCCTCCGGGCCGCTCCAGACGGTGATTATCCCTGCCTCTGCTTATGTTTCGGATTCTCGCAGATCACTCTGATGCGTCCTTTTCTCTTGATGATTTTGCACTTTTCGCACATTGGCTTTACTGATGCTCTAACCTTCACGCTAAACCCTCCTTTCAAAAAAGACCATTTCGTATTATAGCACAAGACCTCTGTGAATTGCAAGGGCTTTTACCAATTAATTTCATAAAAAGACCGAAAAAACCTCTCAAATACTCAGCTCTCCCGAAAATAGCCGGAGACTTTCTCCCAGATCTCCTCCGCCACGGCCTCCGGAGGACGGTTGCCGTCCACTGTGATGATATTTTCTTCCCCTTCCAGCAGCGCAAAGGCCTCCTGATATTTCTCCCTCACCTGGACAAGCCTGGATCTTTTCTCAAACAGCTCCACATGGTCCCTGTTTTTCAGGATCCTCTCCATGGCCCTGTCCGGATCCACGTCGATAAAAAGGTTCACCGTGGGCCTGAGAATATCCCTGCTGAGGGCATTGGTCTGAATCACCCAGTCCATGGGCACATCCACACTGTGGTAGGCGTAGGAGGAAAAATAATACCTGTGTGTCACCACCGTGATCCCCTCCTGCACTTTTGCCGCGATCCCGTTTACCTCGTTGAGCAGGTGATCCAGCCTGTCGGCGGCAAACAGCGCCGCAATGACCCTGTTGTCCGCCTTTACCCTTCCTGTCAGGATCTGATGAATCAGTGAACCCACCGGGGAATCCGAAGGTTCCATCGTGGTATGACACCGGATGCCTTCCTCCTGCAGCCGTTTTACAAACAGCCGCAGCTGAGTGCTCTTCCCGCTGCCGTCTATTCCCTCAAAGGCAATAAACCTGCCCTTTCCGTTTTCCATACTTCAACCATCCTTCCAACGTCTGCCGCCAGACGGATTCCATCAGGCGATTCCTGCCAGGGGCTGCCCCGAAGACGCCCCCGGCAATGCCGGCCTATTTATCTCTCCAGATAATGCGCCCTTTGTTCAGATCATAGGGCGAAAGTTCCAGTGTCACCTTGTCTCCGGGCAGGATGCGGATGAAATTCTGGCGCAGCTTGCCGCTGATATGCGCCAGCACACGGTGGCCGTTCTCCAGCTCCACCTGGAACATGGTATTGGGGAGCTTCTCCACAACCGTACCTTCAATCTCGATCACATCACTTTTAGACATATATTCCCTCCATAATTATCTGCGGCCCTGCGGCCCTTCCACACTTCTGCAGTACAGCTTCAGAGCATGCCCGATTTCTTCCGCATACACCTTCCCGCCCTCCAGGAGCCTGTGCAGGAGTTCTCCTTCCACTGCGGCGTTTACCGGCTGTATATGCCGCAGCCGCTTCTTTTTCGGCTTCTGGGGCGTTTTCAGACGCCCGTCGCTTAGGTACACGAAATCCCCTTCCCTGGCAACCACCACATAGAGCGTACCCTTGTCATGCCCTGCCTTTGAGACTGCAAACTGTCCTATCATATCCACTCATCCCCTACTAAGGAAATGTCTTCCCAAGTTTCTAAACTGTCAATATCTCCGGCTCGCCCTCCGTGATCAGGATCGTGTTCTCATAGTGAGCCGAGAGGGAACCGTCCTGGGTCACAACAGTCCAGTTGTCCTCCAGCCATTCCACATCCCCCCTGCCCATATTGATCATGGGCTCCACGGCCAGGGTCATTCCCGGACGCAGCTTGGGGCCTCTGCGCTTCTGCTGGTAATTGGGAATCTGGGGATCCTCGTGAAGCTTGGTCCCCACCCCGTGTCCCACCAGGTCACGCACTATGCCGTAGCCGAAGGGCTTCACATAAGCCGCAATGGCATTGGAAATGTCAAAGAGATGATTGCCCGCCCTGGCCATCTTTATACCGGCAAAAAAGCTTTCCCGGGTCACGTCAATCAGCTTCTGGGCCTCAGGACTGATCTGGCCCACAGCGTGGGTCCTGGCCTGGTCGGAATGATATCCCTTGTAAATCATGCCCGCATCCAGGCTGACAATATCCCCTTCCTGGAGAATGCGGCGTTTGCTGGGTATACCGTGGACCACCTCGTCGTTTACAGACACACAGATGCTGGCAGGATACCCCTGATAGTGGAGAAAATTGGGTACTCCTCCCAGTTTACGGATAAGCTGATCCCCTTTGATGTCGATCTCCCGGGTGGATATCCCCGGACGGATAAGTTCCCCCAGCTCCCTATGCACAATGGCCAGAAGCCTGCAGGACTCCCGTATCAGATTGATCTGCTCCTCAGTCTTAATGATTATCCCCATGATAAAAGGCCACCTACCCTAACAAATCCACAATGGCATGAAATACATCCTGCATTTCCATGGTGCCGTCCACCTTCCGCAGGATACCCTTCTGTCCATAGTACTCGATCAGAGGCTGTGTCTGGTCGTGGTACACTTTCAGACGGTTCATAACTGTCTCAGGCTTGTCGTCGTCTCTCAGCACCAGATCGCTGCCGCAGCTGTCGCAGACTCCCTCCTGCCTGGGCGGAATGTGCTCCACGTGGTATGTAGCACCACACTTCAGGCAGGCCCTGCGGCCGGACATTCTCTTTACAATGTGCTCGTCGGCCACATCCACATCCACCGCATAGTCAATCTTCTCTCCCAGTTTCTCAAGAGCCTCATCAAGCACTTTGGCCTGGGGAATGGTCCTGGGAAATCCGTCCAGCACATAGCCCTTGCCGCAGTCATCCTGGGCCACCCTGTCCAGAAGAATCTTCACCGTGAGTTCGTCAGGCACCAAAAGCCCCTGGTCCATGTATTTCTTTGCCTCTGCCCCAAGCTCCGTCCCCTTCTGAATGTTGGCGCGGAAGATATCCCCTGTGGAGATATGGGGAATGCCGAACTTTTCTGCGATCATCTTTGCCTGGGTGCCCTTCCCGGCCCCCGGCGCTCCTAACATAATGACTTTCATTTACACCCTCCTGCGCGCTTCAGCGCGCAAAATCTCTTTTAAATCAATGCCCCTAATTACAAAATGAGACTGCCCCACCTACAATTTCATCCGTTTGTGCGACAGCCTCACTGATTCCTGACTTTATTTCTCCAGAAAGCCCTTGTAATTCCGGACCAGCATCTGGGATTCTACCTGTTTCATTGTCTCAAGTACCACGCTGACAATAATGATAAGGCTTGTGCCGCCAAAAGATACGCTTGCCTTGAACACTCCGCTGAAAAAATACGGCAGAACCGCCACAATCGTCAGTCCCACGGCGCCGATAAACACAATGTAGTTCAGCTCTTTGTTCAGATAATCACTTGTGGGCTTCCCTGGCCTGATACCCGGGATAAAACCACCCTGCTTCTTCATGTTATCAGCTATCATCAGAGGATTAAAGGTGACGGACGTGTAAAAATATGCAAAGAAAATGATCATTGCAATATACGCCAACAGACCGATGGAATATCTCATCTGGCCCGGGTTAAGCCAGTAAGTGGCGTTCAGGTACTTCAAAATCTCACTCCAGACACCTGTTCCCGCATAACCCGCAAAAGAAGAAATTATGCCGGGCATCTGCAGCAGGGACTGTGCAAAGATAACTGGAATCACGCCTGCCGTGTTCACCTTCAGCGGTATGTTGGAGGTCTGTCCCCCCACCATCTTACGGCCCTGGACTTTGTTGGCATACTGTACGGGGATCCGGCGCACACCGTCATTCAGAATAATGACCAGCACCACCATGGCAATAATAATTGCAAAAATAACCACAGCCGCGAGAACCGCCGTGGCAGGAGCCTTGCCAAACACAAACTGCTCAAACAGATTCCCCAGATCCTCCGGCAGCCTGGAAATAATATTGATGACAAGGACAATGGAAATACCGTTTCCGATGCCCTTCTCCGTGATCCTCTCACCCACCCACATAAGGAAGGCACTTCCTGCCGTGAGCGTCGCCACGGCACAGATCACATTCAGCGCATTAAACTGGATCAGATAACCCTGTCTGCCGAAACCCACAGCCATGGCCGTGGACTGAATCAGAGCCAGCCCCACCGTCAGATATCTGGTGATGGAGGCGATCTTCTTTCTTCCGTCCTCTCCGTCCCGCTGCAGCTCCTCCAGCTTGGGAATGGCAATGGTGAGCAGCTGCATGATAATGGAAGAGTTGATATAGGGCGTAATGTTCAGGGCCAGAATTGACATATTGATGAAGGAACCACCTGTTACCGCATCAAAAAAGCTGAACGCACCCTCGGACTGAGCATTAAACCAGTTTTTGAAATATTCGGTGTTCACCCCCGGCACGGGAAGTTGTGACCCGATACGGATCACAACCAACATGGCGAAGGTGAATAAAATCTTGTCCCTGAGTTCTTTAATTTTGAATGCGTTTTTCAGTGTTGTGAGCATTACATCACCTCTGCTGTTCCACCAAGTGCTTCAATTTTTTCCTTTGCAGATGCACTGAATGCGTCTACCCTGACATTGAGCTTTTTGGTAAATTCTCCATACCCAAGCACCTTTACGCCGTCCCGGCGCTTCTTAATGATGCCGGCCTCAATGAGTGTATTCACATCCACTGTTGTACCGTCTTCAAAACGCTCCAGCGCGCTTACATTGATCGCAACGATATCCTTAGAATTCCTGTTTGTAAAGCCCCTCTTGGGAAGGCGCCTGTACAAAGGCATCTGGCCACCCTCAAAGCCGATCCTGGGTGCGCCGGAACGGGCCTTCTGGCCTTTGTGTCCCTTGCCGGCGGTCTTGCCGTTTCCTGAGCCATGACCGCGGCCCCTTCTGAAACCATTATGCTTTGAGCCATCTGCAGGCCTCAAATTGGACATTTCCATATCTAACACCTCCTATCGACTATACTTCTTCAACTTTCAATAAATGGCTCACCTTGCGGATCTGCCCCCTTGTTGCATCGTTATCAGGAAGTATTACAGACCTGCCTATTTTGCGGAGCCCCATTGATTCCACCACTGCCTTGTTCTTTGCCACGGCGCCAATGGTGGATTTTACCAAAGTGATCTTTAACTTCTTATCTTCCATGACTGTTCTCCTTTCAACTGCGACTTAGCCTGGGAAGGACCTTCCTTAAGCTGTCACGTCCTCCACAGACTTGCCGCGGCTCCTGGCCACCTCTTCCGGAGACTTGATCTGCGTCAGGCCCGTGAGCGTCGCAAGAACAACATTCTGCTTATTGTTGGATCCAAGGGACTTGGTCCTGATATTCTTAATGCCTGCAAGCTCGCATACCACACGGGCAGGACCTCCGGCAATGATTCCGGTTCCTTCCGGAGCCTTCTTCAGCAGCACATTGGCGGAGCCGTACTTGCCGATGAAATCATGCGTGATGGAGTTATTCTCATCCAGCGATATTTTGACAAGATGCTTGATGGCGTCTTCCTTTCCCTTGCGGATAGCCTCGGGAATTTCCACCGCCTTGCCCAGACCGGCGCCCACATAGCCGTTGCCGTCTCCAACCACCACCAGGGCAGTGAAGCGCATATTGCGCCCGCCCTTGACGGTCTTGGTAACACGCTTGATGGCCACAACCTTGTCATTCAACTCTAACTGGCTTACATCTATGATGCTGTGTTTCATGGTGTGTTATCCTCTTCCTTTCCTAGAATTCCAGGCCAGCTTCCCTGGCCGCGTCAGCCAACGCTGCAACTTTACCATGGTAAATATAGCCGCCCCTGTCAAAGACAACGCTCTGGATCCCTTTTTCCACAGCTCTCTTTCCTATGACAGTTCCCAGATATGCTGCCGCAGCCACATCATTGGTCTTGGTAAGCTCAGCCCTGATCTCTTTTTCAAGGGTGGAAGCGGACACCAATGTATTCCCAACCGTATCGTCGATAATTTGAGCATACATATGATTATTGCTCCTGAACACCGCAAGGCGAGGTCTTGACGCAGTGCCACTGAAGCGGTTACGAATTCTCATGTGCTTTTTAACACGGACATCATTTCTCGATTTCTTGTTAACCATCTTCAACTCTCCTTATCTGTTATTTCTTACCGGTCTTGCCGACCTTGCGCCTGATCACTTCATCGGCATACTTGATACCCTTGCCCTTGTAAGGCTCCGGCCTTCTCTTATCCCGGATCTCAGCCGCAAACTGGCCCACCTTCTCCTTGTCAATTCCCTTGACAATGATGACATTCTGTCCCTCAAGGACGGTTTCAATGCCCTCAGGGTCCTCCATCTCAACCGGATGGGAGTAGCCCAGGCTCAAGGTAAGCTTCTTTCCTGCCTTTGCAGCCCTGTAACCTACGCCGTTCACCTCAAGCTTCTTCTCGTAGCCCTGGGTGACGCCCATCACCATGTTGTTGATCAATGTCCTAGTAAGGCCGTGGAGAGATTTCATCTTCTTTAAATCGTTGGGCCTGCTGACCAGAATCTCGCCGGCCTCCTGCTTGATCTCCATCTCACTGGGCAGCACCCTCTCCAGTGTGCCCTTAGGTCCCTTAACAGTAACCTTGTTATTTTCTGCAATTTCCACAGTGACACCTGCGGGAACCGCGATTGGCATTCTACCTATACGTGACATGCCCGTACCTCCTATATTCTATATGGTCAGCTGCCGCGGACAAGGCCCGGGGGCCCATGGCCGCAAAACCTGCCGAACACCGTCCCTGCGCCCTGAACCACTCCGTCCGAGGCACTCTGCGGTGCCGCAGAACCGGCAGCATCATCTCATTTCTTAACCTGTGCTTACCACACGAATGCAAGCACCTCGCCGCCCACCTGCAGCTCCCGGGCCTTCTTGTCAGTGATAACACCCTGGTTGGTGGAAATGATCGCAATGCCCAGACCGCCCAACACTCTGGGCAGTTCATCCTTGCCCGCATATACGCGCAGGCCGGGCTTGGAGATCCTCTTGATGCCTGAGATGATTCTCTCGCTCTTGTCGGCAGCATACTTCAGAGTAATATGGATGGTCTTGAACTTTCCGTCCTCAACAACCTCATATTTGTTGATATAACCCTCATCCTGAAGGATCTGCGCGATGGACAGTTTCATCCTGGACACGGGAATGTCCACTGTATCATGCTTCGCAGTATTGGCATTACGAATTCTTGTAAGCATATCTGCAATAGGATCGCTCATTGTCATGGTATTTTCCTCCTTCCTACCAGCTTGCCTTTTTGACGCCAGGAATCGCACCCTTGTAAGCCAACTCGCGGAAGCAGATTCTGCAGACGCCGTATTTTCTCAGGTACGCGTGGGGACGCCCACAAATCCTGCAGCGAGAATATGCCTGGGTGGAAAACTTGGGCTTGCGCTGCTGCTTTATCTTCATAGATGTCTTAGCCATTTAATTTACCTCCTTACTGTTTTGCGAAAGGCATGTTGAACAGCCTCAGCAACTCGCGGGCCTCTTCATCCGTCCCGGCAGTGGTAACAAAAATGATATCCATGCCCCTGGTCTTGTCAATCTTGTCGTACTCGATCTCAGGGAAGATGAACTGCTCCTTGATGCCCAGGGCATAATTGCCCCTTCCGTCAAAAGAGTTGGGGTTGACGCCTCGGAAGTCGCGCACACGGGGGAGCGCCAGGTTTACCAGCCTGTCAAGGAACTCATACATCTTCTCTCCCCGCAGAGTGGTCTTGCAGCCGATGGCCATACCCTCACGGATCTTGAAATTCGCCACGGATTTCTTTGCCTTGGTAAGCACTGCTTTCTGGCCGGTGATGGTCTCCATATCCGACATGGCGTTCTCAAGGATCTTGGCATTCTCCTTAGCCTCGCCCACGCCCATGTTGACAACAATCTTGTCAATCTTAGGCACCTGCATGACATTCTTGTATCCAAATTTCTTTGTCATCGCTTCTACGATTTCATCATAATACAGATCTTTCAGTCTTGCCACTTTTCTTCCTCCTTCCTATTGATCAATCGATCACTTCGCCTGTAGATTTCGCGAAACGGACTTTCTTGTCTCCCTCCATCTTAAAGCCGACCCTGGTGGTCTTGCCTTTGAAGACGAGCATTACGTTTGAAATATCAATAGGAGCTTCCATCTTAACGATGCCTCCGTTAGGATTGGCCTGGGAAGGTTTTGCATGCTTTGTGATCATGTTCACGCCCTCCACAACCACCCTGTGATTCTTGGCATCTATGGAAACCACTTTCCCCTCTGCGTCCCGGTCCTTGCCGGCAATGACCCTGACGGTATCACCCTTCTTAATCTTCAACATTGACATAATGGCGCCTCCTTATAATACCTCGGGAGCCAGAGAGACAATCTTCATAAACTGTTTTTCACGAAGCTCTCTCGCTACCGGCCCAAAAATACGGGTTCCTCTGGGTGTCTTGTCCTCCTTGATGATCACCGCTGCATTCTCATCAAATTTGATGTAGGAGCCGTCCTTGCGGCGTACCTCCTTTGCAGTGCGTACCACTACAGCTTTGACAACATCACCCTTCTTTACAACGCCGCCTGGTGTTGCATCTTTGACGGAAGCAACAATCACATCACCAATATGGGCATATCTTCTCGTAGAGCCGCCCATAACACGAATGCAAAGCAGCTCTTTCGCACCGGTGTTATCAGCAACTTTTAACCTCGTTTCCTGCTGAACCATGATTCTCCTCCTTCACTACAGATCCCTGCCCCTCCGGGCAGGCCGTCCGGACCTATCTGCCCGCCGTGCTAATTTACTTAGCTCTCTCTATAATCTCCACCAGTCTCCATCTCTTCTCTTTGGACAGAGGCCTTGTCTCCATCACTCTGACGGTGTCGCCGATATTGCACTCGTTTTTCTCGTCATGTGCCTTCAGCTTGTAAGTGCGCTTTACGACTTTCTTATAAAGAGGGTGCTTCACATGCTCTTCGATGGCCACGACAACGGTTTTATCCATCTTATTGCTGGTAACTTTACCAACACGAACTTTTCTCAAATTTCTATCCACGGTTGATCTCCTTTCCTCACCATCCGGCAATTATGCTCTGGCTTTTGCAGTGATAACTGTCTGAATACGTGCGATGTTCTTTCTCACTTCTTTGATCCTTGCAGTATTGTCCAGCTGGTTGGTCGCATTCTGGAATCTCAAATTGAAAAGCTCTTTTTTCGCAGCAACAAGGTCCTGGTTCAGCTGCTCGACGGACTTGCCCCTTAATTCTTCTACAAACTTGCTAGATTTCATTATTCTACACCGCCTTCCAAATCTGCCTTAGAAACGATTTTACACTTGCAGGGAAGCTTATGCATTGCCAGACGCAGGGCTTCTTTCGCCTGCTCCTCCGGTACGCCGGCAATCTCAAACATCACGCGGCCTGTCTTTACCACTGCCACCCAGTACTCCACGGATCCTTTACCGGAACCCATTCGGGTCTCAGCGGGCTTGGAAGTGATGGGCTTGTCAGGGAAAACCTTGATCCAGACCTGACCGGTACGCTTTGTGTAGCGGGTGAGTGCGATACGAGCCGCCTCAATCTGGTTTGACTTCAGCCAGCAGGGCTCCAGAGCCACCAGGCCGTACTCTCCGTAAGTGATCTTGTTGCCCCTTGTGGCCTTGCCTGCCATGCTGCCGCGGAACTGTTTGCGGTGCTTTACTCTCTTAGGCATTAACATTATCTATCACTCCCTTCCGTCTGATTTCCTTTTGTAGGAAGTATCTCGCCTTTATATATCCAAACTTTAACTCCAACCTTGCCGTATGTGGTGTCCGCCTCTGCGAAACCATAGTCGATATCCGCTCTCAGGGTCTGAAGGGGAATGGTTCCCTCGCTGTAGAACTCCGTGCGGGCCATGTCTGCTCCGCCCAGACGTCCAGAACAGGAGGTCTTGATCCCCAGTGCGCCGGACTTCATGGTCCTTCCCATGCAGGACTTCATGGCGCGGCGGAAGGAGATACGGTTCTCAAGCTGCTGGGCAATGTTCTCTGCCACCAGCTGGGCATCCCTGTCCGGCTTCTTGATCTCGCTGATGTCAATGAGGATCTTCTTGTCGGTGAGCTTTGTCAGCTCCGCCTTGGTGGCCTCGATCTCAGCCCCGCCCTTGCCGATGATCATGCCGGGCTTGGCGGTGTGGATGGTTATCCTCACCCTGTCGGATGCCCGCTCAATCTCAATCCTGGAGACACCGGCGCTGTATAACTTCTTCTTCAGGTACTTTCTGATCTCGTAGTCTTCCACAAGGTAATCGGAGAACTCTCCCTCGGCATACCATCTGGAATCCCAATCTTTAATAACACCGACCCTTAAGCCATGAGGATTAACTTTCTGTCCCATTTATTTGTTCGCTCCTTTCCCTACTTCCTCTCATCCAGCACAACAGTGATATGGCTTGTTCTCTTCTCGATACGGTAAGCCCTGCCCTGCGCCCTGGGCTGGATACGTCTCATAGTAGGTCCCTTATTCGCGTAGCACTCCGCAATATAAAGCTTTTCCCTGTTCATGCCGTTGTTGTTCTCGGCATTTGCAGCTGCTGACTCTATCAGTTTCTTGATCAGGCCGGAAGCATACCTGGGATTATATCTCAAAACAGCAAGCGCTGTGTCCAAATCTTTGCCCCTGACGGCGTCCAGTACAAAGCACGCCTTCTGCACGGATACCCTCGCATAAGATAACTTTGCCGAAGGTCTGGTATCCTTCTGAGCATTTCTCTCTCTCTTAATCTGACTTCTATGTCCCTTAGCCATAGATCCTATCCTCCTTTTTACTTAACGCATCTGCTACGGCATCCCCGCCGCAGACAGACACAATGCAACTCCCTCCCGGGCAATTGTGCGTTAAAACATCCCAGGACTTCTATCTCTTCCAGGATACCTGTACCCTGGATTTCAGATCCTGTATTTCCCAGGCTGCTACCTGACTTTGGACTTCTTCTCATCCTTGCCGTGGCCGCGGAAAGTCCTGGTGGCTACGAACTCACCCAGCTTGTGTCCAACCATGTCCTCGGTCACATACACAGGCACATGCTTCCTGCCGTCATGAACCGCAATGGTATGCCCCACAAAGGAAGGGAAAATCGTAGAACGGCGGGACCAGGTCTTGATAACCTGCTTCTGTCCTGACGCATTCAGCGCATCTACTTTCTTTAACAGGCTTTCGTCTGCAAAAGGTCCTTTTTTCAGTGATCTAGCCATTGTCTCTCCTCCTTATTTCATCGCCTTGCCGTCACGTCTTCTTACAATCAGCCTGTTGGAAGCCTTCTTGGCTTTGCGCGTCTTCAGACCAAGAGCAGGCTTACCCCAGGGGGTGCTGGGACCGGGACGTCCGATTCCTGTCTTGCCTTCGCCGCCGCCGTGAGGATGGTCGTTAGGGTTCATGACGGAACCGCGAACCGTGGGACGGAAGCCCATGTGGCGCTTGCGCCCAGCTTTTCCTACGTTAATAAGGTTGTGGTCTCCATTGCCCACCACGCCGATTGTGGCACGGCAGACCAGGGGAACCATTCTCATCTCTCCGGAGGGAAGACGAAGTGTCGCATATTTTCCTTCCTTAGCCATCAGCTGTGCGCTGTTACCTGCGGAACGAACCAGCTGGCCGCCCTTGCCGGGATAGAGCTCCACATTGTGTACCTGCGTACCTACAGGGATCTCGGAAAGAGGAAGGCAGTTTCCAATCCTCACCTCAGCGCCGCTTCCGTTCATGACCTTCATGCCGTCCGTAAGGCCCTGGGGAGCAAGAATATATGCTTTCTGTCCGTCCTCGTAGCAGATCAAAGCGATGTTGGCGGACCTGTTGGGATCATACTCAATACCGATCACCTTTGCGGAGATGCCGTCCTTGTTCCTCTTAAAGTCCACAAGCCTGTACTTTCTTCTGGCGCCGCCGCCGTGATGCCTTACGGTGATCTTGCCCTGGTTGTTGCGGCCTGCATGCTTCTTCAGGGAAACGCACAGGTTCTTCTCAGGCTCCTTCTTGGTGATCTCGGAAAAATCAGAGCCGGTCATATGCCTTCTGGAAGGCGTATAGGGATTGTATTTCTTAATTCCCATTGTATCTAGTCTCCTTTTCTATGATTCTTTGCGCGGCAGCATCCTCCTGCCGCATACTTAAATCTGCGCAGGGCACGGGCTGCAGCCCGCACCCGGGCCCTTTACAGGCCGGGGTAGATCTCGATTTCCTTGCTGTCCTCGGTGAGTTTTACAATGGCCTTCTTTGTCTTGGCCGTAACGCCCACCACGGTGCCCCGCCTCTTTTTCTTGCCCACACTGTTTATGGTGTTGACCCGGGCCACTTTGGTGCCCTCGAACATTTTCTCCACCGCTTCCTTCACCTGCGTCTTGGTTGCGTCAGGATGAACCAGGAAGGTATATTCTTTATCGCCCATGCCGGACATGCTCTTCTCTGTGATAACCGGCTTGAGGATTACGTCGTAGTATCTAATATCAGCCATTACGCGTACACCTCCTCGATATTCGCAATTGCGCTCTTAGTCGCAACCAGGGTGTCATATCTCATCACGTCATATACGTTGATGTTGCTCTTGATCTCCCTCTTTCCCTCTGTCTCCTCCACCGTCACATAGGAGGTCTCCACCAGGGGAAGATTCCTTGCAGAGAGAATCACGTTCATGTCCTGAGCGCCTGTCACCACCAGGGCCTTGCCCACTTTCAGGTTGTCAAGCACCTTCACGAAGTCCTTGGTCTTGATGGCATCCAGCTTAAGGTCCTCCAGGACAATCAGCTTGTTATTCTGAACTTTGTCCGTGAGCACGGATCTCATGGCCGCTCTCTTCTCCTTCTTGTTGATCTTGAAAGAGTAGTCCCTGGGAACGGGTGCGAACACCATTCCGCCGCCTGTCCACTGGGGAGACCTTGTGGATCCCTGCCTTGCGTGGCCTGTTCCCTTCTGCCTCCAGGGCTTCCTTCCGCCGCCGGACACCTCGGAGCGCGTCTTTGCCTTCTGTGTACCCTGGCGCTTGTTAGCCAGGTACTGCACCACTGCCATATGCACCAGGTGCTCGTTCACCTTTGCTCCGAAGACGGCATCGTTCAGTTCCATTGTGCCGACTTCTTTGCCTTCCATATTATAAACAGTTACGTTTGCCATTCGATTGGCCCTCCTTTCGCGCAAATTCAGCCTTCCTTCACGGTTTCTTTGATAGTCACCAGCCCCTTCTTAGGCCCGGGCACGGAACCCTTCACCAGAAGCAGGTTCTTCTCGGCGTCCACCCTTACAACCTCCAGATTCTGGACTGTCACCTTCAGGCATCCCATATGGCCGGGCATCCCTTTTCCCTTGAACACGCGGCTGGGGGAAGAACATGCGCCGTTGGAACCCTGATGGCGGTGGAACTTGGAGCCGTGCTTCATGGGCCCCCTGTGCTGTCCCAGTCTCTTGATGGCGCCCTGGAAACCTTTTCCCTTGGAAGTCGCCGTTGCGTCGATCTTGTCGCCCTGAGTGAAGATATCTGCCTTAATCTCCGCTCCCAGGCTGTATTCTTCAGCGTTCTCGAACTTGAACTCCCTGACATACTTCTTGGGGCTCACGCCTGCCTTCTTGAAATGCCCCTGCTCCGCCTTGTTGGCGCCGTGCCTGTGGATAATCTCTTTCCTGCCGCCTGCGTCCTTGTTGACGATTCTCTCCTTCTTGTCCACAAAGCCCACCTGGACTGCGCTGTAACCGTCGTTCTCCACGGTTCTCACCTGCGTCACCACGCAGGGGCCTGCCTGGAGCACGGTCACGGGGATCAGTATGCCGTTCTCGCCGAAGATCTGAGTCATTCCGACTTTTGTCGCCAAAATTGCTTTCTTCATTTTTCCTCTCTTTCTGCCCCGGAGGGCATTGTCTACATAGCGGACCACGCGGCTATCGTTGCGCTACAGCCGCCCCGTCGCCGGGACTGTGTTCTTACGTCTAAGTAGAGGTTCTGCCTGGATTACTTCGTCTTCATCTTGATGTCGATGTGTACGCCTGCGGGCATCTCCAGCCTCTGCAGCGCATCCACCGTCTTCTGGGTGGGAGCAATGATGTCGATGAGTCTCTTGTGAGTCCTCTGCTCGAACTGCTCCCTGGAATCCTTATACTTGTGAACCGCCCTCAGGATGGTCACGATCTCCTTCTTTGTGGGAAGGGGCACGGGGCCGCTTACCTCAGAACCGGTCTTCTTCACGGTCTCGATGATCTTCTTGGCGGATGCATCCACCAGCTGGTGCTCATACGCCTTCAACGTAATCCTCATTACTTCACTTGCCATAAAAAAAGTCGCCTCCTTTTCGCACTTTTACCCTAAGTACGACAAGCGGTGACTGTACACTCTCCCGTGTGTGTCTTGAACCCGCACGCAACCCTCTGGGATCATGAACCTACACTTCGTATCTACGTACAGTGACTTGTCGTCAGCTTTCATCTTGACATTCGCTCCACGGAAAACCCGACCTCCATTGCTGGCAGCCGGCAACCTCGCGCTTCACAGCTATCATGCCACAGCGACATTATTATACACGCTAACCTGCGTCTTTGCAATCTTTTTTTTTCATCTTTTGGAAAAAATTTGGCCCACGCCCCTGTAACATAGAAAAAAAGGAAAAATTTTTATGAAAGCTGAAGTATTTCCTGTTGATATCCCTTCTTCCCGCATGATATAGTATTAGTAGTCATAACACAAAAGAAAGGAACAGGAAGAAAATATGTGGATTGCAGAAAATTGGGAAGACTACCAGGTGCTGGACGCCTCCTGCGGTGAAAAGCTGGAGCGATGGGGAAACTACATTCTGGTGCGCCCCGACCCCCAGGTGATCTGGGACACTCCCCACAGCCACCAGGGCTGGAAAACCAAAAACGGACACTACCACCGAAGCACAAAAGGAGGCGGGGAATGGGAATTCTTTGATCTGCCCGGGGAGTGGACCATCTCCTACCGTCTGGGCAGTGCAGGCCCTGCAGACAGAGCAGGCCAAAACCTTCTCTTCCATTTAAAGCCCCTGGGCTTCAAACACACGGGCCTTTTTCCGGAACAGGCCGTGAACTGGGAGTGGTGCCACGACCTGATCCGCAGGCATGCCCGCCCCGGCAGACCCTTCCGGGTGCTGAACCTTTTCGCCTACACCGGCGGAGCCACCCTGGCCGCAGCGGCGGCGGGAGCTCAGGTGACGCATGTGGACGCCTCCAAGGGCATGGTGGCCTGGGCCAGGGAAAACGCCGTCTCCTCCGGCCTGGGGGACGCCCCCGTCCGGTGGCTGGTGGACGACTGTGTCAAATTTGTGGAGCGGGAACTGCGCCGGGGAAACCGGTACGAAGGCATCATCATGGATCCTCCCTCCTACGGCAGGGGCCCAAAAGGAGAGACCTGGAAACTGGAAGAAAGCCTCTGGCCCTTCCTCACCCTGGCCGTGCAGCTTCTGTCCAAAGATGCCCGGTTCCTGCTGATCAACTCCTACACCACAGGACTGCAGCCGGCGGTGCTCTCCTACCTGATCCACAGCGCGGCAGGGCACCTGGGGGGAGAGACGGCGGCGGATGAAATCGGACTCCCTGTGGCCCAGAGCGGTCTGGTGCTGCCCTGCGGCGCCTCAGGCCGCTGGCAGAGGTCTTAACGACATCTTAGCGCTCACTTTGTCCCACTTTTATTGCATACTGACTCCTTAGTGGCTATAATAAGGGCAGTCAGAGAAGTATTTTCCTGCCCGGGCAGTCAGAGAAGTACTTTCCTGCCCAGGCAGGAAAATAACAGCAGGCCGGACGAATCAGTCCGGCCGCGAAAAATACGACAGAAATCAGTCTGCAGATATGCCCTATGATGAATGGAAGGATCCACTATGCTCAAGAAACTACTGAAGTCCTCCAAATGCAGGCGGCACTTCACCAGCCTGTTAATCGCGATCTCTTCTGCGGGGGCCGCAATATGCCTCTCTTGGACATGCAGGCGTACTACACACGAAAATCAGATAAATTCTACGCTTTTCTTCATATTCTTCCTTCTGCTCACCTCCTGTACCACCGCAAAATGCTATTATGGCATAGGTTATTCACTCCTGGCCGCCCTGTGGCTGTATTCCGGGCGCGACAGCCTGAACGGAATTTTTACGGCGTTTATGGCAATGTCCGGCATGGCCGTGCTCACATACACTTTCTCCCACAGGACAGGCGCCCAGACCTGGGATCCGGAACCGGAAGCCCGGGCGGAAGCAGCTCCCCCGCCGGACCCGGCGGAGGAAAACATCCTGGCAGCCATACCGGAAGCCGGTGCCGGCCCGGAACAGAAGGCAGGGGAGGAGGGGGAGCCCAAGCCCCTGGAGGGCATGAAAGCCACCCTGCTGCGGGCAATCTCCCACGACCTGCGCACTCCCCTGGCAGGCATCCAGGGCAACAGTCTGATCTATCTGGAGAACAAAAATACGCTGGGCGAAAAGGAGCGGATATACATTGTCAGAGACATCCACAAAGATTCCAGCTGGCTCATCAACCTGACGGAAAACCTGCTGGCCATCACACGGATCCAGGACAATGATCTGACCATCAACAAGAACGACGAGCTGGTGGAGGAAGTGGTGGGAGAAGCTCTGCAGAAAATAGAAAAGCGGCATCCGGGCTGTGCCATTCAGGTAAAGATACCGGAAAATATCCTTATCCTGCCCATGGATGCCGTGCTGATAGAGCAGGTTATCATCAACCTGCTGGAGAACGCCCTGCTGCACTCAGGCAGCACAAGGCCCGTGGACGTGACCGTGGAAGAGCAGCCGGAATCCGTGTCTTTTCTTGTGAGAGATTACGGACGGGGGGTGCCGGAGGAACTTCTGGAGCGCCTGTTCCAGGATCCTGCCCGCGCCCCCTTCCGCCCCCTGGGCCCACAGAAGGGCACCGGCATAGGCCTGGCCATATGCAAGACCATTATCGCGGCCCACCGGGGGACTTTCCTGGGGCAAAACTGTACCCCCGGCGCGGAATTTCTTTTCACTGTGCCCAAGCCATGGAAGGAGGATCAACCATGACGACTGCAAAAAATATCCTGGTCATCGAAGACGACGAAAACCTATCTTCCTATGTTTCCGCTTCCCTGACAAAAAACGGCTACCGCGTGGCAACCACCCCCACGGGAAGAAGCGGGCTGCGCATGGTGTCCTCCCTCTCCCCCAGTGTGATCCTGCTGGATCTGGGCCTGCCCGACATTGATGGCTGTGACCTGCTCACACAGCTGCGAAGCGGAAGCCGCATTCCCGTCATTGTGATCTCCGCCCGGACAGAGGAGAAAGAGAAAGTGAAAGCCCTGGATCTTGGCGCCGACGACTATATCACCAAGCCTTTCGGAACCGAAGAACTGATGGCCCGAATCCGCACTTCCCTGCGCCACAGCGGTGAATGTGCCCCCTGCAGGTTCTACAAGGCTTTGAACCTGGCGATTGACATGGAAAAGAGAACGGTGCACCTGGAGGGAGAGCGGGTGCACCTGACCCAGATAGAATACCAGATCCTGACCCTGCTGGCGGCGCATTCAGGACGGGTGCTGCCCTATGATTCCATCATGAACGCCATATGGGGCCCCTACATGGTTGACAACAACCGCATCCTTCGAGTCAATATGGCCAACATCCGCCGCAAAATTGAAAAAAACCCCGCCCATCCCGAGTATGTGTTCACAGAAATCGGGGTGGGATACCGAATGAGGGAAAACGAAATCTGCTAAGGCGTACTTCCCTCAATGGAACAGAACATATCCCAAATTTCTTCCGCTGTCCCCCTTCCGTCAAACCACACCAAATAACCCTCCGGATACAGCACACTGAATTTTCCTTCGAGTATATCGGTGCCGCCTGTGTCAGTACCGCCCGTGTCAGAGGAAAGCGCCATGGAGCCCTCTACCGCCTCCAGGCTCAGATCCTCCTGGGCATACACCGGATCCGCCCACTCTGTCCCGATCTGGAGAATGTCAGAATCATGCCGCAGAATTTTCAGCGTCAATTGCTCCTTTCCCCTGCTCCAGAAGACTGTCAGACTCTCCCCTTCCTCTTCAGAATATAAAACCGCCCTCTCAAAGGCATACCCTTCCGGAAGACTGCCGGGAATGTAATCGCCCAGCCCCTCCAGAGCCCTGGCCTCCTCCAGCGAATACTCCTCTTCCACGGAACAGCCGCCCCCTGCGCCGGCTTCCTGCCCTGAAAGCTGGTCCTGGGCCAAAGCCCCTGCCTCCCCGTCCACCTCCGCCTCCAGGGCCGGAACACCCCGGGCTCCTGCCTCCCCGTCGGGGGAAGTTCCGGAAAGATTGGCAGGCCCACCGCCGGACAGACCATATCCTCCCAGGACTGCCGCTCCTGCCGCCGCCAGACACAGAACCGCCGCCCAGGGCCTGGCCCGCCAAAAGGAGCCCACAGACCGAGGCAAAAGCCCTTTGTTCCAGGTCTCCCCCCTTTCCTCCTGCATACAGCGCTCCAGCAGTTCCTCATCCACCCCGGAGAGGGCTTCCATGATCCTCAGCGCCTGCTGCCCGGCGTTCTCCTCACACTGTGCCCCGGTGCTTCTCTGTGTCTCCCCGGCCTTCTGCTTATCCCTTTGTCTTTCCATGCCGTTTTGGCCCCCATGTTCCGCGCTCATACCCTCACTCCCTCCTGTTCCAGATACTCCCGAAGCTTCGTCCTGGTGCGGTACAGGGAAGTCTTCACTGTATTCAGTTTCATGCCGCAGTGTTTTGCAATTTCACTGTACTCCTCCACATACCAGTAACGACGCAGGAACACGCTGCAGTCCTTCTGGGACAGACCGCCCAGAAACTGGTTCAGCAGCCTCTTCAGCTCCGCCGCCTCCACCGCATCCTCCGTGCTGCGCCTGTCAGGGATGCACTCCGCAAGCTCCTCTAAAGCCAGAACCATCTCCCCGCTGCCTCTCTTGGCCGCATGCCGCTCCTTCCACCTGTCCAGGGCAAGGTTCCTGGTGATAGTCCCCAAAAACACCCCCAGGCGGCCGGGCCTCCTGGGCGGTATAGCATTCCAGGCCCTCAGCCAGGTGTCGTTTACACACTCATCCGCATCCTCTCTCATGTGCAGGATATGCCAGGCAATGCTATAACAGTATCTTCCATAAGAGGCCTGAGTCTCCAGAATCGCCCGCTCCTCCCTGGCCCAGTACAAATCCAGTATTTCCCCATCTCTCACTGTCCGTTCTCCTATCGCTGATTCCAGCCTTGTCTTTGAGCCTGCCGCCAAAGCCCCAGGGCATTTATGTCCCTGTTCTATAGACGACTTTTGACCCCGGAAAGTTCTGCCGGAACCCATACTCATCCAAAAGGGAAGGTTCCCTCTCCGCCCCCGTGCGCGCATAAAAAAAGGGCGGAAATCCGCCCGGACTACTACATCAGCGGAGCCACAAACCGCATCACCCTTCCCAGCATCCGGTCCGTGAGCTTCAGCTTTTTATAGTCCTCCAGCCCTATCTCAATACATTTCTCCAACGTGTCCTGCACATCCCGCTCCACCTGCGCCACCTGGGAATTCCGATAGAGCACCAGGCCGCACTCAAAATGGTGATAGAGACTGCGGAAGTCCAGATTCACCGTGCCAACCACTGCCTTCTCATCATCCGACACAAACACTTTCGCATGGACAAAGCCCGGCTCGTACTCAAAGATCCTCACCCCGGCCTCCAGAAGGGGATTGTAGTAGGTTTTGGCCAGCACAAACGCATATTTCTTGTCCGGAATCCGGGGCATGATAATGACCACCTCCACCCCTCTCTTGGCCGCATAGGAGAGGGCCATCTGCATCTGATAGTCCAGAATCAGGTATGGTGTCATAATGTGGACGTAAGAGTGGGCCATATGAATAATATCCAGATAAACCCTCTCCCCCACCCGCTCCGGCCCCAGGGGGCAGACACTGTAGGGGATCACATAGCCGTCCCCTGGCCCCTGGCCCTGATCCGGCGTCAGGTATCTCTCATAGTCTTCCGCCTTCTTCTCCGATTCGTTCCACATCTCCAGGAACATGTGGGTAAACCGCTCCACGGCCTCCCCTTTTACCATGATCCCCGCATCCTTCCAGTGCCCGAACCGCACTTTCCCGTTGATATATTCATCCGCCAGGTTGATCCCCCCTGTAAAGGCCACCCTGCCGTCAATGACCAGAATCTTGCGGTGGTCCCTGTTATTGTAATGGGGGGAGAAAATGGGCTTGATGGGCGCAAACATCTTGCAGCGAATGCCCTCCTGCTCCAGCATCCTGGGAAAGGAGCCCGGCAGGTTCCAAAGCACATTGGTGCCGTCGCACATAAAGCGCACCTCCACCCCCTGCCGGGCCTTCTCCCGCAGCAGAGCCAGAATCGTCTCCAGCATCCGGCCCTCCGCCACAATGAAAAATTCCATAAAAATAAACTTTTCCGCCTTCCCAAGCTCCTCCATCATGTCCACATACTGGCAGTCACCCAGGGGATAATATTTCACCACGCCGGCGTCATACACAGGACTGTTATCGTAATTCTCCAGGTAATGGGCAAGCTGCCCCATATGGCGGCACTCCGCCCGCAGCCTGTCCCCGGCTTCCCCTCCGGGAAGCACATATTTCTTCGTGTACTCCGACAGCGCCTTCAGCCGGTTGTACATAACCTTGATGCCTGGCTGGGCAGAGATGGTCACATAAAAGATAGCTCCAAAGACAGGGAGAACAGCGATGGGAAGCATCCACGAAAGCTTCAGATCCGGATTTCCAGGCGCGTTAAAGATATACAGCACCGCCACGGCAGTCACCGTCAGGAACAGCCCATAAGTCACATAACCGTAATTTCTCAGCAGAATATATCCCACATACAACAGTGCCAGCTGCGCCAGAAATCCAAGCAGAATCACGACCGTCCTGCCATAGACCACCGTCTTGATCCCCCCAAGCTTTCTGCCGCCCTCAACCGTACTCATGATGTCTCACACTCTCTTTCTTGTTCTCTCCGGCCCCTGCACGGTCCCATTATGTGATGGCCTCAATATGCCTGGCGCTGCCCATGACAATAACGCTCTCGTCATCATCAAACACATGATCCGGGTGGGGCAGGGGAAATATCTTGTTCTGTTTCTTGGTGGCCATGACGCTCACATGGTACTCGCTGCGGATGGAAAGCTCCACAATGCTTTTTCCCACCCACTTCTCGGGAATTGCGATCTCATAGATCCCTACCTCCGGCGTCAGCTCCACATAGTCAAAAATGGTATCCGCGCCAAACTTGATGGCAAGCCGCTCCGCCACCTCCCGCTCCGCATAGGACACATAGTCCGCCCCGTTGCGCAGGAGCAGCTTCTTGTGTACGTCCCTGGTGGCCCTGGCCACAATGTACTTGCAGCCCAGATCCTTCAAAAGCACTGTCACCTCCAGCACTGTCTGAAAATTCTCGCTGATGGCGATGACCGCCAGGTCAAAATTGTCAATGCCCAGGGAGTCCATAAATCTTTCGTCCGTGGCGTCCCCTATGAGGATCTGACGGATGCTGCCCACCGCCGCGTCCGCCCGCTCCTCCTTCCACTCCACGGCCAGCACTTCATTGCCGTTCTCTATAAATTTCTGCGCCATATGCCGCCCAAAGCGGCCAAGGCCGATAACCAGTATTGATTTCATATCCCGCATCCTTCCTGCCTTTTGCGGCAGCAAAACACTTTCAGAGCATGTCAGTCTAGCCCACCTGCACCTTTTCCAGGGGCAGCCTGGAATTTGTCACCCTCTTCTCCGAGGAAAATGCCAGAAGCATGGTGATGGATCCCACCCTGCCGCAGAGCATTAAAAATGCCAGAAGAAGCTTGGAAAGCATCCCCAGGGATGGCGTAACCCCCAGGGTCAGCCCCACCGTAGCCATGGCGGACACCGACTCAAACATGGCTGTCAGCAGAGGCAGATCCTCCACCGCCGAGATAATGACACTGACAGCCGACGTCAGGAGCAGATATGTCATAAAGACACAGGAAGCCGTCCTGGTAATCCCCTCTTCCATCCTGCGCCCAAACATCTCAATGTTCTTCTTCCGGCGGAACGTGGCCAGAATGCTGATGCAGAGAACCCAGAAAGTGGTGGTCTTGATACCCCCTGCGGTGGATCCTGTGGATCCGCCGATAAACATAAGGCACACCATCACAAACAGGGAACCTTCTTTCAGTCCCGCCAGATCCACCGTGTTAAAACCCGCCGTCCTCACCGACACCGACTGGAACAGGCTCCCGTGAATCTTCTGCAGAGGGGTCATGTCCGCAAACAGGGTCCCCTCCCATTCCAGAGCCGCCAGCGCCGCAGCGCCTGCCAGGATCAGCACGGCACTGATGGAGAGCACCATCTTGCTCTGAAGCTCAAATCTTCCAATGTGAAACTTGTGTTCAATCACATCGTGCCAAACAAAAAATCCCAGTCCTCCCAGAACAATCAGCACCATTATGACCGTGCACACATACCAGTCCCCTGCGGCTCCCGTGAGGGAAGAATACTCTCCTGTGGTACCCCCCATAAGATCAAACCCTCCATTGCAGAAGGCCGACACGGCGTGAAAGAGGGAAAAATAAATCCCCTTCCCCACTCCGAATCTGGGGATAAACCAGGGGGCCAGAAGACAGGCCCCCGCCAGTTCCACGGCCAGGGTCCCTTTGGCAATGAACTTGGTCATCCGCACAATGCCCCCAATCTGAGGGGCGGAGATGGAATTCTGCATCAGGGATCGCTGGCTTAAAGTGATCTTTTTCTTGGTATACACCATCACCAGGATGGCCACCGTCATAAATCCCACCCCGCCCACCTGGATCATGGCCAGAATCACCAGCTGCCCGAAAAGCGTCCAGTGGGTGAATGTGTCATACCTTATCAGCCCTGTCACACAGGTGGCGGAAGTGGCGGTAAAAAAGCAGTCTGAAACCGGCGTTCCCCCCGGCCCTCTGGAGGCAATGGGCAGGGCAAGCAGCATGGTTCCCACAAGGATAATGGCCAGATAACCTCCCAGAATGATCTTCATGGGAGAGATACTCTGCCACATATTTTTACTTATCTTCATTTTTTCGTCCACATTTCCCCAACAAACAGCGGAGGCCTGCTTTACACAGCCCCCGCCACATTGGTTGTACTTAGGAATCGCAATTCCTTAATATGCTTTGGGCTCCTCCTCGCCGGACAGCACACGGAGGGCACCCTGGGCCAGGGCAAGCAGTTCGTCCTCGCCGGGATATACGGTAAAAGGTGCAATCCACTCCGCCCTCTCCTTCAGGGCATTCACCACATCAGCGCCGTAGGCAATACCGCCGGTGACAATGATCTGATCCACCTTACCATTCAGCACACAGGCCATGGAGCCAATGTCCTTGGCCACCTGCAGCAGGAACGCCTGCTTGGACTCTGCAGCCAGGGCGTCCCCCTCATTGGCGCGCTTTGTTACTTCGCGCATGTCGTTGGTGCCCAGGTAGGCGTTGAAGCCGCCCTTTCCCACCACCTTGCCATAGACTTCCTTCTCCGTGTACTGGCCGGAGAAGCACATCTTAATCAGAGCTCCGCTGGGAACGCCGCCCGCCCGCTCGGGGGAGAAAGCGCCGTCGCCGTCCAGGGCGTTGAACACATCCACCACCTGTCCGTTCTCATGGGCTCCCACAGACACGCCGCCGCCCATGTGGACCACAATCAGGCGCAGGGACTCATAGGGCTTTCCGCTCTCCTTTGCATAGCGCTTTGCCACCGCCTTCTGGTTCAGGGCGTGGAAAATACTCACTCTGGGCAGCTCCGGCACGCCGGAATATCTGGCGATGGGCATGAGCTCATCCACCACCACCGGATCCACGATGTAGGAAGGCACTCCTATGGAATCGCCGATCTCCCTGGCAAGGATGCCTCCCAGGTTGGAGGCATGCTGCCCCTGAACTCCCTTCTTCAGGTCCTCCAGAAGAGCATCCGTCACCGCGTAGGTGCCGCCGGGAATGGGCTTGAGCATTCCTCCCCTGCCCACCACCACATTCAGGCTCTTAATGTCAAAATTCCTGGATTCCAGAAGGTCCGTGATGATCTTTTTGCGAAAATCCTTCTGCTCCACAATGGCCCCATACCTGCCGATCTCTTCTGTGGTATGCCTCAGGGTCTCTTCAAATAAAAGGGTCTCATCCTCAAACACGCCGATCTTGGTGGAGGTAGAACCCGGATTGATGATCAAACTTTTAACAGACATCTTGCTCTCCTATTCCAGTTCCGCGCTCTTCCTTCAATGCCCTCTACGGGAAGCAATATTCAGCACCTTAGGGCATGCTGCTGTATATTCTTCCGGGCATTT
>CAJUNZ010000012.1:0-9753 GCA_910587755.1 uncultured Acetatifactor sp. | reverse complement strand
TAGGGCATGCTGCTGTATATTCTTCCGGGCATTTCCGGGCGAACGCTGTTTTTATTCCAGTTCCGCGCTCTTCCTTCAATGCCCTCTATGGGAAGCAATATTCAGCACCTTAGGGCATGCTGCTGTATATTCTTCCGGGCATTTCCGGGCGAACGCTGTTTTTATGATTCCTGTTATAAATTTATTTTTATTATCTCCGTTTTTTCCTGTTTTAGCCTTTTTTGAGTTCTTCTGCCACCACTGCTGCCAGGGCGATGGAGTTCACCTTGGTCTCGAAGGTGTCGGAACGGCTGGTGAGGATAACGGGAACCTTGGTGCCTGTGAGAATGCATCCGTTTTTCACCTTCACCATATGTACAATGGCTTTGTATACCAGATTGCCCGCATGGATATCCGGGAAAAGCAGCACATCTGCATCGCCCTGGATCTTCCTGTGGGTGGCCCCTTTGTGCTTTGCCGCCTCTGCGTCTATGGCAAGGTCAAGGGAGAGCGGTCCGTCTATGACACAGCCCGGAATCTGACCCTCTTCGCACATTTTTGTCAGCTCAGCCGCATCCACCGTGGCAGGCATCTTGGGATTTACCACCTCCACCGCTGCCAGAGGCGCCACCTTGGGCATATCCACGCCGCAGGCATTGCACACCGGAATCGTATTCTTGATGATATTGACCTTGTCCTCCAGCGTCGGATAGGTCATGAAGGCCACATCTGTCAAAAACAGAAGCCTGTCAATGCCGGGAATCTCAAATACGCATACATGGGACAGCGGATTGCCTGTGCGCAGGCCCACTTCCTTGTCCAACACGCTCTTCAGGAAATCCTTGGTGTCAATCAGCCCCTTCATGTACATGTCAGCCCTGCCGTCATGTGCCAGTTTCACCGCCTTCAGGGAAGCTGCAATGACGTCCGGCTCATCAATGATCTCATAGCCGGACAGATCCATATTGATTGAGGCCGCAATCTCGCGAATCTTCGCCTCATCCCCCACCAGGATTGCATCGGCAATACCCCTGGCTGCCGCCTCCTTTACAGCCTCCAGAACTGCAGAATCCTGGGCCACGGATACGGCCACAGTCTTCCTGCCGCACTTCTGCACCCGTGCCACAACATCATCAAAACCCTGTTTCATGTCTTTAACTACTTCCTTTCCGCCCCATCCGGGCATCCTTTTAACCCACACTGTTCCCTGCTGGCTTCAACAGCCCGCAGGAATTGGAAATATTCGTTAAAATAATAACACATGGGGAGGCAAAATGCAATAGTCCCGGCAGGTCAAGCTTTCCTGCCGCATGCCTCAAATTCTCTCCGCAAGTCCATTCAATCAACAGTGCGGCAAAGATTTCTCTCTGCCGCACTGTTTTCAGGTCTAATATGTTCCCTGTGTTCTACGCTTTCTTCTTTTTCTTCCGTGACCTGGCCACAAGCAGAACCACCGTCAGCGCTGCTATGGCCGCTGCAGCCATGAGCAGCAGGTTATTTCCCGCCGTCTCCTCCGGTTCCGTAACCTGGTAGACGCAGAGCGCCCCGCCGTTCTCTCCGGAAGAAGTCTCCACAGTGAACTCCAGACAGCTTCCCATGACCCTGGAAGGCACCTGCCTGTAAGCCCCTTCCTCCCAGAGCTCTATGGCGGACTCCTCCGGATTCTCACATAGCACCCGCACCACCAGTTCCCGGGTACCCTGCTCCATGCATGCCCCGCCTTCCTGGCGTGCCGCTGAGACCTTACATCCCTCCGGCGTCTGCTCCAGGGTCAGGTAAGCCCCCGGCAGGAAACGGCCTTCCACAAGTACCATGCTCCGTCCCTGTTCATCCTTCTCCCCGCTGGCCAGGGTGGAGACCCATTTTTCGTACTGCGCCTCCAAAACCCTGCTGCCGGTTATGGGCCCGTAGGCGTAGTCCGGCCAAACCCCAAAATACCCTTCCACAGGAGGAATCTGGGGCACCTGGGACAGATCAATGCGATCACCGTAGCTGCACTGTATTGAGGCAAGCTTCCGGCCCTGGGCCTGGAAGATGACAGTAAATGTCCTAAAAGCCTCCGGAACACCCTTCCTGCTGCAGAATTCCTCATAGCTCAAAGGCTCTGCGGCCCCCTCATAGCCAATGGAGTCCACCCCTGGAACGGCAGCGGCCGGATCTCCTGCCTCCTCCTGCCTCACATAATAGTTGCCATAGAGAACCCCTTCCTCATTCACCCATCCTGCGATGGATCCGGCCGCTTCTCCTGTAAAATCAATCTCCGGGTAGGTATAACAGTAGAAAATGTCGCTGCCCCTGCCCACAATGCCGCCCACATAATTTTTTCCGGATATCCGCCCCATGGAATAACAGCTCCTGACACAGTATCCGGAAGAGCCTGCAATGCCTCCCACGGTGCTGCCTCCGGTGCTGGAGACATTGCCGTAGGATTCACAGGAAATGACCGCGCCAAAATCCGCCCTGCCCACAATACCTCCCACATAGTCCTTTTTCCCTGTCACGTCTCCCAGGTTGCGGCTCTCCCGCACCACGGCCTTGATACTCTGCTCTATGCGAAAACTCTCCTGGCCGCTGACGGCAATATCGTCCTCCGGATCAAAATCCAGCTCCGTGGCCACCTGTCCCACAATCCCCCCCACACTGGTGTCCGCCTCCACCAGGCCTGTGTTGATGCAGAGGGTAATCTTCCCTTTCTGGAAGGTGCTGGTGTCATACCATGCCTCCTCTTCCTGTTCTCCAGCTCCCAGGTGATCCATCTCTCCTCCGGCCGCCTCGTCGGACACATCTTCTATGCTGATCCCCTCATAGCGGAACAGGTCGTCCCTCACCTCCTGAAACAGTTTCCGCAGCACCCTGGCCTGGTCAAAAAGGGCGTCTATATCCTCGCCGGTGCGGTCAATGCCCTCCCCAGCCACATCTGTCAGCTGCACAAGAGAGGCGCTGGCTGCCTGCAGCTCTCTGTCCAGAGTCTCCAGACTGGTGTTAATGCCGCCGCTTTTGTCTTTGGTGGTGGATGTCACCACATGGATCCTGTTGCTGGTGCTGCTGCCAAACCTTCTGAGAGCCGCCGCATAGCTCTCTATGTCCGTGAAGACATTGGTGATGGGGGATGTGTCCGGCAGATGAATGTCGCTGCCGCTGACGGAGGAAAATATTCCATCACCACCGCTGACGGAAATCTCCGGCAGATGTCTGTCCTCCTCCCTGTCCCTGATTCCGTCGGACAGACTCTCCCACTCCTGGTTTAAGCGGTTGATGTCGCTGCTGACCCCTGTGAGTTCCTGATTGTACAGATACCACAGGTCACTGGCTGTTGTGGTCAGATTCCCCGCGGCGGCGGAAGCACTCTGCAGGTTCCGGCTGATGCTCCCTGCCAGGTCCACCGTCTCTGAGCTGTACCTGTTCAGATCGTCATGGAATGCCTCCAGCAGATCCAGGAACCGCCCTGTCTCCCTGTCAATGTCACCAAGCCTGTCATTCAGGTACTGTATCTCCAGGAAAGGCTCCATCTGCCCTGCAATCCCCCCCACATCCTTTCTGCCCAGCACATGCCCGGAATTGGTGCAGTTCTGTAAATAGCCCTGGTGGAGCCTGCCCACAACGCCACCCACATTATAACCCACATGCTGATAGCCAACCGTGCCGGAATTGGTGCAGTAGTATATCTTTCCCTCGGAGTACCCTGTGACGCCCCCTGTATCCATATGAACCGCCACCCGTTCCAGGCTGTTGATATCCTCCAGGTTTTCCATGGTGATATCCTCCAGACTGTAGGATACCTCCTGGCTGAAAGTGTTGATATTCCCGGTATTCTGACAGTTGTTCAAAGTTCCATAGTTGGCGCCGCAGATGCCCCCGGTACTGTGATCCCCTGTGACCACCGCCGCCGACTGACATTTCCGGATCTGCCCTGTCTCCTGGTTGCACCCCACAAGTCCGCCGATCTCTCCGGAACCGGCCACGCTGCCGAAGGCACTGCAGTTTTTAATCTGTCCATAGTTGACCCCCGCCAAAAGCCCCACTCTGTTTCCGCTGCCCTCCGGGTGCACCATGCCTGAGACGGACAGGTTCCTCACCACGCCGCCCTCCTGGACATAGCGGAAGAGTCCGGCCGCAGAACCGGATGTCCGGATGTCAAGGCCTGAAATGCCATAGCCCTGACCGTCAAATATCCCGCCAAACACAGGAATGGAGAGATCCTGATGCTCCTGAAGAGCAATGTCCCCCTCCAGGGTCACATATTTGTCCCGGGACCAGGAGTCCACCTGACAATTTCGGGCAAATTCCGCCAGATCCCCTTCGGTGGAAAGGCTGATCCGGGTGTACCCTGCCTCTGTCCCCGGTATGTTTCCGGCATTCTCGCCGGAGAGATACTGCCCATAGACAGAGGACTGGGCCGCCTGGGCGGGAAACACGCTGCCCACCGCCAAAAGGGCCGCCGTCACCAGGGCCATATGCTTACAGTGCCTGCTCTTATCTCTTCTCATGGTCTGCCGCTCCTTTCTGTCTCTCCTGTGCCCTCCGCCCCAGTGCCAAGGGCTTCCGTCTTTTTCTGCCGCCATGTCCCTGGGCATTCTCCTCCGTTCCTGCACTCTCCGGACTTGGGGACATATTTTCCTCTGCCGGAACTTCCGGTCCGGTGGATGCCGACAGTTTCTCAGGGAGGGGACTCTCCCCGGTGGATGCCGACGGTTTTTCAGGGAGGGGACTCTCCCCGGTGGATGCCGACAGTTTCTCAGGGAGGGGACTCTCCCCGGTGGATGCCGATGGATCTTCGGGTGCTTCAGGACCGCCTGCGCTTTTTTCCTCCGCCGCCTCTATCCCCAGCAAGGGGGTGTCTTCCCCGGATTCCCCCGGTGTCACCTGCTGCACCCTGTCCCTGGCCCGTACCACAGCGCCCATCTCACCGTCTATGACTCCGCTGAACTCCCCGTCCAGGACACCGTTCACATAGCCTTTGATATGACCCGACATCCGAATCCGCCCTCCGGAGGGAAGGGGTTTCACCAGATCACGCTTCAGGGTGAAGGCCGTCTTTTCTATTATAATGTCTCCTATGAGCAATGTCTGAGGCAGTGCCAGCAGCACCAGAGCAATGGAAGTCAGAGTCCCCCTGCCCAGAGCCAGACCGATGGCTGCCACCACCGCGTTGGTGGACACATTGCTGATGATAAACCCTGACGCCACAAGCATGGAACCGCTGGTGACTATGGTGGGGAATGCCTGATTCAGCGTCTCCACAATGGCCTCTTTTATGGGCATATAGGTCTTCAGCTCCATGTACCGGCTGGTAATCACAATTGCATAGTCTATTGTGGCGCCCATCTGTATGGCCGACACCACCAGATACCCCAGGAAATACACCGATTCCCCCGTAAGATAAGGCAGGGAGAAATTCATCCAGATACTTCCCTGAATGGTCACTACAAGCAGCACCGGCAGTCCCGCCGACTGAAATGTAAACAGCAGGATAACCATGACAAACAATGCCGTCAGCACTGTAATAATGGTGTTGTCCGTGCTGAAGGAATCGCTTAAGTCCTTATTGCTGGTGGTATTTCCCACAAGATATATTTCTTCCGCCGGATAGTGCCTGGAAACCGTGCCCCGGATCCGCTCCAGCGTTTCATAGGCCTCCGTTCCCTCCACGGGAACATTCAGCTCCAGCACAAAACGGCTGAACTCCTCCCCCAGAAGCTGATCCCGGGCTATACTGATCTGAGAGTAGGCATCCGTAAGCGTCTCCTCCAGTTCTTCTTCCAGTTCAATGCTCCCCTTCTCCTTCTGGTCATAGATAAAGAGAAAAATGTCAATCAGAGGAATCTTATACTCACTGACTCCGCTCAATATGGCCCCATAATTGTCCTCTTCCACCGCATAGGCGGAATAGAGCAGATCCGCCACTTCCACGTCCATGTCGATAAGTTCCGCAAACGCTCTGGGGGACAGCTGCTGTGTCAAAATATATCCATCCATGGCCTCAATGTTCGCCAGCCCCATACAGGAGTCCACCTCCGCCATTTTTTCCAGATCACGCAGACACCGGGCCTCCTTCTCATAGTCCCCCTTTGGCACCAGCACAGCCAGCTGATTGATGGTCCCAAACTCCTGATTCACCATACTGACGGAAAATCTGTTGGCGCTCATGGACTTGGACTCCAGAGAATTAACATCATATACATAATCCGCTCTCCCGGATAAAACAGCCGCCACAATCACCGCCGCCACCAGAAGAGGCGGGATCAGATATCTGGTATGTACACAGAGCCTGCCCACCGCCGTGATTTTGGGCACAAAACTTCTGTGGTGGGAGTTGTCAATGGCCTTGGCAAAAGTCAGCAGAAGCCCCGGCATCAGGAAGAAAACCGATATCAGACTCAGCAGAATGGCCTTTGCCAGTACAATTCCCATGTCATAGCCAATCCGAAACTGCATGAACATCATGGCCACCATGCCGGAAACCGTGGTCAGGGAACTGGAGGAAATCTCCGGTATGGCTTTGCTCAGAGCCACAATGGCCGCCTCCCTGGCATCCTTGTCCTCGTGTTCTTCCATAAAACGATGGCATAGGATTATGGCATAGTCCACCGCCAGAGCCAGCTGCAGCACCACCGCAATGGAATCCGTCACAAAACTTATGGTGCCAAACCAGTAGTTTGTACCCTTGTTCAGAATGGCCGCCACAATAAAAGTCATCAAAAAGACAGGGATCTCCGCATATGTGGTGGAGGTAAACAGCAGCACGCACACAATGACCACTCCGGCCAGCATCAGTATGATAATCATGTCATTACTCAGATCCGATGCGTCCCGCTCCTCCTGGCCAATGTCGGAAGAATAGTATACATCATACCCTTCCAAAGCCTCCAGTACCTGGTTCAGCCGCTCCAGAGTGCCTTCGTCCCCTGCAGTCCCGTCAAAGGTAATGTCAAACAGAGCCTCCATATTGTGGTAATGCTCTGGGGAATCGTCAAAATCCAGCATGCTCACACCTTCCATGGACTCAAGCCGCTCCGCAAGCTCTTCCGCCTCCTCACAGGTGATATTGCACACCATCACCCGGGCGGTTCCGTAAGTGATAAACTGCTCCTCCATCAGGTCAAGTCCCCGCCGGGTTTCCGTGGTGTCCGGCAGATAGGAGGTTAAATCATTGTTTACATTTACCCTGTTCATTGACGCCACACTAAATAGAATCAGCATTATGAAGATAAGGTAAAAGCCCTTCCGCTTATCCACGATCAGGGTTGACAGCCTGATCATAAATGAGTTTTCCTTTTTGTCCTTTTCCATGCAAAAGTCCTGCCTTTCTGTCCGCCCCAACCCCCTGGACTCCCGTTTTGCGAATGAGAGTTGTTTACTAGACAAGTGTTGATTTTTTTCACATTGGTTATTATAATAGATACATTGCAAAAGACAATACACATTTTTTGCACCTGTGTATTTTACTGAACAGCCAATGACAGTTTTGTCTATTATTCATGAAAAGTTTAGAAATCGGCGCCTGGGCGCTATGCCCCAGGCATGGATTCTGTCGAAATGGAGGATTTATGATGGAAAAAGAAAAGATGGACCGAAGGGTGCGGAAGACGAAATCCCTTTTGCTGCAGTGCCTGCTGCAGCTGATGGAAGAAAAAGATGTAAAAGATATATCTGTCAAGGAACTGGCTGACCTGGCCGACATCAACAGGGGAACATTCTACCTGCACTACAGTGATATCTATGATATGCTTTCCAAGGTGGAAGATGAGTTGTTTGTAGAATTTGAGAATATACTGGGGCGCACCATGAAATGTGAGCTGAAAGCCATCTCCCCCCGGGACACCCTCCTGGACATCTTCTCCTTTGTGAACCGCCACAGAGATGTGGTGAGAGTCATGGTGGGTCCCCACGGGGATCTGTCTTTTGTAAACCGTCTGAAAGACACGGTGAAAGAACATATCTCCCGGCTTCTGGAACCGGGCCGCTCCGCTTATTACTATGCTTATGTAGAATCTTTTATTGTCTCCGGCTGTGCCGGCGTGGTGGAAACCTGGCTCACCGAGCCCTTTCCCCCCACTCCCGAGGAAATGTCCCTCCTGTGCAGCAGCATGTTGGAAAAGGGACTGAGCCTGCTGCAAGAACCTCAGGGGTGACTTTTTCACCCCTTTTACAGAGCGCCTTTCTCCCGCAGATATGCCAGAAAAGCTTCGCACCCTCTCACCAGATCCTGGTAAGTGGTTTCAAAATCTCCCGAATACCAGGGATCTATAATATCATGCTCTGCCTCGGTAAATGACAAAAGCTTATAGACCTTCCTCTCCGGGTCTCCCCTCAGAATCTCAAGCATGTTGCGGATGTTATTTTTGTCCATGCCAAGCAGATAATCATATTGGTCATAGTCCGACCTCTTTAATAGCTCAGCACGCTTTCCTGAGCAGTCAATTCCATGGGATGCCAGCATTCTTTTGGCAGAAGGATACACTGGATTGCCAACACCCTTATAGATCTCCTCCGAGCTGGTGGCCGCAGATGCAATAAAAAAATTCTCAGAAAGCCCCTCTCTGGCTACAAGATCCTTCATAATAAACTCAGCCATGGGACTGCGACAAATATTGCCGTGGCATATAAATAATATTTTTATCATGGTTTCCATATCTCCTTATATCTCGGTATATCTTGGTTTTTCCTTATGTTTTCAAGGTTTTCTCTCTGACCTCAAAAACTCTATACCTCGTATATCTTACCATACCTCGGTATATTTTGTCTCCCAAAAAGAGTAAAAAAGAAGTAAAATGACCTCTTTTTTACTCTTTCCAAAGGTAAATTCCTACACGCCTACACTTCCTTTCTAAGCCTTTCTTCCATTTCCCTTACTTCCTTTTCCACGTCATCATATCCCAAATGGGTATACACATTTAAGGTCGTGGCAATGTCGGCATGACCCATAAGATATTGTAGAGTCTTTGCATTTACTCCTGACTTTGCCATGTTACTACAATAGGTATGTCTGCATACATGCGGCGTTATCTTTGGCAGTTCTTCCTTGTATGTCCTGTTATACTTCTTCAGAGCATACTCGAACCGCTTTTCCCAATGTAATGCAAGGTACGGCATACCATTCTGATCCAGAACCAGAAAGCCGCCCACACCATCCACCATTGGCTCCACCTTTGTTTTCCTGCGTCTGGCTACCAGCTTTTTAAAGCACTGGTAAACTTCTTCCGTCATTGGCAAATACCTTTCTCCATAGGTGGTTTTCGTATCCGCTATGATATAGTTACCCTCTCTTGTACGCTGTAACTGCTTATCTATATGTATCTTCCGTCCTTTCATATCCACATCCGACAGCGTCAGGCCACAGAACTCTGAAATCCTCATGCCTGTCTTGAATAATATATACATCCCCTCATAATATTGTGAATAATGTTTGTCTCCTTTTATAAAATCAAGGAACAGCCTTTCCTGTCTCGGTGTAATCGCCTCCCTTGATACGCTGTCATTTATCAGCACTGTTGCAAGTTCCCAGTCAAAGGGATTCTTCTTTATTAAATCATCCTCAACCGCCATACGAAAGGCAGGACGCACAACACCTCTGATACTATGGATACTGCTGTAACTTCTCTTATCCTCTGACTGCAACTTAATCAGCCAGAGTTTAGCGTCTGACGGTTTTACCAGATCAATCCTCCGGCTGCCAAACTCTTCTTTCTTTAATATATTGACAACCGTTTTATATCCGGCAAGGGTGTTATGTCTTACCCCTGTTTTAGTGGCAATATATCTTTCAACCAGTTC
>CAJUNZ010000011.1 GCA_910587755.1 uncultured Acetatifactor sp. | reverse complement strand
TTTTAATATTATATTGTTGGTTTTACTTTGAATAAACAGCATCATTTCTTGATAGAAGATACACACAATACTGATTCATACTGATACCTTCTCTTTTGGAATGCTCTGCCAATAGGCGATGTAAGCTGCGAGGTAATCTCAATTTAAACTGACCAGAATAATCTTCCAAGTTGTCTGGTTCATTAATCTTAATCCCCTCTTCAAGTGCGGCTTCAATCCATTCCCTCTTAGCATCTGCTGCATTTACCACCGCTTTTTCTACTGTTTCACCACAAGTAATACATCCCGGCAGATCGGGATAAGAAACCACAAAACCACCTTCATCCTTATCCTCCACAATCTCCATCCGATAAGACATTGTCATATAGTCATTCAGCGTTTTCATCGTTTCTTTCCTCACCTTCTACGATCTGTTTCACCATCTCAACATAAACTTTCTTAATTGGCTCATGCTTTGGTATCGTAATTGGCATACAACCTTTTTTCTAAATATATAATGACTGCTTCCACTTCTTGGGGCATTCATCTCATATCCATAGCTCTCTAACACCTTACGCAATTCATCAAACCGAATATCTTTTGATAAAGTGCAAATACGTGCTAATAGTTTATCCCACTTTGACATTCTGAATACCTCCTATCTATATTATATGTGGTGTCGTATTTGGTGTCAATCATTTTGTATATAATTTTCTGGCAACAAAAAATTTTGCAAATAAGCCTAAATAAAATAACCTGTGTAAAATTTTTCATCACTCGAACTCAATTGTGGCCGGAGGCTTAGGGGACATGTCAAAGCAGACTCTGTTCACCTGAGCCACTTCCGCAAGGATCCGCTCTGTAATCCTCTGAAGCACATCCCAGTCCACTCTCTCCACGGTGGCTGTCATGGCATCCACCGTGTTGATGGCACGGATCACCACCATATAGCCAAGGCATCTGGCATTATCCTTCACACCCACGGATTTGAAATCTGGCACCACGGTAAAATACTGCCAGACCTTTTTGTCAAGTCCTGCCCGCTGGAACTCCTCCCGCAGTATGGCATCGGACTCCCGCACGGCCTCCAGGCGCTCCCTGGTGATCGCCCCCAGACAGCGGACTCCCAGACCGGGCCCAGGGAAGGGCTGGCGGTAGACCATGCTTTCCGGCAGACCCAGTTCCACGCCGCAGGCCCGCACCTCATCCTTGAAAAGCTGCTTCAGAGGCTCCACCAGTTCAAACTTCAGGTCTTCCGGAAGTCCACCTACATTGTGGTGGGATTTCACCATTTTGGCAGTCTTGGTGCCGCTCTCGATAATATCCGGATATATGGTTCCCTGACCCAGGAAGTCGATTCCCTCCAGCTTCCTTGCCTCCTCCTCAAACACTCGGATAAATTCTCCGCCGATAATCTTGCGCTTCTGCTCCGGATCCGCAACTCCCTGAAGTTTCCCCAGAAACCGCTCTGAGGCGTCCACATAGACCAGATTTGCGTGAAGCTGGTTGCGAAACACCTCCACAACGCTCTCTGACTCATTTTTCCGCATCAGACCATGATTCACATGGACGCACACCAGCTGCTGCCCCACCGCCCTGATCAGCAGAGCTGCCACCACGGAGGAATCCACCCCGCCGGAGAGCGCCAGAAGCACCTTCCTGTCCCCCACCTGGCGGCGCACCAGTTCCACCTGGTCTTCTATAAAATTCTTCATATTCCAGTTGGCTTGGGCATGACAGGTGTCAAAGACAAACTCCCGCATCTGTGCCTCGTCCGGCAGACTCTCCAGCCTGCGCTCACACCTGGCGCCCGGATGATCAATGGCAATCATGGGACAACCGCAGTCGTACAGGGCGGGATCCACGTCCACTGCCTTTCCGTCCACAACACGGTTCTCACCGCCGTTAAGTATGATTCCCTTCACGTTCTGCAGTTTCTTCAGTTCCTCCGGCGTAATGTCGTGGGGATGGATCTCGCTGTACACCCCAAGGCTCCGGATCTGCCTGGCAACCGTCGTATTTTCCGTGCTGCCCAGGTCAAGAATTACAATCATGTCCTGCTTCATAGCCTGTTCTCCCGTATCACTGGTTTACAATTTTTTCATCTACGTTCCCTATTATAGCCCGTTGCAGGACAGGTGTCAAAATATTTTTGCCATGCAGTGTAAAACATTAAAGTCTATCTTTACACACGGCGCTCCCTGATTCCTGTCATTATCCAAATCGTGTACATCCACCTGTTTTCTGCCGGCCAGAAGTCCAATGCCCCGCCTTCTGCCTTTATGAAAACAAATAAACATATCCATCATTTTTGTACACTTCAGCCACCAGAATAAAACAAAAAAGAAATGCTGAAAATATACTATCTTCAAGCATTTCCTTAAATAGCGAGAGGGGGATTTGAACCCTCGACACTGCGGGTATGAACCGCATGCTCTAGCCAACTGAGCTATCTCGCCATATACAATATAAAAAAGGAGTTGTGGGACCTCTTGGCAAAGGCCCCACTATTATAGTGGTATGTTTGGTCTTTGTCCTGCAAGCTTTCGCTCACATGATTCAGTATACCTCAGGCATTGGGTTTTGTCAATCTTTTTTTACAAATTTTTTTAATTTTTTGCGACCCTTTTTAAAATCGCCCTACATCTTTTCCGGCGCCTGGAAGCCCAGCAGGCCCACACAGGTTTCCAGCACATCCCTGGTCAGCAGAAGCAGCGCAATCAGGCTCTCCCGCCTTCCGGAGTCCTCCTCCGACAGGATCTTGGTCTCATGGTAAAAATGATTAAAGGCATTGGCCAGATCATAGATAAACGCACATACCTTGTGGGGAGCAATCTCCTCCACTGCGCTCTGCAGCATGGTGTTGAACTGTACCAGAACCATTTCCAGAGCCTTTTCGGAGTCATTGCCCGCCTCCAGAAGCTGAAGCTGATCCATCCTGCCCCCCTGTTCCCGGTATTTATTCAGGATGGATTTAATGCGCACAATGGTATAGAGGATATAGGGGCCGGTATCCCCCTCAAAGGAGGTAAATCTGTCCACATCAAAGATATAATCCTTGGAGGCCTGATTGGACAGATCGCCGTACTTCAAAGCGGATACCGCCACCGTTTCTGCCACCTGAACAGCCTCCTCCGGGGCCATCTCGCGGCCTTCCCGGATCTTTCTGTACATTTCCTCCTGGGTCTCCCGGACCAGATTCTCCAGGCGCATTACCCCGCCGTCCCTGGTCTTAAAAGGCTTTCCGTCGCTGCCGTTCATGGTGCCGTGGCCCAGGAATTTCAGCGCCGTTTCCTGTTTTACAAGCCCTGTCTTGCGGGCACAGCGGAACACTTGCTCAAAGTACAGTTCCTGGCGCTTATCCGTAATATAGATAATCTCGTCAGGATTGTAGAGCTTCATGCGCTCCATAATGGTGGCCAAATCCGTAGTGTTGTAAAGGGCCGCGCCGTCGGATTTCAGTATCATGCAGGGAGGTACTTCCCTGGTGTCGGATTCTTCCTTTACATCCACCACCAGCGCCCCCTCGCTGATATAGGCATAGCCGCCCTCTTTCATGTAATCCACCATCTCAGGTATCAGATCCTGCACATCACTCTCGCCCTTCCACAGGTCAAACTCCACATTCAGACTGTCATAATTTTTCTTCAGATCCGCAACGGACACATCCATGATATGCCTCCAGAGCGCCCGGTACCCTCTGACACCGTTCTGCAGCCTGTAAACCGCCTCCATGGCCCGGGCCTTGAACTCCGGATCTTCTTTTGACTTTTTGCTGGCAAAAGGATATATCTCCTCCAGATCCGTGACGGTAAACGGAGCCTCTACGGGGTACTCTCCCTGATAGTCCGGATCAAAGTAGACAAGATCAGGCTGCCTCTCCTGGATCTCTGTGATCACAAGTCCCATGGGCATCCCCCAGTCCCCCAGATGCACGTCGCCGATGCACTCATTCCCCCCATAGCGGCAGATGCGCTTGACGCTCTCGCCGATGATGGCCGGACGAAGGTGCCCTACATGAAGGGGCTTTGCTACATTGGCTCCGCCGTAATCTATCATAATCTTTTTGGGCCTGTCAGGCACCTCAAAGCCGAATTTCGGCTCTACAGTCATAGCCTGAACCATCTCAAGGAGAAACTGCTCCGACAGTTTCAAGTTCAAAAAGCCCGGTGCAACGGCCGCTGCCTCCTTAAACACCCTGCTGTCCGCCAGTTTTTCCGCCACTTCACCTGCAATCACCCCAGGCGCTTTCCTGTACTTTTTTGCTCCCGCCATGGCGCCATTGCACTGATATTCACACAAATCAGGCCGGTTGGACAGCGTCACCCTGCCCAAGGAAGCCTCATATCCCGCCGCCTCAAAAGCTTTTCCCATTTCTTCCGACAACACTTCCAGTATCTTTTTCATCTCAACCTTATCCCCTTTCTGCCCACTTCCTGTGAGCATTTTATCCGGCTTATCCGGCAGTTCCTGCACTCTCCAGGATCATCTGATCCAGCTTATCCGGCAGTTTCTGCGCTCTCCAGGATCATCTGATCCGGCTTATCCGGCAGTTCCTGCGCTCTCCAGGATCATCTTATCCGGCTTATCCGGCAGTTTCTGCGCTCTCCAGGATCCTGCTCCAAGATTGACTCTATGAGCACTTCCTCCCGCAGCCCTCACAGCCTCCCCCGGCCTGCCTGGCCTCCAGGTCAAAGGGACTGGTCAGCAGGCACACCGCCTGGGCGGAGATTCCCTCCCCCCTTCCTGTAAATCCCAGCCCTTCCTCCGTGGTGGCCTTCACATTTACATGGTTCATGTCCAGTCCCAGAATTCCGGCAATATTCCCCCTCATTTCATCAATATAGGGACGCATTCTGGGCGCCTGCGCAATAATGGTAGCGTCAATGTTCTCCACCAGAAATCCATGTTCCGCCAGAAGCGCCCCCACCTTTTCCAGCAGTGTCATGGAGGAGATCCCCTCATAGGCGGCGTCATTGTCCGGAAAATGCTTTCCGATATCCCCCAGGGCCGCCGCCCCCAGCAGTGCGTCCATCACAGCATGCAGGAGCACATCCGCATCCGAATACCCGGCCAGGCCGCGGTCAAAGGGTATCTTTACCCCGCCCAGGATCAAATCCCTCTCCTCCACAAGCCTGTGGACATCATAGCCCATACCAACCCTCATCCTGCTTCCGCTCCTTTCTCAAGAACCAAAAGCCAAACGAAACATTTCGCCTGGCTTTGGTGTAAAACTATTGACTTAACTGCGCTTTTTCTTCCTGGGAAAGGAGAATGCCAGCCCCTTCTCGCTGCCGTCCCTTTTCACATCGCGGACTTTAGAGACATGGCTTCTGTCCTTGTCACCCTTCCTGCGGGAAGACCACTCTTCCTCCCAGGCATCCTGCCTGCGGCGGCCGTCGTGATCCTCTCCCCGGGCAGAGCCTCTGCGGCTTTCACGGCTCTCATGTTCAAAAGCCCTGTGGTTCTCCCGATCCTCTCCCCGGTCGAAACGACTGACGCCGTCCCGGTCCTCACGGCGGCTGCGTCTGCGGCCGTCCCGGTCCTCCTCACGGCGGCTGCGTCTGCGGCCATCCCGGTCTTCCTCACGGCGGTCACGCCTGCGGCCGTCCCGGTCCTCTCCCCGGCGGTCCCGTCTGCGGCCGTCCCGGTCTTCTCCCCGCTGCTCACGCCCGCGGCCTGCCTCACGCTCAAAACGCCTGCGGCGGCTGTTCTCGCTGCGCTCTCCCGTCCTTCCGCTCCTGCGGCTTTCCACGGTGTCCGCGTCGATCTCAGGCCCCATGTCTCCCACCTGGTACTTCAGCATGGCCGCCGCCAGATCCAGCGCATCACATCCCTCCGCCTCTATCTTCTTCTGCAGATAGCTCTTCATCAGCTCTACATCCTCATGCTCATGAAGTTCCCAGGCCCGGTTCAGATATTTGTCCGCTTTCGCCTTCTGCACCTTTGCCGCGCCGGGCAGTTTCTTCTCCTCAATGGTGGTATTGCAGAAACGCTCTATCTGCCGAATGCGGTAGAGCTCTTTTGCCCCCACAAAAGTAAAGGAACGGCCTGTCTTGCCCGCGCGCCCTGTTCTTCCAATGCGGTGAACATAGTACTCTATATCCTGGGGAAGATCATAGTTGATGACCGCCTCCACGTTGTAGACGTCGATGCCCCTGGCGGCCACATCCGTGGCAATGAGGATATTGGTGCTCCCGTTCCGGAAACGGTTCATGGCCACATCCCTCTGGTGCTGGGACATGTCGCCGTGAAGTCCTTCCGCCTGGAATCCTGCCTTTTTTATCACCTCCGCCAGCTCGTCCACCTTTATCTTGGTATTGCAGAAGATCAGGCAGAGTTTGGGCTGAAAATACTCCAGAAGCCGGATACAGGCGGCGTCTTTGTCCTTTGCCTTGATCCGATAGTACCTCTGCGACACTAAAGGAATGGTCAGCTCCTGGGAGGCCACCTTCACAATCTTCGCGTCCTTCTGGAACTGATTGGTAATGTCTAAAATGGGCTGGGGCATGGTGGCGGAAAACAGGGCTGTCTGATGCTCTCCCGGGATCTCTCCCAGAATCAGCTCCATATCCTCCCGAAATCCCATGTCCAGCATCTCATCCGCCTCGTCCAGAACCACCATGTTCACATGATCCAGCTTGATGGTATGCCGGCGCATATGGTCCATCACACGTCCGGGGGTTCCAACAATAATCTGGACTCCCCTGAGACCGCTGATCTGCCTGCTGATATCCTGGCCGCCGTAGACGGGAAGCACTTTAATGCCCTGCATGTATTTGGCAATCCTGCGGATCTCCTCCGCCGCCTGCATGGCCAGCTCCCGGGTGGGGCACAGGACAATGGTCTGCAGTTTCCGCAGATCCGGATCAATCTTCTGCAGGGCAGGAATGCCGAAAGCAGCCGTCTTGCCCGTGCCCGTCTGGGCCTGTCCGATAATGTCCTCCCCCTGGAGCAGACAGGGAATCGCCTGTTCCTGAATGGGGGTCAGCTTGTCAAATCCCATTTCTCTGATGGCCCGCACAATGCGCTCATCCAGAAGGGATTCAATATACGCCAGACTGTCCTGTCCGTCTGCCCCTTCTGCGCTTCCGCTGCCTTCCTGACCGGCCCCTTCCGAGTTCCCGCTGCCTTCCCGGCCAGCCCCTTCCAGGTTCCCGCTGCCTTCCTGACCGGCTCCTTCCGGGTTCCCGCCGCCTTCCTGACCGCCTCCTTCCGGATTCGCTGTTCCTCCCTGGCCTTCTTCCCTGCTCTCCGGAATCTGTCCAGTGTCCTCCGCTATCTCTATATTTCTATCCTGTTCCGTCATTCCCGCTCCACCTGTTCCTTTCCGTTTCCTTAGTCAATTATCTTCTCCAGTACAGTCTTCTGGGGAGTCAGCCCGCATTTTTCATAGAATCTTTTCGCACCAGGATTGCACTCCCATACATTTAAGGTAACATTGTAGCATCCCTGTTCCCTGGCGAAGGCCACCACATGTTCATAGAGCATCTTTCCTATGCGCTGGCCCCTTACACACTCGTCCACACACAGATCATCAATATACAATGTCTTCACAGCCGTCAAAATATTGCTGTCATGGTGCTGCTGCAGTACACAGAAAGCGTATCCTGCAACCGCTTCTCCGCCGTCCACTGCCACAAAAACCGGTTTCATGTCATTGTGGAGTATTGCCAAAAGCTCCCTGTCCGTATACTTTTTGACGCCGCTTTTAAACAAATCCGGCCTGCCGCTGTGGTGGACTTCCAACACCTGCTCAAGCAGCCTGTTGATTCCCGTTATGTCCTTTTCTTCCCCGCGTCTGATCTCCATTATGGCCCCCTCTGCCCCTGGAGGAGCATTCTCACGTAAAAAGAACCCCCTAAAATCAAAAACCTGAAAGCCTTATAATAAAGGCCTTCAGGATATCCATTCATCTTTCCTTTCGCCATTTACTGCCAGACTTTGTTCAGGCCTGCCATCAGGCGTTTACAGTTTACCGCCAAGACAGTTTCAAGCACAGTTGCCATTCTATCATCATCTTAGCATTATTTCAATATATTTTTACTCAAAATATAAAAATATTTTGTCTATCCCAGTTCATAAGGCGTCACCTGGTAGACGTAGTAATTCAGGAAATTGCTGTAGAGGTTGTTGCAGTGGGAACGCCACTGAAGCAGCGGCTTTCCGCAGGTATCATCCCCCGGGTAATAATTGTAGGGCACCTGGGCGGAAAGCCCCCTGTCAAGGTCCCTGTGGTACTCATTGTGCAGGGTATACCTGTCGTACTCAGGATGTCCTGTGACAAAAATTTTCTTTCCTCCCTGGGCCATGGCCAGATACACCCCTGCCTGGGGAGATTCCGCCAGCACCGTCAGCTCCCTGCAGGCGCGGATGGCCTCTGTGGGAGTCTCCGTGTGACGGCTGTGGGGAGCCAGAAAAATATCGTCAAATCCCCGCACCAGGGGTACTTTCCGGTTTTTCACCCTGTGCTCATAGACCCCTGACAATTTCCGGGGAAGAAGCTTTTTGTCAATTCCGTAGTAGTGATAAAACCCTGCCTGGGCGGCCCAGCAGATATGAAGGGTGGAAGTCACATGGGTCTCGGCCCAGTCAAAAATCTCGCAGATCTCCTGCCAGTAGTCCACTTCCTCAAAGGAAATGTCCTCCACCGGGGCCCCTGTCACAATCATCCCGTCATACTTTTTATCCCGCACCTCGTCAAGAGTGGTGTAAAACTTGTTCAGGTGGCTTGCAGGAGTGTTCACGGACACATGGCTCTTCACATTCATAAAGGTCACGTCCACCTGAAGGGGTGTGTTGGAGAGAGCCCGGAGCAGCTGCAGCTCCGTGTCCTGTTTTATGGGCATATTGTTCAGAATCAGCACCTGAAGGGGACGGATATCCTGGTGCATGGCCCTGTACTCATCCATGACAAATATATTCTCATTTTCCAGTATCTCTTTTGCCGGCAAACCGCTCTGCGTCCTAATTGGCATCTTCTACCTCCCCGCCTGCGCTTATCCCGTACTGGGACATGAAATCTTCCTCTGAGACAACGGGCACTCCCAGATCCCTGGCCTTCTTGTTCTTGGCGGAGGAAGATGTGACATCGTTGTTGATCAGACAGGTGGTTTTGCCCGTTACGCTCCCTGTGACCTTTCCCCCCTTCTGCTCAATGGCTTCCTTCAGGTCGCTCCTGCTGGCAAAATTCTTCAGGGAACCGGTGATCACAAAGGACAGCCCCGCCAGAGTCTGGCTGCCCTCCTCCACTTTAGGCACCTCCACCTGAAGCTCCGCCATCAGCGCCTCTATCTTCCGGATATTGTCCGGATCCTGCATATAGTTTACAAAGGCGGCGGCGATGACCTCTCCCACCCCCTCGATAGCGCTCAGGGACTCCTCATCCGCCTCCTGCATCTGCTTTAAATCATAGCCGAAATGTCTGCAGAGCATCTTGGCGTTGGCCACGCCGATATTGGCAATGCCAAGGGCATAGATTACCCTGGGAAGCGTGGTTTTCCTGGCCCGGTCCACACTGGCTGTAAGATTCTGATAGGACCTTTCCCCAAAGCCCTCCATTCCCACAATCTCTTCCCTGTGCCTGTCCAGGTGGAACAGGTCCGCAAACTCATGAAGAAATCCCAGATCCACAAATTTCTCCAGGGTGGCCTCTGAGAGGCCGTCAATGTTCATGGCGTCCCGGCTGACAAACAGGGTAAACGCCTTAATCTGCTTGGCGGCGCATTTCTCGTTGGTGCAGTAAAGGGACTGAACCTCATTCACCTGGCGGATCTGCGTGGCTCCCCCACAGACAGGACAGACCTGGGGGATCTCCACCATCTCCTCTTCCTCCGTCCTGTCCGCTCCCGTGAGATTCTCCGCAATCTGGGGTATAATCATGTTGGCCTTGTAGACGGTGATCCGGTCCCCCAGCCCCAGACGCAGTCCCCGGAGAATGCTGATATTGTGGACGGAAGCCCTGCTCACCGTGGTCCCTTCCAGTTCCACAGGCTCAAAGACCGCTATGGGATTGATAAGCCCTGTGCGGCTGGCGCTCCACTCAATCTCCTTCAGCGTGGTCTCCCGCAGCTCGTCGGCCCATTTAAAGGCGATAGAATGCCTGGGAAACTTTGCCGTCCTCCCCAGGGACTGGCCATAGGCAATGTCCTCATAAGTCAGCACCAGACCGTCAGAGGGAATATCGTATGAGCCGATTTTCCCCTCAAAACCCTCCAGCGTCTCCAGGATATTCTCCTCCCCCACCAGATAGTGCTCCACCACCTGAAATCCCTGTTCCTGCAGGAAATCAAACTGGGCTTCTCTGGAATTGTGAAAATCCGCCCCCTCTGCACTCACCAGGGAGAAGGCGTACAGCCTCACATTCCTACCTGCCGTAATCTCATTGTTCAGCTGGCGCACAGAACCACTGCAGAGATTTCTGGGATTCTTATACCTGGCTTCCACATCCTCAATGCCGCTGTTGATCTTCTCAAAGTCGGCATAACTGATCACAGCCTCCCCCCGGAGCACCAGTTCTCCCTGGAAGGCAATTTTCAAAGGCAGGTTCACAAAGGTCCTGGCATTGTTGGTAATCACTTCCCCGATCTCCCCGTTTCCCCTGGTGACGGCTTTCACAAGTTCTCCCTCCCTGTAGGTGAGCACAATTGTCAGCCCGTCCAGTTTCCAGCTTATGATCCCTTTGTTTCCCTGAAGCCAGTCCCTGAGAGCCTCTCTGTCCTTGGTCTTGTCCAGGGACAACATGGGGCTGGCATGGCGCTCCTTGGGCAGTTCGTCCACAGCCTCATACCCCACACTCACCGTGGGACTGCCCGAGAGCACCACGCCCGTCCGGGTCTCCAGATCCTGCAGCTCTTCGTAGAGCCTGTCATACTCCAGGTTGCTCATAATCTCCCTGTCCTGGGCATAATATGCCCGGGAAGCCCTGTTCAAAAGATCCACCAGGTACTTGATTCTCTCTATGTTCTCGCTCTGCATTATACCACTCCGTCCTCACTTCTCAAATTTTCCCAAGACGACTTTTCTTTCAGCTATTTTGTGGGAATTCCGCACTCCCTGTAAAGACGCCGCACATCCTCCCTGTCCAGTTCCCGGTACTCTCCCGGCCTTAGATCTCCCAGTTCTATGTGCATCACCCTGACACGCTTCAGCTCCCGCACCCGGCAGCCGCAGGCCAGGCACATCCTCTTGATCTGGCGGTTTAACCCCTGGGTCAGCACCAGCCGGAAGGTAAACATTCCCGTCCGCTCCGCCCTGCACTTTTTCGTGGTCACGCCCAGTTCCTCCAGGTAGACCCCCCGGCGCATTTTCTCCAGAAACTCTTCCGTCACTTCTCTGTTTATCTTAACCACATACTCTTTTTCATGGCTGCCGGATCCCTTCATCATGGCCTGGATCAGATCCCCGTCATTTCCCAGAAGCAGCAGCCCTTCCGAATCTTTGTCCAGTCTCCCCGCATAAGTCACCCTGGAGGGATACTTCAGCAGGTCAAAAATGGTCTTCTCCGCATGGGAATCCCTCTCCGTACAGGTCACTCCCACAGGCTTGTAAAACGCCAGAACCACCTTTCTGTCCCCCGCCTGAATCCTTCTGCCCTCCAGGCTGACCACATCGGATCCGCTTACCGCGCAGCCCATCTGGGCAGTTGTCCCGTTGACCTCCACCCTGCCCTCTTCAATGAGCCTGTCCGCCTCCCTCCTGGAGCAGACTCCGCAGTGGGCCAGATATTTATTCAGCCTCATCCGTTCCATGGTATATACTCCTCCCTGCCCTCACAGTTTCTTACCACCGGGATATTTACTCCTCTTCCAGCATATGAACTTTGGGAATCCCATTTCCCTCCCTGAGACCGGTTTTAGCCATCTTGTCTGCAAGTTCATTGTAGTATACGTTGGAGTGGGCGGCCACTTTGGTAAAGGATATCATAATGCGCTTTCCCCACTCCCGCATGGAAGAGGCATATAAGCCTGTAAGTTCCGTCTTGGAACGCCATGCTCCCGTAACCCACTTCTCTATTCCCTCATAGTCATATCGAATTTCCACTTTGGTATAGCCATTTAACATTGCGGTTTTCACCGCATACATGGCCCCCAGCATTTCCCCCGTCACATTCCTGTGCCGCAGGGACTGTTCCTTGTCCCCATTGCCGTACTCCGTAAAAATTCTGCCGTCCGGCAGCAGAAACACACAGCCAAAGGCATATTTTTTCAGCGAATTGTCATAGCTGCCGTCCACATACACAAGCAGCGTCCCCGGCTCCGGACACTCCTGAGGCCGGGAATCGTCCTCCGCAGAAACTGTCTGACTCCCGGTTCCGCCCTTCCTGCCCCTTTTGAGAGAGTCCCCGGCCGAAATCTCTTCTGTCTCTTCCCCTGCCTCCATAGAGTCTGCCATACCCTTTCTCAAGACTGACAATGTCCCCAAGTATCCCTGGGCCTCCCCCAGATCCGCAAAACCTTTGTACTCCGCCCCGGAAAACCCTTCCACGCTGGCTCTGCACTCCTCCCAGCTGCCAAATATTCCCGTTTTCTTCCCTTTTTTCACCGCATAATATTTTTTTGCTGCCATCCCCGATCTCCTGCCTCATATCTTGGGTCACGCCTGCCGCCTATAGAACATCTGTTCTTTTATATTATAACACCCTTCCAGGTTTTTTCAAGTGCTTTTTATTATACATGGATCAGGCCAGGAAAACAAGCTTTCCCTCTGTGAGAAAAATTTTCTATGTTTTAACACAAAAAATGCTTGCAAAAAATAAAAAAATCCGTATGATAATTATGAACAATAATTTCTTAAAGAAAGAGGATAAGCGTATGGCTATGAAGAAAAATAAAGCCGAACTTATGCGGGCCGTATCAGAATTAAGACAGGCAGACTACTCCAAGGAGCCAGAACTGGAAAGTATTTACCAAAGGCTGACAAATGGCCGGCGGGAATTCGCAGAACTTTTTGATAAGAATATCAACGCCGTCATGCAGATCAGCTCTCTGGATCTGACCATGCAGCACCAGACAAGTAAAATCATGGGTATCTCACAGAAGGTAAGCAAGGCTGCAGAGGCTATCTTCGGAAATGCCCAGAACGCATCAGGCGGACAGCACGAAGAATTGACCAACAACATAATCGGCATCTCCGGTGAAACCCAGGATGTCTATCAGAAAATAGAAAGCGGCCAGTCCGAGCTGACAGCCATCAAGGAACTCTCAGGACACACCATCAGCATTTCCCGGGAAATGCAGCAGGACATGGATAAGCTGGTGGCGATCATCGGACACCTGAGCGATGTCATATCGGGCATCAACTCCATCTCCCTGCAGACCAACCTTCTGGCCCTGAACGCCTCCGTGGAAGCCGCCAGAGCCGGAGAAGCCGGAAAAGGCTTCTCCGTGGTGGCGAACGAGATCCGGGAACTGTCTGAGGAGACGCAGAAAATGACAGCCGACATGGACACCTTCGTCAGAAATATGAAGGAAGCCTCCCAGAAAAGTGTCCAGAGCTCCACTAACACAATCAACTCCCTGGCCTCCATGACGGAAAAAATCAAGCATGTGTGGCAGCTGAACAATGAGAGTCAGCAGGCTGTGTCAAGGATCAATGAAGCCGTCAGCTCCATCGCCGCCGTCAGCCAGGAGATCACCGCCACCATGGCCCAGATGCAGCAGCAGCTGAAGGAAAGCACCGAATTTATGTGTGAAGTGGGAGAAGACTTGCAGCAGGCCTCCAAGCCCGTGGCCGAGATAGAGCGGAGACTGGATGAGACGGTAAGGCAGATGGGCTCCATGACCCACGATCCCTTCTACCACCTGGAGAGCAGCGAATTTGCCCAGTATATAAGGAGCGCCATCTCCTCCCACCACGGCTGGCTGGAAAACCTGCAGAGAATGGTGGCGGCCCAGACGGTCATGCCCCTGCAGCTGGATTCCACAAAATGTGGTTTCGGCCATTTTTACAACGCCATTACACCGGACATTCCCAGTGTACTGCCCATCTGGAACGGCCTGCGGGCAAAGCATGAAAATCTTCACAAATACGGTGCTTCTGCCATAAATGCCATCCGCCGCGGCAATTTCAGTGAAGCGCAGCAGATCTACCATGAAGCGGAAAACTATTCCAAGGGCCTGATCTCCGATATGGAGACCATGATACGGATGGTAGACGCCTGAGAACATACATGTATAGAAAAAGCATCCCAATGGAGAAGACTTCCTCCATTGGGATGCTTTTTTACACCACTCCCTGGGCTGTCATGGCTTCCGCCACCTTCAGGAACCCTGCAATATTGGCTCCCGCCACATAGTTGCCCTCCATGCCGTACTTTTTGGCCGCAGCATCCAGGCTGTGGAAAATGTTGACCATGATGCTCTGAAGCTTGGCATCCACTTCCTCAAAGGTCCAGCTGAGGCGTTCGCTGTTCTGGCTCATCTCCAGTGCGGAGGTGGCCACACCGCCTGCGTTGGATGCCTTTCCGGGGCAGAACAGAACGCCGTTCTTCTGCAGGTACTCTGTGGCCTCCATGGTGGTGGGCATATTGGCCCCCTCCGCCACGGCAAAGCAGCCCCCTGCAACCAGATTCTTTGCGTCTTCCAGGTTCAGCTCGTTCTGGGTTGCACAGGGCAGAGCCACATCGCACTTCACCGTCCAGACATTGCTTCCCGGAGCACATTCATGGTACTGGGCGCTGGACCTTGCAGCAGCGTACTCTGTGAGCCTGGCCCTTTTCACTTCCTTCACTTCCTTCAGAAGCGCCACATCAATCCCCTCCGCGTCATAGATCCATCCGGTGGAATCGGAGCAGGTGACAGGCTTTCCGCCCAGCTGCCAGGCCTTCTGGATGGCGTATATGGCCACATTGCCCGCGCCGGAGACAACAATGGTCTTTCCCTTGATGTCCTTGCCGTTGCACTTGAGCATCTCCTCCGTCAGGTACAGCAGACCGTATCCTGTGGCCTCCGTCCTGGCCAGGGAACCCCCATAGGAAAGGCCCTTGCCCGTGAGAACCCCTTCATAAAGCCCTGTGAGCCTCTTGTACTGCCCGTACATATATCCGATCTCTCTGGCGCCGGTTCCGATATCTCCCGCAGGCACGTCCGTGTCCGCACCGATATATTTATACAGCTCCGTGATAAAGCTCTGGCAGAATGCCATCACTTCCCTGTCAGACTTGCCCTTGGGGTCAAAGTCGGAACCGCCCTTGCCGCCGCCGATGGGCAGGCCCGTGAGGGAATTCTTAAAAATCTGTTCAAAGCCCAGGAATTTAATGATTCCAAGATTTACGCTGGGGTGAAGCCTTAAGCCCCCCTTGTAAGGCCCGATGGCGGAGTTAAACTGCACGCGGAAACCGTTGTTCACCTGTACCTGCCCTTTGTCATCCACCCAGGGCACGCGGAAGAGAAGCTGCCTCTCCGGTGTCACAAGCCGCTCAAGCAGGGCATCCCTGCGAAACTTCTCCTCATTTGCCTCAATCACCACCCGCAGCGACTCCAGAACCTCCTTCACGGCCTGATGGAACTCCGGCTGTGCAGGATTCTTCTCCACTACCAGGTCAAATACCTCGTCTACATACGACATTATCTTGCCCTCCTTTTCTGAAATAAGTACATACAGCCGCCGGATCCTTCGCCCCCGCAGAAACCCTGTTTCAAAAGCAGTCCTGCGCCACAGGCCCCACCTGCCAAAGGGGGGCTGTCTTTTCCGACAGCAGGCATACGCACAAAGAAAGGCATAGGATGAGTATTACGTCCCGGCCTTTTTCAGGCTTCATACCTTGAATCATTATACCCCATACCATGCCGTTTTGCAATCCACTTTAATTCACTAAACTAAAAAACGCTTTCCTGGGTTTTTTTGACAATCTGCACAAGATTTAGAGATATTTCTTCAGACTTTGTATATTTTTCTCCTCAAAATCAATCAGCTGCTTTGCCAGAGCCATGGGTCTGTCCCCTGCCCTCTCATTGTGTCTGATGGCTTTCTCCATCTCCAGGATTCCGTTGTTGCTTCCCCTGATCAGCATCTCCGCCAGATGCCCCGTGCTGGTGTTTAAGATGGTATTATAATGAATTCCTGTCTTTAACAGCGCATCTGACAGCGCGCTTCCCTGATAGTTCTCCGCTCTGGCATCCATCAGACGCCTGGAAGCTTCATTGTGCAGTTCCGCATACATAATGGACTGTCTGGAAATCTGCAGCGCCAGATCATCGTCGTACACCTTTCCGGCAATGGTATCCATGGCCTTCATGGCCGTCTGCGTATTCTTCTGAATCTCCCTGTATACATTGGCCTCCTGTAACTTCATATGCCCTCCCATTTGTGTTCCTGTTTTATCCCCTGTTCTGGCCGCCTCTGTGCGCCTCCTCCCGGCCGTCCCCGGGTTCTGCCATACCCAGCCGCTGTCCACCATGGCGCCGCGCACAAAAAAGCCTTATACAGAAAATGCACATTTTCTGTATAAGGCTTCCCTAACCGCTATAATTTTATTCACTGCTGTGTGACATAATCCGCTTTCACATATGCGGCCTGACCGTTGTACTTAACCTTGCACCAGTCACCCTCAATGGCCAGAAGGTCAAGGGATTCTCCCCCTGCCAGAAGACCCAGACGCTCCGCATCCTCGGCAGCCGCAGCACGAATGTTAATGTTCTGAATTGCCGTCACCGTGCCAATCACCGCCAGGCTGTCCACGCTCTCCTCCGCCTTCAGATAGTCGGATTTGATATAGCCGTCCCTGCCCTCAAAAAAGACCTTCGTCCACCCATTGGCGCCTACTTCCTGTACCTGCAGTCTGGTTCCCTTCTCCACCTTGCCAAGTTTATCCGCCTGCTCGCTGTCAGAGCTCCGCACATTCACCGTGGTGGTGGCAGTTGCAAAGGCAGGCGCAGGCTGGACATCCTGACCTTCTGCAGGCTGCTCAGGGGCGACATCCTGGCCTTCTGCGGGCTGTTCAGGAGTACCCTCCTGACCCTCTGTGGGCTGCTCAGAAGTACCCTCCTGACCCTCTGCAGGCTGTTCAGGGGCAACATCCTGGCCCTCTGCAGGCTGCTCAGGGGTTTCTCCCCCTTCCGGGGAAACAGCAGGGTTCTGCTCTCCCCCTTCTGTGCCGTCGGAATTCTGTTCTGCCAGCGCCACACCGATGGCCGCATTCACCTGTCTGCCCAGTTCGCCCAGATACTTCAGCAGCTCCGGATGAGCCACCATCAGCTCGTTATACTCCTCATTGACCCGGTTGTTAAACTGCACCACATCATCCTGGGCGTTTACTTTCTTGATATACTCTTCTTCCTCGGTAGTAAAGTTCTTCTCATTCTTAATATAGTAACCACCCTGGCCGTCCTCGCAGACATACAGAGTCTGATATCCGGGAACCTCCTGCTCATGATTCAGAAAAATCACTTTATAATAGACATATGTCAGAAGAGTCCCTTCCTCCACCCCGGGCTTGGTATAAATCTGTATGTCAGAATACCGATCCAGGTATCCGGAAGTTTTCTCATAGCGCAGCAGATCGTTCTCGGAGACCTCGTCAAATACGGTCTTCAGCGTTTCCGTATCCCCTGTTCCCATGGCATTGTAATAAGTTGCCACAAGGGTGTATATGGTTCCATTTTCATTGGGAGTCAAAGGTGCATCCTCCCTGGCCGCCGTCAAAGGCTCCACTGTAAGTCCAACCACCCCTGACAAAGTCTCCAGTTCAGCCCCGGACTCCTTGTCCTCCTCCCTGGCATTTCCCGCCCCCATCAGTACAGGCACCATCACCGCCACCAGGGCTATTACAACTATGGGTATCACAACCTTAACATGCTTTACAATGTACTCACGCAAATCTGTCATTTCACACCTTCCTTTTGAAATGCAGGAAGCCAGGACGGCCCCAAGTTGACATGTTTCACAGATTAACGGCAAAAAATAAGACAGGGTGATGTAAAGTGCATCCGACAGGAATCGAACCTGCATTAAAGGCGTCGGAGGCCTTCGTTCTATCCATTAGACTACGGATGCAAATGTTACGGATTTGTTACATCACCCTGACTTATAATATCATAAAACATCGGATATGTCTACCCAAAATATATGGAATTTTCTAGAAATTTCTTAAATAATTTTAATCCTTTTTTCAGCGAAATTATAGTAGTACAGATTGTCAGAAAGAACCTCTTCGGGCGCCAGATGTGTATGGTTTATCTCCTCTATGATCTGCCTGAGCATCCGGGGCTCCTCCCCGCCGGTGTCCCCCAGCAGGAGCACCTCATGGACAGAACTGGGTATAATGTAAAAACCACGCCCTTCCTCCGCTCCCAAAGCCTCCAGAACTCCCGGATAAACCATGCATGCCGCCCCGTAAAGCCCTTTGCCATTGCTGAGCACGCTTATGGGCATATTCAGGGAATCCTCTCCCTGTCCCCCATCCTTACAGGCCGCTTCTGTCACCATACTGTCTATGGAACGCTTACTCCAGGGAAAGAGCTTCGGTGTATTGCGCTCCGCCAGTTTCAGCAGCTCCGCCGTGGCAGTTCCCCACATCTGTCTGTGGGACTCATGCACCAGAACTGCTCCCTCCCCCAGAACCTCGTCATGGTAGGCATAGAAGAAACACAGCGCCAGGTCAAGAAACTCAATGTGGGGCACATCTTCCAGCATCCCCTCGTTTCCCTTCCTGCCAATCAGACGGTAACAGATCCTGTCCCTGACTTTGTCGAAGAACCGGAAAAAATCCATGTCCACGTTTCCCCTGGCCGCGCTCTCCCCGATTGCCGCCAGCATCTTCCGCACCACTTCCTGAAAGGTCATCCCTGACCGGTAAGCCTCCAAGAAACTGTCCAGATAGATGGTGGGAGCCAGATTCTGATCCGGTGAAAACACAAGCAGTCCCTCCAGGACCACCCCGTTGTTCTTCCTGACCTGCCTGCGCTCCACATGGTATCCGTCACCAAGGTCTCTCTCTAATGCATCGCAGAGCCTTTCTGCAAATCTATCTATTTCCATACTTTCCTCTTTCTGCGCTGTGGATTTTGTGCGCAACAGCGCCTGCGCACAATATACGGGTTCTCCAGAAAAACCCGTGCATGCCCTGCCCTCTGATGCGCGTCCGCCGTTAAAACTCCGGCGAACCGCCCCGGCCCGTGCACAGAGACAGCATCCCCGGGACATGCATCCTGCGGCCCGCATCCCCTTGAGAGCACGGCCCGCGAGAGCTGTTGGATAATCTGCCTTACAAGCATTCGTTCAGTTCAGTATGGAAAGAAAAACAGCAGTCTCATCAGACACGGGAGAGATATTCGCCCGTCCTGGTATCAATCTTAATCTTGTCTCCCTGATTTACAAACAGAGGTACGTTGACCTGGGCCCCTGTCTCCACCGTTGCAGGCTTGGAAGCGCCTGTGGCGGTATCGCCCTTGAAACCGGGCTCTGTCTCCGTGATCTCCAGCTCCACGAACAGAGGAGGCTCCACAGAGAACACGCTGCCGTTGTGGGAACAGATCTTGCACATCTCGTTCTCTTTCACAAACTTCAGGGTGTCGCCCACGGATTCGGAATTCAGCGCAATCTGCTCGTAATTCTCTGTGTCCATAAAGTAGAATAAATCGCCGTCCGAATACAGATACTGCATATCTTTTCTATCAATACGAGCCTGAGGGCATTTCTCGGTAGGGCGGAATGTCTTCTCAACCACACCGCCGCTCTTGATATTCTTCAGCTTCGTCCTGACGAAAGCTGCGCCCTTACCAGGCTTTACATGCTGGAATTCAATGATCTGGTATACATTGTTGTCGTACTCAATAGTGATACCATTTCTGAAATCACCTGCAGAAATCATCTCATATTCCTCCTAATTTTTCACTCACAATCTAATTCCTGTCTAGTGTAATATAAACAGGCACTAATTTCAACAGTTTTTTCAAAAATATCCAAAAAAATTATTTGAAATACTCCACAGCCTGCAGATATCCCTGAAGGCCCTGCCCGTAGATCTGTTTGTCACAGACAGGCGCCGTGACGGAAACCTTCCGAAATTCCTCCCGGTTGGTTATGTCGGATATATGCACCTCCACCTTGGGCACGTCAATGCTTGCAAGGGCGTCCCGGATGGCATAGCTGTAATGGGTATAGGCCCCCGGGTTGATGATAATCCCCTGGGTGCCGTCAAAATAGGCCTCCTGGATCCTGTCTATGATGGCCCCTTCGTGGTTGCTCTGAAATACTTCGATCTCGTTTCCTGTCTCCCGGGCCTTCTCCTGGATCAGGTTCACCAGATACTGATAGTCCTGTGTTCCATACACGCTCTTCTCACGGATTCCCAAAAAATTCAGATTAGGTCCGTTAATCACCAATATTTTCATCTTTTCTCATCCCAGTTTTCGTCTTATCCATGGGCCCCGGGCAGGTATGTCTCAATGGCTTCTGCAATGGCTTCCGGGGCCATACGGTCCACCTCCAGTGTCAGGTGGGCGCAGGTCTCATAGGCTTCTCTCCGGCTCTCCATCAGCTCCCGGATCCTGCCCAGGGGATCCTCACACTGCAGCAGAGGTCTTGTGGTGTCCCCTTTCAGGCGTTCATAGACGGTCTCGGGCTGGGCGCGCAGGTACACCACCGTGCCCAGCTGCCTCAGCAGAGGGCGGTTGCAGGGCCGCACCGGAGTTCCGCCTCCCACAGAATAGATGCACTCATGTCCTGTGCGGACAAGATCTTCCAGCAGCTTCGTCTCCTGCTCCCGGAAATACGCCTCCCCCCTGCGGGCAAAGATCTCAGAGACACTGCAGCCCTCCCGGCGCTCAATCAGTTTGTCCGTGTCTTCCACCGGCCTGCGCAGCTTATAGGAAAGTTTCAGTCCCACCGAAGTTTTGCCGCTTCCCATAAAGCCGATGAGTATAATATTCTTGGATGTCTTTTCCATTTTTCCCGCCTTCCTTCAGGATTACAGGATACCCATGGCTCTTTTCATGGCCTGGAATGCCTCCTGGGCCTGGGCCTGTCCCACCTCCGCTCCCGTCCAGAGCTCATAGGCAATAATCCCCTGGTACAGCAGCATTTTCAGCCCGTTCCATGCCCTGCCCCCGCTCTCCTCCACCAGGGACATAAAGCGGGTCCGGGCAGGATTGAAGATCAAGTCATATCCCACCTGGATCTTTTCATAAAAAGATTGATCCTCAATAACCGCCTCCTGGGTGCGGGGGTACATTCCCACATTGGTAGCCTGGACGGCAAGATATTTTTCCCCCGCCGGCAGGAATGCATGTTCCTGGAGGGCAAGAGCCCGGGCAGCTGTTCTGCCTGTCAGGGCGTTCACTTCCTCCACCACCGCCTGCGCTTTCTCCAGTGTGCGGTTCAGAAGAATCACCTCCCCCGCTCCTTTCCGGACGGCCAGAAGGGCCACCGCCCGGGCCACGCCGCCTGCCCCAAGGATCAGCACTTTCTGCCCCTCCAGCGCCACATTGTCCTGGCACATGGCCCGCCACAATCCCGGCATGTCAGTATTATACCCTTTAAAGCCGCCTTCCACCCGAACCAGAGTGTTCACAGCCCCAATCTCCCGGGCAAGAGGATCCGTCTCTTTCAGAAAAGGGATCACCTGGCTCTTGTAAGGCACCGTCACGTTCAGCCCCAGAAAATTCAGGGCATAAGCTCCCTTCACCGCCTCCTCCAGCCCCCCGGCAGGCACATGAAAAGGAAGGTATGCCAGATCATGCCCGTAAATCCGCGCCAGGGTGTTATGTATGGCCGGGGACATGGTGTGCTCCACCGGATTTCCTATCAGTCCGCAGGTGCGGGTTCTGCCGTTTATCTCCATAATTCTCTCCTGTTCCAGCTCCGCTTCAGGCATGTCTCAACTCCTGGCAGCTTTTTTGTGATAAAAATGCAGGACAATTCGTTCCAGACGGCGTTTCAGCACAATCTGTATCTCCTCTTTGGGGTGGATGGGCCTTACCAGATAAGTGGGAATGCCCATCCGTTTTGCCCCCCATACATCGGTAAAGAGCTGGTCGCCTACAAAAAGGGTGTTCCGGGGAGTGGTGCCCATCTGTTCCATGGCTTTTTCGTAGCCCTTCCGCCCGGGCTTTCCGGCATTGAAAATATAGCCGGAGCCTATGTCCTGGTTGAACAGTTTCACCCTGGGCTCCTTGTTGTTGGACAGGAGCATGGTCTGAAAGCCCAAAGCCCAAAGCCTGGCAAAGAGCGCCTTCGCCCTCTGGTCCGCCGGAGCCCCGTGGGGCACCAGGGTATTGTCTATGTCAAAGATAATCCCCCGAAACCCCTGGGTATATAATTTCTCATAATCTATACTATAGGCGCTCTCCGCCTCGTTGTCAGGATAAAAGCTCTCCAGCATACGCCTCCCGTCCCCCGGAGACGCCGCTCCAGGACATTCTAATATCACATAAAATATTCCACGCCGGAGGCAAAGATTCCCATGTCTTTCTCTCCATAGATGTTCTTGGACACGGCCCTGCCCCGGCGCTCGCAGTGGGCCATCTTGCCCAGACAGCGGCCGTCAGGGGAAGTAATCCCCTCCACGGCCCGGTAGGATCCGTTGATATTGTACTCCTCGTCCATAGTCACCCTGCCCTCCTGGTCAGAATACTGGGTGACCACCTGGCCGTTTTGGAATAGCTGCTCCAGCACCTCCTTGGGAGCCACGAAACGGCCCTCCCCGTGGGAGGCAGGAATGCAGTACACCCCGCCCAGAGACGCCTTCTGCAGCCAGGGAGATTTCTGAGAGATCACTTTGGTGTATGCCATCTTGGAGATAAGCCGGCCTATGGTGTTATAAGTGAGGGTGGGAGACTCCATGGTCTGTCCCACAATCCTGCCCCAGGGCACCAGTCCCAGTTTGATCAGGGCCTGGAATCCGTTGCAGATACCCAGGGCAAGGCCGTCCCGGTTCTCCAGAAGATCCCTCACCGCCTCCTCCAGGTGAGCGTTACGGAAAGCGGTGGCAAAAAATTTCGCGCTGCCGTCGGGCTCGTCTCCTGCGGAGAAGCCTCCGGGGAACATAATAATCTGAGCCTGCCGGATGGCCTTCTCAAACTCACCCACAGATTCCCGGATGTCCTGGGGGGAGAGATTGCGGAAAACTTTGGTCTCCACCAGAGCCCCTGCCTGCGCAAAAGCCCTGGCACTGTCGTACTCGCAGTTGGTGCCGGGGAATACAGGGATGAACACCCTGGGCCTGGCCACCTTGTGCCTGCACACATACACCTGGGAGGGTCCGGAACAGATCTCTTCCACGGGAGACTTATCCTGGCTGCTCCTGGTGGGATACACCTTCTCCAGCCGGGAAGTCCAGGCCTCCAGAGCCTCCTCCATGGTCAGCTTCACCGGGCCGCAGGTAAACACAGGTTCCCGGGTGATATCGCCCACAATCTGGTACTCCAGCCCTGTTTCGTCCAGGTTGGAAAGAACCGCCGGGGATACCTCCGCCAGGATATCTCCCAGCGCCGGGCGGAACAGCTCCTCCAGAGTCACATTCTCTCCCATGGCCACACCCAGACCGTTGCCGAAGGCCATCTTGGGCACAGCCGCCGCCAGTCCGTGGGCGTCCAGGGCATAGCAGGACACAATAACTCCCTTTAAAATCAGCTCATGGATGGCGTCGAACATTTTTGCCGCCCCGTCATACATGGGAATGTCATATTCATCTTTTTCCAGACGGAAATGCACCAGAAGATTCCCTGCCGTCTTCAGCTCCGGCGTGATAATATGGTCCTCCTGGGCAATGTCCACCGCAAAGGACACCAGGGTGGGGGGCACGTCAATGTCGTTGAAAGTGCCCGACATGCTGTCCTTTCCGCCGATGGAAGGCAGGCCGAATCCGATCTGAGCGTCATACGCCCCCAGAAGCGCCGCGAAAGGCTGGCTCCACCGGGCAGGATCCTCCGTCATCCTGCGGAAGTACTCCTGGAAGGTAAAGCGGATCCGGGAGGCATCTCCACCGGAGGCCACGATCTTTGCCATGGATTCCACCACCGCGTAGACTGCGCCGTGATAGGGACTCCAGGAGGAGAGCTGAGGGTCAAAGCCGCAGCTCATCATTGTCACCGTCCCGGTGCTCCCCTCCGTCACCGGCAGCTTCGCCACCATGGTCTGGATTTCCGTGAGCTGGTGCTTTCCGCCGTAGGGCATCAGCACGCTGCCGGCCCCGATGGAGGCGTCGAACCTTTCCACAAGGCCCTTCTGAGAGCACACGTTCAGATCGTTCAGAAGTGCCAGCCAGGCCCCCTTGCCGTCCTCTTTTTCCAGATACTCTCCCACTGCAGGCACAGCATAGCGGTCAAAATAGCAGGTCTCTCTGTCAGGGATCTCCACCTGCACTGCCGCCTCCTGGTGGGCGCCGTTGGTGTCCAGGAAGGCTCTCTTTATGTCCACAATCTTCCTCCCCCGCCAGTTCAGCACCAGCCTGGGCTCCTCCGTGACCAGAGCCACGGCCACGGCCTCCAGATTCTCCTGGGCCGCATATCCCATGAATTCTTCCACATCCCCAGGGGATACCACCACCGCCATGCGCTCCTGGGACTCGGAGATGGCCAGCTCCGTGCCGTCCAGCCCGGCGTACTTTTTGGGCACCTTGTCAAGGTCCACCGTCAGGCCGTCCGCCAGCTCCCCAATGGCCACGGACACACCGCCCGCGCCAAAATCATTGCATTTTTTAATCAGGCGGCTCACTTCTCCCCGGCGAAAAAGTCTCTGGATCTTCCGCTCTGTGGGCGCGTTGCCCTTCTGAACCTCCGCCCCGCAGGTCTCAATGGACTTCTCCGTATGGACTTTGGAGGATCCTGTGGCGCCGCCGCAGCCGTCCCTGCCGGTGCGTCCGCCCAGAAGAATAATCACGTCCCCAGGGTCGGAGGTGCCTCTTACCACGTTCTTCCGGGGAGCAGCCCCCATGACGGCCCCGATCTCCATTCTCTTGGCCACATAGTTGGGATGGTAGATCTCTTTCACAAAGCCGGTGGCAAGGCCGATCTGGTTGCCGTAGGAGGAATATCCTTCCGCGGCCCCCCGCACCAGTTTCTTCTGGGGAAGCTTGCCCTTTAAGGTGTCCGCCACGGGCACGGTGGGATCCGCCGCCCCCGTCACGCGCATGGCCTGGTACACATAACCCCGGCCGGAGAGGGGATCTCTGATGGCGCCTCCCAGGCAGGTTGCGGCGCCGCCAAAGGGCTCTATCTCGGTGGGGTGATTGTGGGTCTCGTTTTTGAAAAATACAAGCCACTCCTCCGTCTCCCTGCGGCCGTCCTCATACTCCATCTCCACAGGCACCACCACGGAGCAGGCGTTGATCTCCTCGGACTCCTCCAAATCCGCCAGCTTTCCCTCTTTTTTCAGCTTCTTCATGGCAGTCAGGGCCAGATCCATCAGGCACACATAGCGGTCCGTGTCCTTTCCGTAGAGTTCCTCCCTGGTGTCCAGGTAACTGCGGTAGGTGGTCTCAATGGGGGAGCGGTAATATCCCTCCCCAAACTCCACATCCTTTAACTCTGTGGAAAAAGTAGTGTGGCGGCAGTGGTCGGACCAGTAAGTATCCAGCACACGGATCTCCGTCATGGAGGGGTCACGCTTTTCGTCCTGTCGGAAATAGGACTGGATGTGCAGAAAATCCTGGAAGGTCATAGCCAGGGAAAGGGAGTCGTAGAGCCTCCTCAGCTCTTCCTGTCCCATCTGGACAAATCCTTCCACTGTGGCCACATCCGCAGGCTCCTGGAACTGACTCACCAGGGTGGCCGGTTTCTCTCCCCCTGTCTCTCTGGAGTCCACGGGGTTGATGCAGTATGCCTTGATCCGGGCAAATTCTTCGTCGCTGATCCGGCCAAGGATCACATAGGTCACAGCCGTGCAGATCACAGGCTGCTCGTCCTCTTTTAAGAACTGCAGGCACTGCACCGCAGAATCCGCTCTCTGGTCAAACTGCCCCGGCAGAAATTCCACGGAAAACACTCTTGCATTCTCCGGAATCTCTATGGTCTCATAGTAAATATCGTCCACGGGCGGCTCCGAAAATACCGTCCGGCAGGCCTGCTCAAAGACCTCCTGGGACACGTTCTCCACATCGTAGCGGACAAGTACCCGCACTCCTTCCGCCTGGATCCCCAGAAAGCTCTCAATCTCTTCCCCAAGCTCCCTGGCTTTCACGGCAAAAGGTTCTTTTTTCTCCACATAAATACGCCTTACATTTTCCATGTCTTTTTCTCCATTCCAGTTCCGGGACTGTTTTTTTGTTTGGTTGCGTTTTTGTACCTATTTATTATGCTTCTGCCACTCCCAGGGATTTGAGGATGAAGCAGATTTCTCTGTCAACGGTCTCGGCTGTGATGCCGATGGTCTGGGCGGAAATTTTCAGTCCTTCCAGCACAAACATAATGTTCCGGGCTGTGCCTCTGCAGTCGTCGCAGAACAGCTCTCCGTTCTCAACCCCTGCCTCGATGAGTTTTTCTATGATTCTTACTGCGGAATCAAACTGTCGCTTCAATATATTGTCTTTCCTGCTGAGCTGGGCTTGGAAATAGAATTCGTAGACCGCCTGGGTCAGGGTGTCCTCCTTCTGCAGGAGCTCTTTCTTCTGTTCCTGCAGAAAAAAGAAGAGAATATCCGCATTGGTAGCCTCCTCCGTGATGCTGTCGGCAAACACATCGTCCGCTTCCTCGCTCTCCATTTTCATCACTTCCAAAAAAATCTGGCTGGTATTCTCAAAATACAGATAAAGTCCTCCCCGGCTGATTTTACAGGCCTCCACAATATCCTTCATGGTAACATTCTTGAAGCCCTTTTCCACAAACACTCTCCTGGCTGTCTCCAGTATGAATTTTCTCTTCTGTTCGGACTTCTCTCCCATGCTGCCCCTCCAACCACGGTACCGCCTGCTGCTTTTTTAGAACTGCGTGCCCCTGTCGCCGCTTTTATCCCAAAATTCTATGATACTGCGCATGCGCCCCAGCACCAGGGCAAAAATGTTCTCCTCCACAGCCTCGCTCCACAGAGTGGGCCTTGTACGTCCTCCCAGCACGTATTTTGACAGAATCCCGCATAGAACATCCCAGTCACGCAGCTCTGCTGCCGCGATAACCTTTCTCTCATCGTCGTGGCTTCTTATGCGGTGTCTGGTATAGACATAGCTGTAATTCCGGTTCATCAGCGCAGTTGTCTCAGCTTCCTTGATAAAGTTTATCAGGGTGGGGTCATACACCGGAAAAGCCACGGAATTCTTCCCGATACCCTGTCCCTGGTAAGTACGGCTCCCGGCCTTTCCTGAGTTCTTCTCAAACCATGCCTTGTATGCCATCAGCGGTTCCAGGATCTCTTTGTACTCCTGAATCTGCCTCTGCCGGCCTTCCATATAATTTTCCATAGAGTTTCCCACCTTTACAAAAAATGACACATACGTAATTTATTTTAGCACATTTTTTATGAAAATACAGCATAAAATTTGCACAAACTTTTTATTCATGTTATACTCAAGATTATACTGGAAATACAGGCATATCCTGGGCAGCGCATTCTCAGGCACGCCTGAAACAGAGAATCTCCGAAAGGGGGAAATCCGCCTTGAATGTAAATGAATCTGCTGAAAATTACCTGGAGACCATTCTGATGCTGGGGATGAAGCTTCCCGCGATCCGCTCCGTGGATATTGCCAACGAGCTTGGATTTTCCAAGCCCAGCGTCAGCGTCGCCATGAAAAATCTACGGGAGAAGGGCCATATCCAGGTGGACGGATCGGGCTTCATCACCCTCACCCCCTCCGGAAGGGAGATTGCAGAGATGATCTACGAGCGCCACAGGCTTCTCTCCTCCTGGCTGATGCGTCTGGGGGTTCCTGCGGAGACCGCCCAGCAGGATGCCTGCAGAATAGAGCATGTGATCAGCCGGGAAAGCTTTGAAGCCATCAAAAGACACACAGGATCCCTTCCCTAAAGCCCAAGGCATACGGTGCGCCCCTGCCGCCTGGACTCTCCCAGGTCAATAAGCCTCTGATTCTCAGACCCCCGAAAGGGCAGGCGCAGGTTCTTTTTTTCTTCCACAAACTCCCCGTCCACCAGCACATCCGTCAGAGCGAGAATCTCTCCCACCGGTGCAGCCCGGTTTCGGGGAAATTCCTTCTCCTCTTGCGCCCAGCGAAGCAGATCTTCCTCATAGCGAAACCCCGTATAGCACCAGATGTCCTTTCCCTGGCAGCGCCGCCGCACCTCCCGCAGAAGTTCCAGCACCGTCCCCCGGTTCTCCGGCTCCAGCGGTTCCCCTCCCAGAACGCTTAAGCCCCGGATATAGCCGGGGGCAAGGGCCTCCAAAATCTCTTCCTGAACCTGGGGCGTGTATGGTTTCCCATAGTGAAAGTCCCACGCCTCCCGGTTAAAACATCCTTTGCAGGCGTGGTTGCATCCGCTCACAAACAAAGACACCCTCACCCCGGGGCCGTTGGCCACATCTGTCTTTTTCAGCGCCGCATAATTCATAGATGCAGTACCCTCGCCTTGATCTCTTTGGTCTTTCCGGTATTCCAGAAATTCTCCCCCAGGTATCCGCAGGTGCGCCTGGTGACGTTCATCCTGGCGTGATCCTTGTTGTGACACTGGGGACACTCCCACTCATTGTCCTGGTTGATCTGTATCTCCCCGTCATATCCGCATACATGGCAGAAGTCCGACTTGGTGTTAAACTCCCCATACTGAATGTTGTCGTAGATAAACCCAATCAGCGCCTCCAGGGCCTCCACATTCCGGCACAGGTTGGGCACCTCCACATAGGAGATGGCGCCTCCCAGAGACTTGTTCTGGAAATCGCTCTCAAAAGCAAATTTTGCAAAGGCGTCCATGGGCTCCCGCACGTCCACATGGTAAGAGTTGGTGTAATAGCCCTTGTCGGTCACATTGGGAATGTCCCCAAATTTTTCCCGGTCTATTCTGGCAAAACGATAACAGAGGGTCTCCGCAGGAGTGCCGTAGAGGCTGAATCCAATCCCCGTCTCCTCCCGCCACCCGGCGGCGGCATCCTTCAGCCGGTCCATGACCCGAAGGGCAAATTCCTTTCCTTCCGGAGCGGTGTGGCTGCATCCTTTCATCAGCCAGGTCAGCTCATAGAGACCGATGTACCCCAGGGACATGGTGGAGTAGCCGCCTTTTAACAGGCTGTCAATCTTCTCCCCCTTTTTCAGCCGGGCAACGGCGCCGTACTGCCAGTGAATGGGACTCACATCGGAGACCGTGCCCAGAAGCGCCTTGTGTCTGCACATCAGGGCCTCGTAGCACAGCTCCAGACGCTCCTCCAGACGCTGCCAGAAGACTTCCTCGCTGCCCTGGGAGACAATGCCGATCTGGGGAAGGTTCAGGCTCACCACCCCCTGGTTAAAGCGTCCCTCCCATTTGTACTCTCCCTTCTCATCCTTCCAGGGAGAGAGGAAGGAACGGCAGCCCATACAGGAGAATATATTGCCCTCATAGTTCTCCCGCATCTTTTTGGCGGAGAGATAGTCCGGGTACATTCTCCTGGCGGAGCACTCCGCCGCCAGGCGGGTCACATAGTCGTAGCGGCCTCCCTTCAGACAGTTATTCTCGTCCAGCACATACACAAGCTTGGGAAAAGCCGGCGTCACGTAGACCCCTCGCTCATTCTTGGTGCCCTGGATCCTCTGCCTTAAGATTTCCTCAATAATGCGGGCTGTCTCCTCCACATACTCGTCGTTGTCATCAATGTGGAGAAAAAGGGTCACAAATGGTGACTGTCCGTTAGTGGTCATGAGGGTGTTGATCTGATACTGGATGGTCTGAACCCCCGAGCGCAGCTCATCCTGAAGGCGCATCTCCACTATTTTTTCCTTGGTCTCCCGGTCCAGCCTGCTGCCAAACTCCCTCTCCATCTGGGCGGCAAACTTTTCCCGGCTTCTGCGCAGATACCTGCTCAGATGTCTGACATTCACCGACTGGCCCCCGTACTGGTTGCTGGCCACCGCCGCAATGATCTGTGTGGTGACGGTGCAGGCCACCTGGAAACTTTTGGGGGACTCAATCATCTTGCCGTTGATGGAGGTGCCGTTGTCCAGCATGTCCTGGATGTTGATCAGGCAGCAGTTAAATATGGGCTGGATAAAGTAATCCGCATCGTGAAAATGAATGACGCCGTTGTCGTGTGCCAGGGAGATATGCTCTGGCAGAAGCATGCGGCGGGTCACATCCCGGGATACCTCCCCGGCAATGTAGTCCCTCTGTGTGGAGGCAAAGCGGGTGTTCTTGTTGGAATTTTCCTCCGCAAGCTCCTTGTTCTCGTTGCGGATCAATTTCAGAATGGACTCATCCGTGGTGTTGGACTTGCGCAGCAGGCTCCTCTGGTAGCGGTAGACCATGTATTTCTTGGAGAGGGCATACTTGTTGTCCCGGACCAGGTGCTGCTCTATCACATCCTGCACATGCTCCACGGCCTGCAGCTCCTTCCCCTCCTGCTGCACCGCCTCCAGGATCTCCTGCACCAGAGCCTCCCCCGCCCTGTCCTTCTCCTCCACCTCATGATTTGCCTTACTGATGGCCGCAATGATCTTCCCCTCCTCATAGGGTACTATCCGTCCATCTCTCTTTTGAATCCTCATTCCTGCCTTTTCTCCTTTTCACACACAGAAAGCCGCCCCTAAAGAACTGTCCATAAGAAAGTACATCAGGATACGGCCTCATATTTTTATGTCAGACTCTCCCGCCGAAAAAATCATGCCGCATCACAGTCCCCATGATAAATACCAGGTGCCGGCATTACCGCTCAGAATTTTCCGTCTTGATATACAGTATGCCGTCAATAACCCCCATGGAGTTGGCCCCGGGAAAACTGTCCATTGCAATGTATTCCTCCGAATAGTACATTTCTTCCATGGCATCCGCCGGAAGAATGTTCAGGGTGGCCCCCAGATAATTTTTGAGAAACTCCTGGTAATTTACGCCTGTGTACAGCAGGCTGTCGCCGTTCATGCCGATCATGCCGGAAGTCACAGGCAGGGTCAGATCCGTGGAGGGAAACTGTTCCTCCCCCACCACCCCCACCATGGCGATGGGAATACCTGGATAATACCCTTCTGTCTGCTCAATTCTGTCCAGGAGCCTCACACAGTAGGCATAGGTTTTCTCATACTTTTTCTGAAGATTGGAGTAGGCGATATTATCCGTGATGCCGTAACAGAGCACAAGGACAAAAGCGGCCAGAAGAGCCCCCCATTCCAGACAGACTCTCTTCCTTCCCTTCTCCCCGGATCCGCTCAGCAGCGCCACCGCCCCCACCGCGTACAGCACCCACTGATAGCGCATCAGCAGATGATAGTTGACCGAAGGCGAGATCAGCAGCACAATGTTGGTGAGCCCGGGCAGCACTGCCCCGGAGAGCAGAAGCACAGCCAGCGTTCCCGGGTTTTTCCAGAGTTTCAGCCTTCGGAAGGCGGAGAACGCCGCTTTCATCACAAGCCCGGTGAGAAGAATCCAGGCCAGCATGGAGAAAATATTCTGAAACAGCACATTTCCCTTTAAGGTGAAGGCGGCAAAATCCACATACATATCCTGGAGGGTCAGCAGAATCCCTCTCTCTGCCGCCGCGCCCGACGCCATCTCCCCTATCCCCTGATAGTCCCCCAGCTGTTTTCCCTGAAGCTTCAGGAGAATCTGCAGAATGCCATAGTAAAATGCGGCCCCCAGAACCCCCATATACACGTACCTCAGGGCAGACCGCATCTTCTCCATAAACCAGGCCCTTTCAGCCCCCTCCCCAGGGACATTCTTCAGAAAGAGCATCCATACCGCAAACACTGACAGAATCATGGTAAAGGGCAGATAGCTCTGATAAATTCCCATGCTGAAAGCCAGACAGAAGGCTCCCGGCACAAATCCGCGCCTGTATTTCTTCACAAACAGCACTGCCAGCACCGCCAGCAGCAGGGCCATCATATAACCGTCCAGAGTGTAGACATAGGCAAAGGTGGAGGCCAGAGCCGGAAAAGAAGCCAGCAGGGCGCCGCAGAGGGCCGCCGCCCATGTCCGCCGCACTTCAAGAAGCTCACACAGGGCTGTCGCCGCCAGGCTCAGATAGAACAGTCCCAGAAGACCTATCACCCAGGGGATGGTGTAATAGGAGGAGATCCCGCATGCCACCGTCAAAAACCATCTCCCTGAAGTTACCATATTCTGGTCAAAATACATGCTGGCCAGCCCGTCATGGTTGGGAATATCTGACAGAAGAATGGGCATATGAATCAACAGCCCAACAGAAAAACACGCAAAAAAAGCCGCTTTCCACTCCGGCTTTATTTTCTTTCCCAGGATCCGAAACACTCGTCCAGGCGACATTGTTCTACCTTCCTCTTTCTCTTCAGGATCCCCTTCCCCCGGGCATCCCATGCCACACAGCTACAGTTTCATTATATACACCCCTGCGCTCATGTCAAGAAAAATTGAAAGCGTCCCGGAACCTGTCTTTAATAGTAGTAAAAACCATGTCCGCCGCAGCATCCGCTTCCCAGACAGCAGAAATTACAGAGTAAGTTGGCCACACAGAATTTCATGCAGATGTCGCTCCCCATGGAGGCTGGATAACCATAGGCCGCCTGGCGTCTCTCATACCAGGTGCCTCCGCTCTCAAGCTGCTGTACCAGCAGACGATACTCCTTGCTGCCCGGCTCCAGGGCAGAGGCCCGTCTGGCGTGCTCCAGAGCCGCCACACTGTTTCCCAGGCACGAGTGTGCGATGGCGCTATAGTAATACCACCTTGCATTCCGCTCCTGCTCCCTCATGCCGTCCAGGGCTGTCCTGGCCTCCTTGTAGTATCCGTTGCGGAGATAGTTGCCTGCCGCACGCAGGTGTAGATTCTCCTCGTACCCCGCCTGGCCCTGGCCGAAACCGCCAAATCCAAAACCCCCATAGAACCCCCCCTGGCCGGATCCACCGGCATATCCGCTTCCCTGCCCCTGGCCTGCCCTTCCCTGGCTGCCTCCTGCCCCATAGCCGCCTCCGTAGCCGGAAGTCCTCTCTTTCATAATCTGCTGGTACGCCGCCTGAATCTCCTTAAACTTCTCCTCCGCCTGAACCCGGTTGGGGTTGTTCACATTTGCATCCGGATGATACCTGCGGCTCAGCGCCTTATATGCTTTTTTAATCTCCTCTTCGGAAGCATTCCTGTCCACTCCCAGCACACTGTATGGATCGTACATTTTTTGTCTCCAGCCCTGTCTCTCTACTCTCTTCCCAATGATGTCTTCCCTGGAATCCGTCCTGTACTCACAAAAACCTCCTGGAATTTATACTGACAAGCACTAAAACCTGCCGGGCACAAACCCACGAGCGAAATTTTATCGCCCGTGAGTTTAACCGCCGTCCAGGGGAACCTGCCCCTTTTTCCCGGACTGCCCTCTGCGCTTTTCACGCACCGCCTCGTATCTGTACCAGACACCGGAATAAAGGATGTTCCGCAGAATCTCCACATTATCCAAAATGGGAAGCTTCTCAAACTCCCTGCAGCAGTCCGACATCATCATCATCAATATGGTTCTGCACTCTTCCTCAAAATCCAGGCTCTCATACCTTTCCTTCAAAGGATTGGGCGTTCCCTTCCTTATGTCCGCCTCCACATCCTCATAGGCATCGCAGAGATAGATGAACTTTCCCAGATAGAATCCAAGCCCCCGCAGTCCCTCCTCCCACTCGTCCTCCCGAACGGCCATAATCTCTCCCATAACCCTGCCGAAACATCCCGACACTGCGTCAATGTCCATGGGCTGCGCCTGTTCCGCCTCCGTGAAATCCTGCATCAGCAGTCTCACCGCCTTTACCTTCTCCCTGTAAACCTCCTTCAGCCTCCCGGCTTTCCCCTCCAGAAGCCTGCCAAAGAGAAATTTCCACGCCTTTCTCTCGTCCTCCCAGTCGTCCCGGCACTTAAAACAGGCAAACAGCAGATTCATGTCCGCGGCATACTCGGTAAAAATATTGTTCCTGGTTCCATGGCTCTCAAAAGGGTGGGCCACGCACTTACAGCTTCCCAGACGGGTCTGGGGCTCATAGAGGCCAGTGAGCAGGATGGCCAGAAAGGTCATGTCATAGCTCAGGGACATCTGCCCCAGGAAACCGTACTTTTTCTTCAGCTCCCGGCAGATCCCGCAGTAGAAGGAATGATATACATCAAACTCCTTAAACTTCATCTCGGCTTTGTTCACAATGATATATCCGAACATTCCCACCCTCCCTGCTCCATCCCGGCAGTGCTCAATTTTTTGATCAAACTCTCTCAGCTCTTTTTGATAAATTCATTCCCGCACTTCCTGCAGTGGACGGCAATTCTGCCCTTTCCCCTGGGAACCCTCAGTTTCTGCCCGCACTTGGGACATTTATAGATATGGAACTCCTTTCTCTGCGCCCACGCCTTCTTCTTTCCGATAAAAAAACTCCTGATCTTCATCTCCTGCTTAAGATATTTCTGGTTCTCCATGCTGCGCCTGCTGATATTCCTGGAAAACATACGGAAATAGGCGTAGATCACCACCCCGGTTCCCAGTATGTAGAACAGGCTGCTCCCCACAAAGGATATTACCAGACACACCAGGGCACATAACAAAAGAAACTGATTAAACCTGTCGCTGCCATAACGCCCCCACATGAAACGCTGCAATTTTTCCCTCATAAATTGTATGCCTCCCCAAGCCTGTCAAAATGGTTTTCTTTACCCGCCCAGGGCCACGCGCCCGGGGCAATTTTCATTTTAAACTTTTTTCGGAGAAATACAATTAAATAAATATAAACAAATCTGAAAAAAGGGGCGCGTTACTCTTATAATTCCATTGGTTAATCATACCATAAAACTAACAGGAATAACAGATTATTACTAAATAAAATGTACAATGGGGTATCATAGTTGAATGTTAAAAAAGAGATAAAAACAGACAGCAACAGGGCAGAAACCGGCAAGCTTTCACTTCCGTCTCTGCCCTGCTTTAAATATGGTTTATTTTACAGCTCATTTCTGCAGCGCTTTCACATGCTCCTGTTCAGAGGACGCCTTACTCCCCTGCCACAGCCAGTGCCGGCACCAGCACCGAGGGGGATCCGAAATTGCTGCCGAGGAAATCCAGATCCGCTCCCACCCCCTGAATATCCTTCAGCAGGGTAAAGAAATTGCCGGAAACCGTAAAGTTTTTCACGGGAACTCCCTTCCTTCCCTCCTTGACCAAAAAACCCTTGGAAGAGAGGGAAAAATCCCCGGTGACAGAATTTGTCCCCGCGTGTAGTCCGGACACCTCCGTCACATAGATTCCCTCCCCTGCCTGTGCCAGGATATCCTCCAGGGTCCCCTCCACGGGCTGAATGTAGAAGAGGAAGGGACTGACTCCAACCACTGAGGAGTAGGAAGCCTTGCTGGCGTTTCCGGTGGATTTCACTCCTGCCGCTGCCGCCGTCTTCAAATTGTGCAGCAAAGTGACCAGGCGGCCCTGTTCCACCACATTTTTCTCATAGGCTGCCACGCCCTCCCCGTCAAAAGTCCTCTTAACCACGCCCCCTTCATACCTGGGATCGTCCGTGATTGTCACCATATCCGCCGCAATCTTCTCCCCTTCTCTGCCATTTAAAAGGGACATGCCTTGCTGGGCCGCCTCTGCGGAAAAAACCGGCGCATAAGCCGCCAGCAGAGTCGCCATGACACGGTTGGAGAACACCACATTGTAGCTGCCGCTGGAGACGCCTCCCGCCCCGATGGTGGACACCGCATCCTCCACCGCCTCTCCGGCAATGGCCTTTAAATCAAAATCTTCCAGGCGGCCCATCTTGTCCTTGAGGCCGTCATACATCTCGCCGCCCTCGGATACCAGGGGCATGGCATAGCAGATAGAATAGGAGACCCTGTCCTCCAGATCCAGACCCTTGGAATTGCAGATAGCATACTTTTCCTCTCCATAGGCCACAAAAGACTGGGTACCGTCGATCACACGGGCATCAGCCTGGTACAGCTCCCTCTGAAGCCCCAGAGCCGCCTCCACAAGCCGGGTCCCCTGGGGCGCCGCCCCTCCGTCCTGCTCCACAGCAGCGTAGGAATCCCCTGGCTCATGGATAAAACACTCCTCCTCGCTCTCAATGGAGACGGCATTGTCCCATGCCCGCAGCACCAGGGACTCTGCCTCCTCCGCCGTGAGGTTTTCCGTGGAGGCATAACCCGCCTTTCCGTCCGCGATGCAGCGGAAGCAGATACCCATACCGCTCTCTGTTTTGTAAGACTTTATCTCCTCCTTATAGATCTCCACTTTTGCACTGTCTCTCTCTGTAAAATACAGCTCATACTCCCCGATCTGCCGCTGCCCTGCATATCTGACCACGGCGTCCTTAAATTCCTGATATGTCATTTTAACCTCTCATTCTGCTGCCCTGGGGCTGCCTGCTCCACACAAACGACATTGTCTCTCAAGCACTAACGCCCTCCCACGGTAATAGAAGACACGCGGATCAGGGGCTGTCCCACATCCGTGGGGATGCTGCCTGAAGAGGCGCCGCACATGCCCTGGGCCCTTGCCACCTTGCTGCCCACCATGTCAATGTCCCGGATAATGTCGGATCCCTTGCCGATAAGGCTGGCGCCCCGGACAGGCTCGCAGATCTTGCCGTTGCGGATAATGTATCCCTCGTTGACCGCAAAGTTAAACTGTCCGGTGACGGGATTCACAGAGCCGCCCCCCATCTTTTTCGCATAAAGGCCGTACTCTATGGAGGCAATGATATCCTCGTCCCTGTCCTCCCCCGCCGCAATGTAGGTGTTTGTCATTCTGGAGGTGGGTTCATACTGATAACCCTGCCGTCTGGAGCTGCCTGTGGATTCCATTCCCATCCTGCGGCCGTTCAGCTTATCCACCATGTATGTCTTCAGCACTCCCTTCTCAATCAGCACATTTTTCCGGGAAGGTGTGCCTTCATCGTCGATGTTCACGGAGCCCCACCCGTTGGGGATGGTTCCGTCGTCTATTGCCGTGACCTTGGGGTTGGCAATCTGCTCTCCCAGCATGCCTGCAAACTGGGACTGGCCCAGAGCCACACAGGAAGCCTCCAGAGAGTGTCCGCAGGCCTCATGGAAGATGACGCCGCCAAAACCGTTCTCTATGGCCACGGGCATGGTGCCCCCGGTGATATAGCCCGCATGGAGCATGGTCACTGCCTGAGCGGACGCCTCTCTGCCAAGCTCTGCAGGATTTAAGTCTTCAAATAATTCCAGCCCTTTCCTGGCCCCGGGGCTCACAGTGCCGGTCTGGTTCTCGCCGCCCCCGCTGGCCACGGAGGAAACGGAAACCCTGGTGCGGATCTGCCTGTCCTGGGCCAGGAGCCCCTCGCTGGTGGCAATGAGAATCCGATGGTCCGCCTCCAGGAACGAGCCTGTCACCTGGCTGATCTCATCACTGTAACTCATCGCGGCCTGACACATCTGCCTCATAAAGTCTATCTTGTAGGAGTTCTCCACCCCTGCGGGCACAATCTTTATGGGATGCACATCCCCGAACAAACGCTCCCGCAGTACCACATGTTCCACCTGCGTAGCCTCCTGCAGAGCCTGGGCTACCCTGGACGCACAGTCCAGCACCGCCTGGGAATCCAGGGACGAAGCGCATCCGCACACACACCTGGTGCCCTTAAAAATGCGGATTCCCACCCCTGAGACCACTCCGTCCCCGATCTTGTCCGTCTTGCCCGCCACCAGATTGATGGTCTTGTTCCGGGTGTGCTCCGCATATACTTCCGCATAATCGGCCCCCGTGGATAAGGCCCGTCCCAGAGCCTCCGTCAACAACTGCCTTGATAACATATCTGTCCTCCATTCCAGTTCCGTCCCTGCACTTCAGCGCCCTTCCCGGGAGGAAAGTTTCATCTGCAAAGGCATGCAGCTTAAACTTCCCTCCGGGCGCTTTCGTTCCGGGACTGTTTTTTATTTCCCCAGTTCCGTTTCGGGACTGTTTTTAAAAAAGGGGGAACTGTTACACAGTTCCCCCTGCTGCTCAGCGCTTTTTCTGATACTGTCCCACATCTTTGATGGAAAAGCTGATTCTTCCCATTCTGTCCTTGCCCAGGCAGACCACTGTCACCACGTCGCCCAGTGAGAGCACGTCCTCCACGCGGTCTATTCTCTCCTTTGCGATCTTGGAGATGTGGACCATGCCCTCCTTGCCGGGGGCAAACTCCAGGAACGCACCAAACTCTTTGATACTGACCACCTTGCCCTGCAGGATCTGGCCTTCCGCGAAATCGGTAACGATGATCTTCACCATGTCCGACGCCTTGTCCATCATTTCCTTGTCCGTGCCGCAGATGGACACATTTCCGTCATCGCTGATGTCTATCTTCACCCCGGTGCGGGCAATGATCTCGTTGATGGTCTTGCCCCTCTGGCCCACCACATCCCCGATCTTCTCCGGGTCAATCTGGATGGAAATAATCTTGGGCGCATAAGGCCCCACCTCCGGCCTGGGAACAGATATGGCCGGTTCCATACAGCTTTCCATGATAAAGAGCCTGGCCTGGCGGCATCTTTCAATGGCCCCTTCCACAATGGGCCTGGTGAGGCCGTGGATTTTGATATCCATCTGAATGGCTGTGATGCCCTCTCTGGTGCCGGTAACTTTGAAGTCCATATCGCCGAAAAAGTCCTCCAGGCCCTGGATATCTGTCAGCAGCACATAGTCCTCATCCTTCTCCCCCGTCACCAGGCCGCAGGAGATGCCCGCCACCATCTTCTTGATGGGAACACCCGCCGCCATCAGGGACATGCAGGAGGCGCAGGTGGAAGCCATGGAAGTAGATCCGTTGGACTCAAAAGTCTCGGACACAGTGCGGATAGCGTAGGGGAACTCCTCCTCGCTGGGAAGCACCGGGATCAGTGCCCTCTCCGCCAGGGCGCCATGGCCGATCTCCCGCCTTCCCGGCCCTCTTGAAGGTTTGGTCTCCCCCACAGAGTAGGAAGGGAAATTATAGTGGTGCATATATCTCTTGCTGACTTCATTCTCATCAAGCCCGTCTATCCTCTGCTGCTCTGACAGGGGCGCCAGAGTACACACATTGCAGATCTGCGTCTGTCCCCTGGTGAACATGGCGGAACCGTGAACCCTGGGAATGATATCCACCTCCGCGGCAAGAGGACGGATCTGCGTGATCTCCCTGCCGTCGGGACGTTTGTGATCCTCCAGGATCATCTTGCGCACGGTCTTCTTCTCATACTGGTACACAGCCTCATCCAACAGGGACAGCCATTCTTCGTTCTCCGCAAAAGCCTCCTGCAGCTTTTCGGTGATGGCCCTGATATTTCCCTCCCTGGTCTGCTTGTCATCGGTAAACACGGCCTCCTCCATCTCCTGGGAAGGCACCAGTTCACGGATCCTCGCCGCCATATCCTCCGGGATGGCGCAGCTCTCATACTGGTGCTTGGGTTTGCCCACTTCCGCCACAATCCTGTCGATGAAAGCGATGATGGTCTGGTTGATCTCGTGAGCCTTATAGATGGCCTCGATCATCTTCTCCTCCGGAACCTCATTGGCGCCGGCCTCAATCATGATGACTTTCTCCCTGGTGGAAGCCACTGTCAGAGTCAGATCCCCGTTTTTCCACTGCTCCTGGGAAGGGTTTACCACGAACTCCCCATCCACAAGCCCCATCTGGGTCATGGCACAGGGACCGTCAAAAGGAATGTCCGAAATGCTGGCAGCCACCGCCGCCCCCAGCATTGCCACCAGTTCAGGACGGCAGGCAGGGTCCACGCTCATAACCATATTGTTCAGCGTGACATCATTGCGGTAATCCTTGGGAAAAAGAGGACGCATGGGCCTGTCAATGACGCGGCTTGTGAGCACTGCGTTCTCACTGGCCTTGCCCTCCCTTTTGTTAAAGCCACCGGGAATCTTGCCCACCGCGTACATCTTCTCTTCGTATTCCACGCTCAGAGGGAAAAAGTCGATCCCTTCCCTGGGCTTGTCCGACGCGGTGGCGGTGCTCAGAACCACCGTATCTCCATAGCGCATAAAAGCGCAGCCGTTGGCCTGCTTTCCCACCCTGTTGATATCAATCTTCAGGGTGCGCCCCGCCAATTCCATTTCATAGCTTTGGTACATAAATTTCCTCCAATTCCGCTGCCCTGGGCAGCCGTGTTCTGCACCCTCCGCCGGAGCGGGAACTGGAGATACCGAAACTACTGAAAAAGCCGTGCCCTGGAGCCATGGATTTTTCAGCGGTCTCGGGACTCTCCTCGTTTCCTGCCTTACACGGACAAGTGCGCAAAGAAGCAGACCAGAAACGCGCAATGCATTTCAAGTCTGCTTTACCCTCATGCTGCTTATTTTCTTAAGCCAAGTCGCTCAATAAGAGAACGGTATCTCTCGATATCCTTCTTCTTCAGATACTCCAGAAGGCCGCGCCTCTGTCCTACCATCTTCAACATACCCCTGCGTGAGTGGTGATCCTTGGGATTCACCTTCAGGTGGTCTGTGAGCTCCTGGATCCTTGCCGTCAGGATAGCCACCTGCACTTCAGGTGAGCCGGTGTCACCGGGCGTCCTGGCATACTTGCTGATTACATCTGTCTTTTTTTCCTTGGAAATCATTCCTTTTGTTCCTCCTGTCCTTTCTGTCTGCGCCTGATACCAAGGCCTGGTCGGAGTATCCGGGGCCTGAGCATCGGCTGAAGCAAAGCTATTGTACCACACCTGTCAGAAATTGTAAACTGTTATTTAAGAATTTAATCCTGCAGCACTCTCACGTACTTTACGGGTGTTGTATAATTGTACTTGCTGATCTTAATGCCTGTCCTGGGGTTGCTGGCGTGGATCACCTGGCCGTTGCCGATGTAGATGGCCACATGTCCGATCCTTCCCTTTCTATTATAGAACACCAGGTCCCCGGGCTGCAGATCCGATGCGGAAATCTTGGTTCCGCAGTTGGCCTGGGAGCCGGAATAATGGGGCAGCTTCACGCCGAATTTCTTGAACACGCTCAGGACAAACCCGGAACAGTCGGCTCCCTTGGTAAGGCTTGTGCCGCCCCACACATAAGGATTGCCCAAGAACTGCTTGGCGTATTCCACCAGTTCCACCCTCACATCGGACACTCCGGCGCCGTACAGAAGCTGCGTCATGGTGACGGCAGTGGAAAGTTTCTCCTCCACGGTCACATACTCTTCGGCCACGTAGGCCTCCTCATCGTCCACAGAAACCTTGATCCAGCCGTCCATTGACTCCAGATAATCAAGCTCCTCCTTCTCCAGAACCTGGGTCAGAATGGCGCTCTCCGTGTGGGGCTGCTCCCTTACATTCAGACCGTTCACATTCACCACCACCACGGTCTGCACCAGCTCCTCCGCCTTCAGCTTGGCATCTGGCCCGGTGAGAAGGAATTCCAGGCTCACATACCCTTCCACATCCCCCGACTTGATATGTGCCCATCCATCCGCTGTCTCCAGCACTTCACAGGCGGAATCCTTGGGCATTTTGCCCACCAGCTTTCCCTCCGTGGAAGGAGTCTCCCTCACATTCAGGTTTCCGCTCTCCACATTGGCAATGCCCAGATTTGTATATCCCCAGCAGGCTCCCTGGGCCTCCTGAGCCAATGCTATGTACTCCTCCGTGGAAAGCCTGCTCTCCAAAACGGTGGTCACTCCTGCTGCCTGAAGCACATTTCCCGCTGACACCTGCATTGTCTCCATCCCCAGACAAAGCACAAGCCCCAGAGCACTCACCGCCATTTTCCTGTTCTTCCAGTATTTCATATATTTTACCCTCTAAATAATTGAAAAAGTTTGACAAATTTGTTACGGAATTGTTACATCTAGGAGAGATTATACAGGTCCCGCCTGATTCTGTCAACAACTTTTTTCATTTTACAAATTATTCCTCCGCCTCCGCAGCCTCCCGTTCCGCCGCAACAATGGAAAACGCAATATTGGTGGCGTGATCCGCCACACGCTCCAGTCCGGAGGCAATATCCGAGAAAAGCATGCCCGCCGCCGGACTGCACTCCCCCTTGGTGAGCCTCTGAATGTGGGACTGCTGCAGCTCCTTCTCCTTGGCGTCCACCTTCTCCTCCAGCCTGACCACATCCTCCATATGGCTCTCATCGCTCCTGGCAAACATATCAATGGAATACCGGATCAGCCTGTTCACCATCTCCATCATCTCCGCCAGCTCCCTCTGGGCGTCCTGACTGATCTCAATCCCCTCCTCCCTGCGCTGCTTTGCCGCATCCGCCACATTCTCCGCATGGTCCCCGATACGCTCAATATCATTGACCACATGGAACAGAGCGCCGATACTCTTTAAATCCTCCACAGGCAGCGTGGTCTGGTTGATCTTCACCAAATAGTCCGTAATAGCATGATTTAAAAAGTTGATATTCTCCTCCACCGCATAGACCTCCCGAATGTCCTCCTCGTCCAGAGTGAGCAGGGCATTCATGGCGCGGTTTAAATTCTCACTGGCCAGAGTGGCCATCCTGTCAAGCTCCTTCACCACACCGATCACGGCGGTGGCCGGGTTGAACACCACCTTCTCCCCTATGTACTCCAGCTGATGGCTCTCCCGGTAGTTGACTTTCCTGTCCTCCCCCGGCACACAGGCGCAGGCCAGCCGCACAATCCACTTGGAAAAAGGAAACAGCAGGATCACCTGGAATACTTTGATCAATGTGTGGGCATTGGCCACAAATCTCCCCTTGTCCGTGGACAGAAGCCAGATCAGATCCATCACCTGATCCTGAGCCGCAAAAAGCACCCCGTACAGGATCACCGTGCCGATGACATTGAACCAGAAATGAATCAGAGCCGCTCTCTTGGCGTCCTTCTTGCCTGCCATGGAGGCCAGGAGCGCCGTGGAGCAGGCGCCGATATTGCACCCCAGTATAATGTAAAGCGCCACAGGCAGGCCCAGAAGATCCTGGTTTGCCAGCAGCAGCACAATGCTCACCGTCACCGAGGAGCTCTGGATGACGGTGGTCAAAAGCAGTCCTGTGAGGGTGGCCAGAAAGGGATTTGTCAGGGAGGCAAGCAGATCCACAATCTGCGGCACCTCCCTCATGCCCGCCATGGAGGAGGACATGGTGCTGAGGCCCAGAAAGAGCACGCCGAAGCCGATAATGATATCCGCGAACTTCTTCACCTGCTCCTTCCCGCAGAACATGGCTGTCAGCACCCCCGCCAGAAGGATCACGGGCGCATAGGCCGAAAGATTGAAAGATACCAGCTGTGAAGTGACCGTGGTGCCGATATTGGCCCCGAAAATGACGCCGGCCGCCTGGTACAGGTTCATCAGGCCGGCATTGACAAAGCTGACCACCATGGCCGTACAGGCCGATGACGACTGAATAATAGCAGTAAATACAACACCCACAATCATACCGGAAAAGCGGTTCGTTGTAAAAATTTCCAGAATCCGCCGCAGCTTGGCACCGGCAACCTTTTCTATGGAATCACTCATCACCCGCATGCCGAACAGAAAAAGTCCCAGGCCTCCGGCCATTGACAATACTATCTCCGCGCTCATTTTCACACCCCGTCTCAAGGCCCGGCTAAAACATCCGGTTCCGAAATTTCCAACATTTTTTGACACATACTTTACCATTTTACGGGAAAAAGGGAGAAATTACAAGGACTTTTATCTAAAAAGTCTGCCGGAATCCAAGATATTCTTGCATTCGGCAGACTTAGAAACAGTTAAAACTCCGGCGGCAGTGACATTTCTCCCAATCCCGGCGGATCAGGCCTCCCATTCTCCCAGGGCGGCTCCTGCGGCAATGTCTTTCTGCAGCTGCCTGCCCAGAGCTTCCACGCTCTCAAAGCGCATTTCCGGCCTGTGGAAGGCGTACAGGAAAATCTCAATCTCCTTCCCGTAGACATCTCCCTGGAAGTCGTACAGATAGGTCTCCACCCCCGTGACCCTCTCGTCGGTGACGGTGGGCTTGTATCCCACATTGCTGATGGCCCTGTAGGTTTTATCTTCCAGCCGGGCCCGGGAAAAATAGACCCCTCTGGGAGGCAGCAGCTTCCGTGCGTCCGGCAGCAGGTTCACCGTGGGGAATCCCAGGTTCCGGCCAAGCCGTTTTCCCCGGACCACCTTTCCCGCCACCAGGGGGTCGCCGCCCCCTTCGCAAACCACCACAACA
>CAJUNZ010000010.1 GCA_910587755.1 uncultured Acetatifactor sp. | reverse complement strand
TAAACAGGTGGCTATTTTTGAAAGTCAAGGTACGGATGATTACCTACTTACGTTAAATGTGGGAGTCTCCATTGCACTCATTACTACATGGGGCTTAGCAGGTGTGGCCATAGGGACATTGACAGCAATAGTTTATAGACTTGTATACTTTGCTGTCTATCTCAAAAAATCAATGCTTAAGCTGAATATAAAAAAGTATCTGCCATTGATGACTACATCAGCTTTTGTTCTGGGATGCAATGTCTGCATATATATTTTTTGGCCAGTTAGTGTTCATTCGATACTGTCGTTTCTTGTATCTGGAATGGTTATTTTTATTTGTGAATGTACGGCCGTATTTGTGGCAAATGTGATTTTATTTAAAATAGTGCCTAAGAAAGTTTGGAAAAGTTGGGAGATGAGTCTATGAAGAAAGTAATGTGTGTATTTGGGACAAGACCGGAGGCTATTAAAATATGCCCCCTGGTCAATGAAATGAAGAGAAGAAAGGGGTTGGAAGCAATCGTTTGCGTAACTGCTCAGCACCGGCAGATGCTGGATCAGGTGCTTTCAACATTTGGAGTTATTCCTGATTATGATCTAAACATTATGAAGGAAAAACAGACGCTGTTTGACATAACTGCCAATATTCTTGATTCCATTAAGATGGTACTTGAAAAGGTGAGGCCTGATATAGTTCTGGTTCATGGAGACACAACGACAACTTTTGCCACGGCACTTGCATGTTTTTATCTTCAAATACCTGTGGGGCATGTCGAAGCAGGTCTTCGTACATATAATATTTATTCTCCCTATCCAGAAGAATTCAACAGGGAGGCTGTGGGAATCATCAGCCAATATAATTTTGCACCTACACCGTTGTCCCAGTCCAATCTTCTAAAAGAGGGTAAAAAGCCTGATAGCATTTATGTCACCGGAAATACAGTCATCGACGCCATGCAGCATACAGTGCGGGAAGATTATACTCATCCAGAGCTTGACTGGGTAGGAAAGAGCAAAATGATTTTTATTACAGCCCATCGACGAGAAAATTTAGGTGAACCAATGCATCATATGTTCCGGGCTATCAGAAGAGTATTGGATGAACATCCAGATTGTAAAGCCGTATATCCGATTCACATGAATCCAACGGTACGTGAGGCTGCCAATCAGGAACTTGGCGGATGCAGTAGAATTCATATCATTGAGCCGATAGAGGTATTTGACTGCCATAACTTTGAGGCGAGGTCGTTTCTCTGTCTGACGGATTCCGGTGGAATCCAGGAAGAATGTCCCAGTTATGGAGTTCCGGTTCTCGTGATGAGGGATACGACGGAGAGACCGGAAGGCGTTGATGCGGGAACATTAAAACTTGTAGGAACCGATGAAGAAACGATATATCAGACCTTTAAGCTTTTGCTTGAAGATAAAAACGAATATACTAAAATGTCCCGTGCCTGTAATCCTTATGGTGATGGTCATGCTTGTGAGCGGATTGCAGATATTTTGGAGGGGAAAAAGTATAGGGAGTGGATTCCTTGATGGTTTTCTTTCCATTTTCTCTTGCAAAATCCCCAATGTTGGTTTATAATCATTCTACGTGCTGATGGATTCAGGTATATCCGGCGGCATAATTGAAAGGTGATAAAATAATAACAGGCTATCCTCTATTGGCAGTAGAGGATAGCCTTATTGCTAATATGGGACAATAGGAATCTACTTGCCCATATCATGCCGGAGGATCGGTTATGGGATATTACCTGAACCCTGGAAACAGCAGTTTTCGGGAGACAATCCGTTCGAGAATTTATGTGGATAAGACTAATCTGATAGCCTGGATAAACCATGACCGATCAGAAGGAGCTGGAAGAATATACCGGTTTCACGGAAAAGGAAGTAAAGGAACTGTGTGACAGATTTGGCTACCCAATAAAGAAATTATGGGGGAGTTTGAGACATCCATGAGTGTGAGTGGATGGAAGGAAGTTATGAAAGTGCTGAAAGCATCGGAAGAACTCCTTGGGGCGACTTTAGAATAGTGAAAAAAGAGCTGTCTCAGGTTTGGGGAAGGCAGCAGGAGGAGGGAGCAGTGGGCAAAGTAAAAGAGGTAAAAAAGGGGGCTGGGACCGACCGGAATGAGGCGCTTGCCTACAGGGTTTCAGCAGTCAGTATCGTTGTAAATCTCCTGTTGTCCCTGGCCAAACTGGCGGCGGGAGTGATTGGAAAATCAAGTGCCATGGTGTCGGATGCAGTTCACTCGGCATCGGATGTGTTCAGTACTTTTGTCGTGATCATCGGTGTGAAGGTTGCGGGAAAAAAGGCGGATGAGGATCACCCCTACGGGCATGAAAGAATGGAGTGTGTGGCCGCTCTGATCCTGGCTATGCTCCTGGGGCTTGTGGGGGCGGGGATCGGTATCTCAGGGATTGGGAAAATTGCAGCGGGGAATTTTGGGAAGATGGAGATCCCGGGCAGGCTTCCCCTGGTGGCGGCAGTGATTTCCATTGGGGCCAAGGAGTGGATGTTCTGGTATACCAGGGCGGCAGCCCGGCGGATCAACTCGGGAGCTTTGATGGCGGATGCCTGGCATCACCGATCGGATGCCCTTTCCTCTGTGGGATCCTTTGTGGGCATTCTGTTTGCCAGGATTGGATTTCCTGTGATGGATCCTCTGGCGAGCATTGTGATCAGCCTGTGCATCTTGAAGGCGGCCTATGACATATTTAAGGATGGCCTGGACAAGATGGTGGATCACAGGTGTGACATAGAGGTGGAAGGCCGCATGCGGGACACGGCAATGGGGGTGGAGGGCGTGCAGGGGATCGACGATCTGAAAACCAGGCTTTTTGGGGCCAGGATTTATGTGGATATGGAGATTCTGGTTGACAGGGAACTGAAGCTGGGGGAGGCTCATGAGATCGCTGAGAAAGTGCATGACAGCATAGAGGGAAGTTTTCCGGACTGCAAGCACTGTATGATCCATGTAAATCCTACCAGAGAGTGAGAACTGCCAGGGTATGGTTTGGGCAGGTTGGAAATAGGTACAGCCAGGGACGGCGGATTTTATCTGTTGTTCCTGGCTGTTTTTGCGCAGCGGGGAAGAAGCCTGGGAAAAGTAATTGGATACCCGGGAAAGGGGCGGTGGCGAAGAAGCGTCTGTCCAGTTGCGCTGTCAAAAGCGCTTCTTGTGCAGGAGCGGTTAAGATTCTTCCGGTTTTTCCGATACAGGGGATGTGGAGAAGAGCCGGGGCAGTATGGAGAGTGGAGTGAAATGCTAAGAATCGGAGTCTGTGATGATGAGGATGGGGCGAGAGCTTACCTGGCAGCGCTGGTGAGGGGGCAGTGCGGGAACTGGGAGGTGACGGAATATACCTCCGCAGAGGAGTACCTTTCCAGTGGAAGGGAACATGATCTGTTGTTTCTGGATATAGAGCTGGGCGCCGGGACTGGAGTGGGAAGTCTCTATAATGCAGGAGAGTACAGGGGGCAGGACTGGGAAGAAATGACATCAGCCTGCGCAACCGGAACAGAGAGCCAGGAGGAAAGGTGGAACTGCGCTACCGGGGCAGGAAGCCAGGAGAAAAGGTGGAACTGCGCAGCCGGGACAGGGAGCCAGGAGAAAAGGTGGAACTGCGCAGCCGGGACAGGGAGCCAGGAGGGAAAGCCGCTCTGCACTGCAGGGCCTGAACAAAGGATGGATGGTATGGCTCTTGCCAGGAGAATCCGGGAGGGAGAAGGGAAGCAGCCCCTGATTATTTTTGTGACAGGATATGAGGAATATGTCTATGATGCCTTTGATGTGGGTGCCTTCCACTACCTGCTGAAACCCATTGAGGAGAGGCGTTTTCTGGAGATTTTTCACAGGGCTCTGCAGGTTGTGGAGGGAGATTACCGGTCCGAAAAGGAGAGAAAAAACTGTCCGGGACAGAACCTGGAAAAGACACAGGGAAACACTTTGATGGTTCACTGGGGCGGCGTGAGCAGGGCTGTTCCGATCCAGAGCATTCGTTATCTGGAGAGCCGGGGACATAAGGTAATCCTGCATCTGGAAGACCGGCAAGTGGAGTACTATGCCAGGATCCGGGATTTGGAGGAGGCTCTGGGAGAAGCATTTTTCAGGATTCACAAAGGCTATCTGGCCGGTCTTTCCCATGTGGAGTCATACAGCAGAACAGAGGTGATGCTTACAGGCGGCGTCAGGCTTCCTGTCTCAAAATACAAGTATGGAGACTTTGTAAAAGTATATCTGCGTTTTCTGCAGCAGGGAGGGACCGGGAAGTGAGCGAAGTGTCTTTTAGAGCATTTCACCGAGTTATGCTGCTGGTGGAAGTCCTTCTGTCCGGCACATGCATGGGGATATTATATGCCGGATTTCGGAGCATTCCAGGGGATAAAAAGGGGAAGCTTAAAACAGGAAGTATGGTATTTCTGGTCTATGGAGGTGTGTTTTTTCTGTTTACAACCCCGGAGGGAATGGGCTGGCTGCACATGGTATTTATAGTAGTTCTGCTTGGAGCAGCGGCTGGAAAGCTTCATGTGGAGAGAAGGCTTGCGCTTCTGCTGTCTGTGATCTTTTTCAGCGTGAAAAGTCTCAGTATGATGATTATGAGAAGTGTGGATTTCTGGCTGAATGAGTATTTTTTGCGGGATGTCAGGACGCCGGAGGAGGTGTTTCTGAGAGCGGCATGGAACTATGCCTTTGGCTTTGCTTCTCAGTTTTTGCTGTTTGTTCTGATGCTTCTGGGGGTGGGAAGGCAGCTTGGAAAAACAGAGTCCACACTGTCTGTGAAAACACTGTGTTTTTTGCTTTGGCCTCCTGTGGCGGCAATCCTGTTTGTGAATGTGATTCTGCGTCTTCTGGTGGTGGACAAGGAGGGTGTGGCATTTTGGCTGTACGAGGAATTTCCTGTGTTTCTGGGTATTGTTCCTCTGATAGCGGCATCTTTTTACGGGGGCATTCTGGCGGTTATTGCCGTCTGCCGAAAAATGACTTTTATGGAGGAGGAGCGCAGGAAGGCGGCTGTCCGGGAACAGCAGGTCCGGGCAATGAAGGAGCGCCTGAAAGAGGCAGGAGAACTCTATGACAGCCTGCGCAGTATGGGACATGAAATGCGGAATCACTTGGCCAATTTGATGGGAATCATGGAGCACGGAAGCCGGGAGGACCTGAGGGGCTATCTGGCCAGAATGAGTGAGGGTATGGAGGAGTATTCTTTCCCCATTCACACTGGAAATCTGATCACGGATGTCATTGTAAACAGACGGGCCAGGGAGGCCGCCGGGGCGGGTGTGTGTTTTCATTCGGTGTTCCGTTTTCCCTCTTCCGGTGGATACGATCCTTATGATGTGGGGATCATTTTGAGCAATCTGCTGGAGAATGCCCTGGAGGCCTGTGCGGAACAGCAGGGTGACGGCCGCTTTGTATCTCTCTCCGGCAGGAGGGAGAAAAAGTTCTTTCTGATCCAGGTGAAAAATTCCTGTAAAGGCAGGCCTGTTTTTGGAAAGGACGGACTGCCGCTGTCAACCAAGAAGGCAGTCCCGGGGAGCCTGGCCGCCCATGGCATAGGCTTGTCCAATGTCAGGAGGGAGGCGGAAAAATACCTGGGAGACATGGATATTCGGACAGAGGATGGTATATTCTGTGTGGCTGTACTGCTCCAGGAGAGGGAAGAAAAGTGGTGTGAAGCCGGCAGATCACGGTGAAGGATAAATCGAATGTGACGAGTAATTGGTGTGAATGACAATCGGAATAGCGGTGGTTTGAAGCTTTCCGCTTTCCGGACGGGAATGGAGGAGAGACATGTATATTAACAGTCTTGGAATGAGAGATGTGGAGAAGCTGCATGGTGTTAAAAAGGCGGGCGGAATTGTCTCCGGAAGCAGAAATTTTTCGGAGATATTGCAGAAGGCAGAAGGCAGCAGGAAGGGAGAGCAGGCTGTGTCAGAGGATACCCAGGCCTGCTGTGAGACCTGTAAGCAGACCAGCCGTTTGGTGAAACAGATGATGGTGCAGAACCTGTATCTGCAGAGCGGTATGGGAACTGTGGCAGGGCTGTCATCTGGTGGTTTGGGGGCCTGGCGGGGTCTGGCAGGTTTGACGTCCGGTGGTCTGTCATCCGGCAGCCTTGGGGCACTGGCGGCATATCAGGGCCTGACAGGTCTGTTCAGCGGGCTTTAAAGCCTCCAGCCTGTGAGAGTGCAAAAAACAGGAGCGGCACCGTTTTATAGGACGGCGCCGCTCCCGCTGTGTTTTAACGTGTTATATACCGGGCGTGTGCGGAAATTGCTCTCCAGGCTGTGTGCATAGGCTGCATGTTTATTTTGTGTAAAGCATATCCACCTTCATAATATGTGTGATCAGCCAAGTGACCAGAAAGTCCAGAAGCTTTTCCACAATCTCATCCTGGCTGTCGGGATCCTCTTCTATGGCATCGAAATCAAACTCCATAAGGCTTTCCTCAAATTTCCGATGCAGGGCCACATGGGCAGGAATATGGGCATATTGGATACTGTCCAGATAGGCTTCCTCATGCGCAAAGTGAGTCTTGGTGTAGTCGATAAGCTCGGAAATCAGGCTGGTGAGACTCTGGGTTTTGTCGTGCAGGAGGTTATCATTCAGCAGATCATGGGTTTCCTGGGCCAGTTCAAACAGCCTCTTGTGTTCCTGGTCGATGGTAGCTATTCCGGTGTAGTACTCAGGTTTCATCTCATACATGGCATTCTCTCCTTGACAGATGGTAATAAATGGATTTGTATCTTATTCTACTCCATTCACCTTGGGAAATCAAGATGTGGGATACAAGATTTTGCCGTACAGTATTTTGTGAGCAACAGTTCAGGGTCCTGTCAGTCTGACATAATCACCCAGATGTCGCTGTCCGTGGAGATATTTTCCAGGATAGTGTTCTTGCCGCACCAGACAGTTTCAAAATCCTTCAGCTGTTCCAGGGGCTTAAGGCTGGTGACATTGTTGTTGGTGATGTCCAGATACTGCAGGTTGGGAAGATTCTCCACAAAATCTATGCTGTCCAGCTGCAGGGAAGCCACATCCAGCTCTGTGAGGCTGGGAAAATGGCTGAACATGTCATAGTGTTCCGACAGAGAGACATATTCGCCGTTATTGTGTGAAGGATCCTTTAAAATGGTCATGCTGCCCATGGAGAGCACTTCCAGGGTATCGTTTTGGGGCATTTTGTCAAAGTCCAGGCCCAGCTGACAGTCATCCAGGTACAGCCTTTTCAGGGTGGGAATGCCAAAGAGGTACTCCACATTGCCGAATACATGGGTATCTGACAAGTCCAGTATCTCCAGCTTCGGCAGCTGTGTCAGGGGCTCCAGAGAGTCCACCAGGGAGGAAAAATCATTTATGGTCAGCATGACCAGCTCTTTCATGGAAGCCACGGTCTCCAGTTCCCAGCCGGAACATTCTTTCAGGGACAGGTATGTCACACTGGTGGCGTCTTTCAGGGGGGACAAATCTCCGGCATACTTTATGGTCAGGTATTCCAGGTTCTTCAGCTTTTCAAAGGAGGGAAGATCTCCGCCCCAGTTCAGCTCCAGGGTCAGGCTGTTGAGCAGTTCCAGGCTGCCCACAATAGAGTAATCGTCCACTTCATAGTTGTCCACCAATTCCAGGTCTGTGAGCCCGGGGCAGGCTTCCAGAGCCTCCAAAGAGTTGATCTTGCTGTCTGAAATGCCCAGGTGGGTAAGGCCCGGCATCTGTCGTATGAAGTCAATACTCTTGAGCTGACTGGACTCGATGGTCAGTTCTTCCAGTTTGGTCAGAGTCATTAAAGGACTGTAGTCGGTTAGCTCGTCGCAGTCCTCCAGGTAGAGGCCCAGAAGATTCGGAAAAGCTGTCAGGTCAGAGATATCTGTCAGGGAAGTGTATGCCACATTCAGGTAGAGCAGGTTGGGAAAGTTTTCTATCCCGCTGAGGTCTTCGTTAAAGAAGTCTTCCACCACCCACAGGGAGTGGATATACTCCGGGTTTGGGATGATTCGGGCGTATTCCTCAAAAGTATTTTCTGTGTAGACGGCATACAGATTTTCCACGCCGTCCAGATCTCCTACGTCCAGGTCATCGTCAATAGAGAGCCATTCCAGGCCGGTAAAGCAGGCAAGATCGGCGTAATCCATGTCTGAGGCGTCCCGGTAAGTCAGGGGATGGGTGTCGCCGTTGTCAATCTGGTAGTATATGCTTTTTTCTTCCCTGTTGATCTGAAGGGCTGTAAGGCTGGCATATTCCTGGGGAGTGACGGATTCGTAATCTTTTTCCCAGATAATTTCTGCCAGCTGCTGGAAAAACAGGGATTCGGGCCTGCGGACTTTGTCGGATTCATCTTCTTTGGATGAGGCGTATCCGCCGGTGATCCGCCCGCCGGAGTTGTTCTGGGAAGTTTCGGAGGAGGGAATCTCTTGACTGGCTCTGATGTCATGTGGCTTGGGCAGACTCTGTTGTATCAGGTAGCCAAAGATCCCGATCAGGACCGCGCTGGCCGCAATAGGGATGGCAATTACGGCAGGATTGACGCCGCCTTTTTTTCCGGGGATTGGCACTTGAGTGGGTACAGGACGGTAGATTGTCTTATCCTGCCCGCTCTGGTTTCCTGCACTGTGCTGTCCGCCCTGGCTTCCGGCATTGTTCTGTTCTCCTTGTCCGCTCTGGTTCCCTGTCTGGAACTGTCCGAACTGGGAATCGCTGTTTTCTGCGCCGCGCAGATAGTATCCGCAGCTTTTACAGGTCATTCGTCCATTTATCATCTTCAGCTTTGTGCTGCACATGGGGCATTTGCTTTTTTTGCTTGCCATAATCATCCTCCGGGATAGAAAAAAGGGATTTGCCGGTTTCAGGCATGGTCTGAAAGGACTTTTTGTATCCGGACCGCCGCCAATTGATTTTATTATACTAAATTCCGGGGTATTTTCAAGCATAACGCACAAAAAACTTGCAATGTCAGGCGGGAGAGAATAAAATAGGGGATAAAGCAAAAGGAGAGAAGGCATGAATAAAGAAAAGAAACCTTTGAGCAAAGTCCTTGGAACGGCTCTGACTTTTGTGGTGGTGCTCTTCTGCATATGGATTGCGTACAAGTTTCCTCCTAACCTGGCGCTGCACCTGTTTCAGGGGAAGATGGGAGCTGCGGAGCTGGCGGCAGAGCCCTATAACTACGGCCAGTTTGCCGGGCGGCCTGCCGGGGAAGGGGTAACGGAGCTGGAGAGCATGGAGCAGTTTCGGGATCTGACCAGTTTAGACTACATCACTTTTGAGACGGACTCCATCATTCCCCTGGATCTCTATCGGCTCAAAAGCGGCACGGACAAGGTGAGTACGAACACCAGAAGGGGATACCGGTCCAACCGCAGGCAGCGCTCCACCTACATCCAGAACAGTATTCTGGTGGAAAATGTCTATAACCGTTATTATATGGTAAAACTTCCCGACGGCAATTATGTGGCGGCGTATCTGGACGATGCCTACTATATTAAATACCTTCTGGGAGGCGGAAAGGTGCAGCTGCCCCTGGGGCGGCCGGAGCACATGACCCGGGAGGAGGCAGAGTACCTGGCCTCCGATATCGCGGAGCATGGTCTGGATGAGGAGATGCTTCTGGTCATGTTCGCGGAAGAAGATTATGAGGAGCAAAAGCTCCTGCACACAGTGGTTCCGGTGGTGGTGTTTTTTGTGCTTCTGGGACTGGTTATCGCGGTGGACGTGGCGGTGACGTCAGTCCTGAAGAAAAAGCGCGGCCAGGGAGTGTGACCTGCAGAAGTCCGGCAGATCCGCCCGGGCCTGGAAATGTGGCCGCTTCTGCACGTTGGTGTTGAATCTATGGGAGAAATCTGTTACAATAGCGGGAGAGTTTTTAGACGGGCCATGGAAAGGTATGGATAAAAGTGAAAATAGTTGATAAAATATTTGGCACACACAGCGAGAGGGAGATAAAGAACATCGCCCCGCTGGCAGACAAAATTGAAAGCCTGCGCTCTGAGATGCAGGCTCTCTCCGACGAGGCGCTCAAGGGAAAGACCGCCGAGTACAAAAAAAGGCTTCAGGAAGGAGCTTCCCTGGACGATCTGCTGCCGGAGGCCTATGCCACCGTGCGGGAGGCTGCCAGGAGAGTTTTGAATATGGAACATTTCCGTGTGCAGCTGCTGGGCGGCATTGTGCTGCATCAGGGCCGCATTGCGGAGATGCGCACGGGCGAGGGAAAAACTCTGGTCTCCACGCTGCCCGCCTATCTGAATGCCCTGGAGGGAAAGGGAGTCCAGGTGGTGACGGTAAACGATTACCTGGCAAAGCGTGACGCAGAGTGGATGGGACAGATTCACGAGTTTCTGGGACTCACCGTGGGAGTGGTGCTGAATGGCATGAACAGTGAGGAACGTCAGAAGGCTTACGGCTGCGACATCACCTATGTGACCAACAACGAGCTTGGTTTTGACTATCTGCGGGATAATATGGTCATCTATAAGGAACAGCTGGTGCTGCGGGATCTGCACTACTGCATTATAGACGAGGTGGACTCGGTGCTGATAGACGAGGCCAGGACACCTCTGATTATCTCCGGCCAGAGCGGCAAGTCCACGGCTCTGTATGAAATGTGCGACCTGCTTGCCCGCCGTATGCAGCGGGGCGAGGACGTACAGGAGCTGACCAAGATGGACGCCATTATGGGCGTGGTTCAGGAGGAGACCGGTGATTTTGTTGTAAATGAGAAGGACAAGGTCATCAACCTCACCGAGGCCGGGGTGAAGAAGGTGGAGAATTTCTTCCACATTCAAAACTATGCCGATTCGGAGAACCTGGAGATCCAGCACAATGTGATGCTGGCGCTGCGGGCTCACAATCTGATGTTCCGTGACCAGGACTATGTGGTGAAGGACGATCAGGTGCTGATTGTAGACGAATTTACAGGGCGTATTATGCCCGGCAGGCGTTACTCCGACGGACTGCACCAGGCCATTGAGGCCAAGGAGCACGTGAAGGTGAAGCGGGAGAGCAAGACCATGGCCTCCATCACCTTCCAGAACTTTTTCAATCTCTTTGACAAAAAGTGCGGTATGACCGGTACTGCCCTCACGGAGGAGAAGGAGTTCCGGGAAATCTACGGCATGGATGTAGTGGAGATTCCCACCAACAGGCCGGTGGCCCGTGTGGATCACCAGGATGCAGTGTACAAGACCAGGGCGGAGAAGCTGAAGGCCATTGTGGACGCGGTGGAGGAGGCCCATGCCAAGGGGCAGCCGGTTCTGGTGGGCACGATCACCATTGAGGCCAGCGAGGAACTGAGTCAGATGCTCTCCAGAAGGGGAATCAAGCACAAGGTGCTGAACGCAAAGTTTCATGAGCTGGAGGCGGAGATTGTGGCGGATGCAGGTATCCACGGGGCGGTGACAATCGCCACCAATATGGCCGGGCGTGGTACGGATATCAAACTGGACGAGGAGGCCAAGGCTGCCGGGGGACTGAAGATTATCGGCACAGAGCGGCATGAGTCCAGACGTATCGACAATCAGCTTCGTGGCCGTTCCGGGCGCCAGGGTGATATGGGTGAGTCCAAATTTTATATCTCCCTTCAGGACGACCTGATGCGTCTGTTCGGATCCGAGAGGCTGATCGGCATGTTTAACGCTCTGGGTGTGCCGGAGGGACAGGAGCTTGAGCACAAGGCTCTGACCAGCGCCATTGAGTCGGCGCAGAAGAAGATTGAGAACAATAACTTTGGTATCCGCAAGAACCTGCTGGAGTATGACAGGGTTATGAGCGAGCAGAGGGAGATCATCTATGACGAGCGCCGCAGGGTGCTCAACGGCGAGAGCATGCGGGATTTTATCTACAAGATGATTACGGATATTGCGGAAAACTGCGTGGATATCAGTATAAATGATGAGGCGGAAGTGGAAGAGTGGAACTTTAACGAGCTGAACACTCTGCTGCTGCCCACCATTCCCCTGGAGCCTGTGACGGCGGAGAGGGTGGCAAAGCCCAGAAAGAACAGCCTGAAGCAGCAGCTCAAGGAGGAGGCGGTGAAGCTCTACGAGAGCAAGGAGGCCGAGTTCCCCAACGCGGAGGCCATTCGGGAGCTGGAGAGGGTGGTTCTGCTGAAGGTTATCGACAGGAAGTGGCCGGATCATATCGACGACATGGAGCAGCTGCGCCAGGGCATCGGCCTGCAGGCCTACGGCCAGAGGGATCCTTTGGTGGAATACAAAATGAGCGGCTACAATATGTTTGATGAGATGACCCAGAACATTAAGGAGGAGACGGTCCGGATGCTGTTCCATATCAAAGTGGAGCAGAAGGTGGAGCGGGAACAGGTGACAAAGATCACAGGCACCAATAAGGACGACTCTGTGGCCAAGGCTCCTTCAAAGCGTGCTGCCGCAAAAGTATATCCCAACTCTCCCTGCCCCTGCGGCAGCGGCAAGAAATACAAGCAGTGCTGCGGCCGGAAATGACAGTCATGGAGTGGGCCCGCAGACAGGAAGTACAGACAGAATATACACAAATAAAAATGAAAGTGGGTGACGTTAAGTGGTTGAATTAGACCAGATGAAAGCAGAAATCTTATCTTATGAAACTCCATTAGCGGAAGTGAGGGATTCACTTTGACCTCGCTAACAAGGCGAAGAGGATAGAAGAGCTGGAGATGGAAATGGAGGCTCCTGGATTCTGGGATGATCCTGAGAGCTCCAACAATAAGGTAAAAGAACTGAAGAATTTAAAAGATGTGGTGGAGGGCTGCGAGAAGCTTTCCAGGCAGCGGGAGGACATACTGACCCTGATTGAGATGGGGTATGAGGAGGAAGACGCCTCTCTGGTGCCGGAGATCCGGGGGGAGATGGATGAATTTATCCGGGAATTCGAGGCTCTGCGCCTGGACACTCTTCTCTCAGGGGAGTATGACGCCAACAATGCCATTCTGAAGCTGAACGCCGGAGCGGGAGGCACGGAGAGCTGCGACTGGTGCGGCATGCTCTACCGCATGTACACCAGATGGGCCGAGCGGAAGGGATTCCAGCTCCAGGAACTGGACTACCTGGACGGGGACGAGGCAGGAGTAAAGTCCGTGACCTTCCAGGTGAACGGAACCAATGCCTACGGCTACCTGAAGTCGGAAAAAGGAGTTCACAGACTGGTGAGAATATCCCCCTTTAACGCCCAGGGCAAGCGCCAGACTTCCTTTGTCTCCCTGGATGTGATGCCGGACATTGAGGAAGATCTGGATGTGGAAATCGACGAGAAAGACCTGCGCATTGACACTTACCGCAGCAGCGGCGCCGGCGGACAGCATATCAACAAGACTTCCTCCGCCATCCGGATCACTCATATTCCCACGGGAACTGTGGTCCAGTGCCAGAATGAGCGCAGTCAGTTCCAGAACAAGGACAAGGCCATGCAGATGCTGAAGGCCAAGCTGTATCTGCTGAAGAAAGAGGCGAATGTGGAGAAACTTTCCGACATTCGGGGGGAAGTGAAGGATATCGGCTGGGGGAACCAGATCCGCTCCTATGTGCTGCAGCCCTACACCATGGTAAAGGACCACCGGACGGAAGTGGAATCCGGCAATGCGGGAGCCGTGCTGGACGGAGGATTGGATCCTTTTATCAACGGCTATCTGAAGTGGATCAACACCAGGGGCAGCGGTGAGGAATAAGACCGGCGGCCTGGAGGCTGAGGAATGACTGTCAGCGATGAACAGTTCTTTAGGAAGGAGAGTCACATGAAAGCGTTTATGGACAAAGATTTCCTGCTGGAGACGGAGACGGCCAGGAAGCTGTTTCACGACTATGCAGAGGGAACCCCCATACTGGATTACCACTGCCATGTCAGCCCCAGGGAGATCGCGGAGGACCGCCGGTTTGAGAATATCACCCAGGTGTGGCTGGGAGGCGACCATTACAAATGGAGACTTATGCGTTCTTTCGGGGTGGAGGAGAAGTATATCACCGGAGATGCATCTGACTATGAAAAATTCTGTAAGTGGGCGGAGTGCCTGGGCAGGGCCATAGGAAATCCTCTCTTCCACTGGAGCCATCTGGAGCTGCAGCGGTATTTCGGCTATCACGGTGTGCTGAACCGGAAGAGCGCGGACGAGGTGTGGAACCTTTGCAATGAAAAACTGGCCCAGCCTTCCATGTCGGTGAGGAACCTTATAAAGCAGAGCAATGTGACGCTGATCTGCACCACGGATGATCCTGTGGATACCCTGGAATGGCATAAGAAGATTGCAGAGGACAAAAGCTTTGACGTGAAAGTTCTGCCAGCCTGGAGACCTGACAGGGCCATGGATATTGAAAAGTCAGATTATCTGTCCTATCTGGATGAACTGGCCGCTGCGGCGGGCATGGGGGAGATTAACAGCTTTGCCGCTTTGAAAGAGGCCCTGCTGCGCCGGATGGATTTCTTTGCGTCCATGGGATGCCGGGTGTCCGACCACGGCCTGGAGTATGTTATGTATGCGCCGGCGGGGGATGACGAGATTGAGGCAATTTTCCTGAAGAGGCTCAACCGGATGAAACCCACCCACGAGGAAGGGATGAAATTCCGCACTGCTTTTATGCTCTTTGCAGGCAGGGAATACCACAAAAGAGACTGGGCCATGCAGCTGCACTTTGGCTGCAGACGGGACAACAACAAGCCCATGTACAAGAAAATCGGGCCGGACACGGGCTTTGACTGTATCAACAACGATGCCCCTTCCTGGCAGCTGGCAGAGTTTCTGAATGCCCTTGTCACCACGGATCAGCTGCCCAGAACGGTGCTTTACAGCCTGAATCCAAATGATAATCATGTGATTGGATCCATTCTGGGATGCTTCCAGGACGCCACGGCCATTGCCAAGATTCAGCAGGGCAGTGCGTGGTGGTTCAATGACCATAAGACGGGAATACAGGATCAGATGACCTCCCTGGCCAATATGGGAATCCTCTCCGGGTTCGTGGGAATGCTTACGGACTCCAGAAGCTTCCTCTCCTATACCAGGCATGAGTATTTCAGGCGCATTCTCTGCAGCCTTCTGGGCGGATGGGTGGAAAACGGTGAGTTCCCTGGAGACATGGACACACTTTCGGAGATTGTGAAGGATATTTCTTATTACAATGCTGTCAAATATTTTAAGTTTGACTTATAATATGTCATTGCAGTATGGCTGCTCCCGGGTGGGAGTGGCAGAAAAAAGAAGAGTCGGCGGCGGCTCTTCTTTTTTTCTGCCGAAGTCGTTACAACATCAGCTTTCCCTCCACGCCTTCAAAATCAATGCTGCGGGTGGAGCCGTCTTTCAGCCTTAGGGTAACGGGGCCAAAACAGCCACAGCCTTTCAGGTCGGGAGAGAGGATTTCTGCTATGGGGAATAGTTCTTCTTCCAGAAAATCCTCATGGCTTTCCTTTGTGATAACCTGGGAGATCAGCACATAGGGTTCGCAGCCGCCATAGACTTCCCTTCGGCTCATGGAGGCGTAGGCCACAATGGAGCGCTCAGAGTCCGGGTTGGTTCCCTGGCTGTACAGCAGCGCCAGAGTTTCCCATCCTTCGTAGACGGTCATGGCCATCTGCTTCTCCTGTCCTCTGGAATCCCGGCCTTTTAGTATCACAGCCCTGGCATTTTGGCAGGTTTTCTCTATGATTTCCGTGCCGTTGTGGGGGAAGCCATAGGAGCCCAGGGTCAGGGTGACAGGGCCTCGAAAGAGTTTCAGCCGGTCAACTCTCAGAATACCCCAGGGCACTGTAAAATCAGCCAGATCCACGGCCTGCACCCAGTGATGTTCCCTTTCCAGGCGGCAGTCGAAGAGCTGCCTGCGGTACAGTACCCCCTCCCTCTGCCCGTGCCAGAGGGTTACATTTGGTTTGGAAATCCTTCTGTCAGCAGCGGCATCGTCCTGCATAACATACTGCTGTGTCTCCACAGGGGGAGCGGGCAACGAGGAGTCTGCCAGCGGGTTGGAACTGGAGGCCGAAGAGGCATCTGCCTGCTGGGCTGTGCAGCCGGAGAACAACATGCCCACGGCATTTTCCTGGGAGCGGCTGTAAGCATTTGGGGAGGACTCCCAGGGGTATTTTGTGTTATAGTTCAGCTTGGCATAGTTCCATATGTCGTGCTCCGCACCGGGTTCTTTGACCACTTTGCCCGTGCGCAGGATGGTTTCCCCATTGGCCTGATGGTTGGAAAAGCACAGAGCGGGGCCGTCCAGGCAGGTGACTTTGACCTCTTTTTTTCCCAGCGTTTCCCAGGTACCGTTGTTTTCCGTGGCCGTCCAGAAGGGATGATCCCCAGGCAGATGCAGACACAGAAAGGCTTTCCCCAGCCAGAGAGGGGATTCCGCGCAGGAGTAGCTCTGCACCAAAGGGAGAAACTGCCCGTAAAATCCAAGGGTGGGAATGCCCTGGTAGAGGAAATCTTCCCTTCCCAGGAACTGCAGCAGGGAGCCTGAGCAGATTCTTCTGGCGTGTCCCGGGTCGGCACAGGTTTCCCTCAGCAGCAGGTTTCCTTCAAAGGCGCTGGTGGCCGCGTTGCGGTAAATACCGCTGCGTCCCCACATATTGGTCCATCCGTCCCGATCAAAGAAGTCGCCGTAGGTCTCCATGAGCCTGTTGGAGTGTTCCTGGAACTTTTCCGCCAGGTAGGGCTCGTTTTCATAGCCATACCAGAGATTCCAGATGGGCGCATACATCTGAAAAGCCCAGCAGGAGTAATAGTCGAAAGAATGGCCGTCCCTGTACCAGCCGTCTCCTGCATAAAAATTCAGAATGGCCTGGGCGTGGTCGCGCATGATTTCCTTTCGGACGGGATAGCCCTCCATGTGCAGAAAGGCCATGTCAAGCATGTTGAAGAGCCTCCAGTTGTGGGGGATTGTCCCTGCGTGGGCATAACTTGTAAGAAATCCGGCGATTATGTCCCGCTCTTCCCTGGTGTAGGTGTCCCAGATTTTATCCCTGCTGACCCACAGACAGATAACCAGGGCGCAGGTCTCCACTGTTTGCTGGAAAGCCCGGTACGGATCCGCGTGCCCGGTGGTTTCCTGCAGGTCCTCATAGGTACCTACATAGAGCTCGTCTCCTCGTGTGCATACCCGCAGTACATGACTTTTGTAATAGTCAGCCATGGGCAGGCCGCAGATCTTCAGGTCAGGAATATTGGCTATCAGCGGTGCAGCGATAAAAAAGGAGCGGGTGAGGCCCTCAAAGATTTCGGCGGTGCGCTGGGCTGCCTGTTCCTCCGGGGAAGACCAATGGTGGGGATATGTAATCCGGGTTTCTTTTCTGGGAACTACCACCGGACTGTGAAGACCGTCCACATGCTGGAAAATTCCTTCCAGCAGATATCTTCCTGCCTCCAGCCAGCTTTCCCTGGTGAGGCCCGAGTAAGGGCTGAGCTTGAAATCCAGTGTCCTGGGTTCAAATTTCATGTTGATAATCCTCCTGCGCATTATTTTTTGAGTAGTTACGCCAAACCTGCCGGGGCAGTGCCATGATTTTCCATGCCGATACCATAGCATATTCTATAGTAAAATGCAACAGGGGAGCAGAAATGAGACGCTGGCTGTTGACTTGGAGGAGGGCATACTTTATAATGGCCCTCATAATTAGGCATGTTTTTTGCATAGATGGGGGGGAAGATTATTCTTGAAAAAAATTTTGATCATAGATGACGATATCCACATTGGCAATGTTCTGGAAGAAACTCTTTCCCGGGAAGGTTATGGAGTTTCCCGGGCTTATTCCGGAACGGAAGCCCTTCTGTATTTGTCCGGATCCGCACGGCCTGACTTGGTTCTTCTGGATTTGATGCTGCCGGGACTCAGCGGCGAGGAAGTATTGGCACGGCTTACGGAGACACAGCGCTGGGGCGGGATCCCCATTATTGTGCTCAGCGCCAAAACGGATGTGCCCGGCAAAGTAAAGCTGCTTTTGGACGGCGCAGTGGACTATGTCACCAAACCGTTCGATACACGGGAACTTATTGCACGGATTGCCGTACAGCTACGCCTTTGCAGCGCTTCCGCCGTATCTTCAGTCCTGACCTTCGGCGGTCTGACCCTGGATCCAAATACCCGCCTGGTGACTCTGGCCGGCTGTCAGGTGCGGCTTACACGGACCGAATATGCGATCCTCAAACTCCTTATGCAGAACCCATCCCAGGTGATAACCAAATCCCTGCTGCTGGACCGCATCAGCGAGGACACGCCGGACTGCACGGACAGTTCTCTGAAAATGCACATCAGCAATCTTCGCCGGAAGCTTCGGGAGGCGGATGGAAAGGGTTATATTGAGGCCGTATGGGGTATCGGCTTTAAGATGCGGGCAGAATAGAGGCAGAATCTTTACCAAGTCTATACGATTTTCTTTATTGTATTCTTTACCAATGGCGGTTAAACTTTTTTCAGCATCATGAAAGGAGTTAAAACTATGGAATATGTATTAGAAACCAATGCTATTGGCAAGAGCTATGGACATTTCAAGGCGTTGAGCGCATTGTCCATGCATGTCCCCAAAGGGTCAATCTATGGATTTGTGGGTAAAAACGGCGCGGGCAAGACCACTCTGATCCGGCTGATCTGCGGGCTTCAGGACCCGTCTTCCGGAAGTTACACATTGTATGGAATTAGAAATGACGAAAAAGAAATTATCAGTTCCCGCCGAAGGCTGGGGGCCATCGTGGAGACCCCTTCCATTTATATGAATATGACTGCGGAGGAAAACATGAAGCAGCAGTACCGTATCCTGGGCATTCCTTCCCTGGACGGTATTCGGGACACTCTGAAGCTGGTGAACCTGGCGGATACGGGGAAGAAAAAAGCCGGCAATTTCTCCCTGGGGATGAGGCAGCGGCTTGGCATCGCCCTGGCCCTGGCCGGGAGTCCTGATTTCCTGATTCTGGATGAACCAATAAACGGCCTGGATCCACAGGGGATTATTGAAATGCGGGAGCTGATTCTGAAGCTGAACCGGGAGCAGCAGATTACCGTCCTGATTTCAAGTCATATTCTGGATGAGCTTTCCAGGCTGGCCACCTATTACGGCTTTATAGACGGGGGGCGGATTCTGAAGGAAATGAGTGCGGAGGAGCTGGAAGCGGCCTGTCGAAAATGCGTCCATGTGACGGTGAGCGACACGAAAGTTCTTGCCCGGGTTCTGGAACACATGGGTGTGGACTATGAAATTCACTCTGTCAGGGAAGCAGATGTTTTTGCACAGCTTCATATCTCACAGCTGGCATCCGCTTTGGATAAAGAACACTGTGAACTGATTTCCGTACAGGAACGGGACGAGAGTCTGGAGAGCTACTACATGAGCCTGGTGGGTGGCGTCGGCACCTCAGGCAGGGTTTCCGGCAAATGACAGAAGGGAGGATTGTCTATGCGTAAACTATTGTCCGCTGGTTATGACCGGCTGAAAAGAGATAAAGTATTCTGGGCCGCCATGGTTATTCTGTTGTTATATGCGGTGATTTATATGCTGAATGGCTGCAGGCAGGCCACATCAAAAACGATGTCGGAGTATAATTATTCTTTAGACAATTACTATTTTCACTATGCGCTGCTGATCGGTATGTTCTGCTCTGTGGTCACAGGCATGTTTCTTGGGCCGGAGTACAGTGAGGGGACTCTGAGGAATAAGATAATTGTGGGCCATACCCGCCTGGAGGTGTATCTGTCCAACTTGATCCTCAGTTTTTCTGCCTCTTTGCTGCTGCTGGCTATGTGGCTGATTGGTGCACTGGTGGGGGTACCCACACTTGGCTACTGGAAAATGGGAGAGGGCGTCCTGATTTATCTGGCAATCAGCGTCTGCTATCTGGCCGCTTTTTCTGCAATTTATACTTTTATCGGTATGCTGGTTTCCCACAAGGCTGTGGCAGAGGTGGGATCGCTGTTGCTGTTTTTCGCTCTTCTGCTTATGGGCAGTGCTATCTATGAGGCCCTGCAGCAGCCGGAATTCACAAACCAAATCCTGATAACTGCGGAGGAAGGCATGAAGATGAGTGAACCCACACCGAATCCGTCTTACATCGCCGGAACAAAGCGTGAAATATACCAGTTTCTGGTAGATTTTCTTCCCACAGGCCAGTGCATACAGATGTTTGACCTGAAGGTGATACATCCCCTGGAGATGATACTGTCTTCTCTGTCCATTACGGCAGTTGTCACCGCCACAGGAATTTTCCTGTTCCGTAGGAAAAATTTGAATTGACGCTGGGGGCAGAGGTGATAGAGATTGAAGCGGAGTTGGCGAAGGCAGTGGCAGGGGTTGGAGCAGGGTTGACGAAAGCAGTGGCAGAGGTTGGAGCAGAGTTGACTAAAGCAGAATTGGCAGAAACAGGGTTGACGAAAGCAGAACTGGCAGAAACAGATAGGAGGAATTTGGTTTGAGCGATATCCTGTTATGGGCCGCCATAGGCATATTGGCACTTATTCTTCTTATGCTGATTGTCAAAATAAGTCTGCTGCGAAAGGCCGCGGAAGAAATCCGCCGCGGCTTTGAAGAGCGGTTGAAAGAAGATACCAACACTCTCATAGATATTTCCAGCCGCGACAGGTATATGCGGAGTCTGGCGGCTGCCGTGAATACGCAGCTGCGCAGGCTCCGGATCCAGAGCCTGCGTTATCAGCAGGGAGATCGTGAACTGAAAAATGCGGTGACAAATATTTCCCATGATCTTCGCACGCCCCTCACCGCCATCTTTGGCTACCTGGATCTTCTGGAGCAGGAAGAAAAATCGGAATCTGCTCAGCGGTATACTGCTATTATCAGAAACAGATCCGAAATGATGGCACAGCTGACAGAGGAACTGTTCCGATATTCTGTCATACTGGCTGGTGAAGAGGAACTTTCCCCGGAACCGGTGGCTCTGGGTCAGATTCTGGAAGAAAGCATTGCTGCCTTCTATACTGTGTTGAGTCAGAGAGGCATTGTCCCCCGGATTCGGATTCCGGAAGAAAAAATCTGGAGAACTCTGGACCGCTCTGCTCTGTCCAGAGTATTTTCCAATATTCTGCACAATGCGGTAAAGTACAGCTATAAAGATTTGGAGATCTCTCTGTCCAAAACCGGGGAAATCGTTTTTTCCAATGAAGCTCATGGGTTGAACTCGGTTCAGGCCGGCAGGCTTTTTGACCGTTTTTATACTGTGGAGTCGGGCAGAAAGTCCACTGGTCTGGGTCTGTCCATCTCAAGAACACTGGTGGAGAGGATGGGCGGAGATATCCGCGCCGAGTACAGGGAGGGCAGACTCTATCTTTACATTCTGTTTCCGGAGACATCTCCCTGATCTCTGAAAGGCATGTTAATCCACAGTCAGTTTTAAATCTGTCATTGAATCCATCCAGTTCTTCCGGTCTCCTTTCCGTCAGTTATAGAAAGTTTTTAACTTTTTGGCAAGAAAAAAATCTTGCTAAGCCAAAAGAAATGTGCTAAGATACCGATAAAGAGGGAAGCCATAAAAGCGGCTCTACCTCCGTAGTTGGTTTCCGCTAAAAGCGGTCAGCCGTCACTACTGGTGATAGTGGCGGCTATTTTTATGCCTGAAGATAGTATAACATAAACCTATCAAGGCAACAATGAAAATTCCAGTCTGAACCAAATTAGAATATGTAATCATCATTGGCATCCCCTCCTTTCCATGGTCCGGAGGTATGCCCCCTCCGAGATTCGGAGGTAAAGCCACCATGGCTCCATGGCTCCATGGTTTCCCACGGCCTAACTATATCATATTTTATAATAGATTGCAATAGCTATATTGGAATATAAATTGTATTTTGAGAATGAATGCCAGATGAAAGCAGTATAGGAATAAAAATAAGAAAAAATAAAAACAGCCATACAAAACCTGGCTGCTACTTTCATAGAAATAGTTATTCTACGAAAATCTGCCGGGCAGATTTGTAAGATGTGAAAGTTTTGTTTTGAACGCTGAAGGCGGAGGGAGCCGGCGTGGGATGTGCGGGAGGAACAGCAGGCGGATGTCTCAGGAAGTCGTATTTAAGACTGTCTACCAGTACAGCAGGGAACCGGTGTCGGAAGCAGACATGGGGAAGCTTCTGGAGATCGCAGAGGATTACCGGCGTGTGAAAAACTATGTGTACCGCAGGTACAGCGGCATAGGGAGCCTGGGAAAGCTCTGGCCGGGCTACACGGTCCAGAATGAGATGACCCGCAGCGGGCTGCGGGAGGAGCTGGGAATGCCTTCGGTGTATTTCTATCTGGCTGTATTCGATGCCCTGGGGGACATTAAGGGCCAGTGGGCCAGGACAAAGACTGTGGTGGAGAAGAACCTGCGGGCCAACCAGAACCTGGGACCCCGGGAGCGGCACTACCTGCGTTTTGTCATGAAGCAGGACCAGTGTTTTCGGGCCATTCTGCAGGGAGTGGAGGCAGAACTGTCGGGAAGATGGGCGGAGGCTTTTGAGGAAGTCCGTCAGGGCCTGGACACCCGCCCCCTGGACCAGTACCTTCGCAGGCAGGTGAGGCGGCACCTGGTGCAGCCCCGGACGGAGGCGGCGGAAGGATTTTCTGTTCCTCCCAAAGGGTACCGGTATGCCGACCATGGGATTTACCTGTCGGTGAAGGAAAAGCACCAGAGGCTGTTTCTGCCCCTGACGGACAGTATCAGCTATAACAGGCAGCTGTATGTGCGTCTTTACCCCGGGGAGGGAAGAGTCGTTATCAGCGCGCCGGTGGAGGTGAAGCCCAGGCGGCAGGAGGGATACTGGAATGAAATCGGCCTGGCCCTGGGGATGCGGTGCCTGTTTGTGACGGACGGAGGAAATGCCTATGGGGAGAGATTCCTGGAATATCAGGCGGCGCTGTCGGATTACATTCGGGAGAAACTGCCCAGACACCGGAGGAATGCCCGGAACAACCCGGGAAAGAAGAAATACACGGCCAGGAAGGCCCGTCTGGAGGCGGCGCTGCACACCTATGTAAACGGGGAGATAAACCGGATGCTGGAGGCGGAAAAGCCCCGGGCGGTGTATCTGCCAAGGCTCCCGGGCACATCCCGGGCAGGGGTGGACCATAGGATCAATGCCAGCGTGAGCAGGTGGCAGAAAGGGTATGTGAAAAACAGACTGGCCAGGAAATGTCTGGAACGGTCCATAGAGTTTGCAGAGGTGTTTGGAAAGGGCATCAGCAGTCAGTGCAGCGGCTGCGGCGCAGAAGGGGAGAAGCAGGAAGACGTCTTTTACTGCAGGGTCTGCGGCCTGAAGCTGCCGGAGAGGCAGAACACAGCCAGGAATGTGCTGCAGAGGGGAAGAGAGCAGGAGGGCGGGGCCGGAAGGCAGCAGCATCCGGCGCCGGAGGGCAGAGGTCCGAATGATCATAGGTGATCAGAAAAAGTTCATGAGGGAAGAACCTGAGGATGAATGTGCCGGAAGGGTGCATTTTACCGGAGGTGCTTTTGGATAAACGGAGGAATCCTCCCAGAAGGGAGTGCCTTCCAGGAAGACCAAAGAGGCCAAGGACCACGGGGAGAGCCTTTTGATAGAAAAAACAAGCACGGCATTGGAAGCCGGCCTTCAGGGGCCGGGTATTGGGGATGCCAGGACCCATGGGAACTTAAGGAGGGGACCGCCGCAGACAGGGAGTCCCACAAGTGCGGATTCAAGGGCATGGAAAAAAGAACATGCCAGGTATGGACGGCACAATTCTTGAGAAGTACCGGGAGCGAAGCGGATATACAGTATGCCTGGGCCGGGGATGCGGAAAAACAGGCGGAGGACTGTTGTCAGCAGCATCTGTATAGATGTCCAAATGTGTTTTATTAAAATTGAAAAAGGCTACGGTACCGGAAAGTCCGGAGATTCTTCTGTAAACAGTCCCCGGGGGATGGATCTTCTAGGGAGAGAGTACCGGCTGCTGAAAGAGCGTCTGGGGGCAGAGGGGCTGTTTTCCAGATACAGGGGGATATACCTGGGCTGGAAGGTGGACAGCTGCCTGGGATTTTATGACAGCTTTCCGGAAGGGCAGAGGGAGGCCTATGTGCCTGTGATGTGCCAGGATATAAAAGAGGATCTTGATTCCGGAATTCTGCAGGAGGAGGTGCCGGGGGCAGCGCAGCGGGAGATGGTGTTGCTGGCAGGGCAGTCCGCAGATGCGCTTGGGCTGCGCCTCCGCCGGACTTATGACGTCTACAGGCAGATGAAACAGAAGATGGAATCCATAGAAAAAGAGCGCAGTGTGGTGGTGTTCGGAAAAGGAGACCTGGGAAGGCTGGCGGGACTTTATCTTGTGGGCAGAGGAAGGAATATTGCGGCGTACATCGACAATGGTGCAGCGGCGTACTTAGAACAGGACACTGGGAGAAACACAGGAACAGAGAGGAATAATGTAAGGGGAAATTTCCTGTTTCTTCCGGCTCCGGGAGTCAGGGAGGACAGTTCTTCCGGGCAGAAGCAGGAAGGGCTCCGGATTCCGCTTTTTGCACCGGAACGGGGCGCTTCCATGTACCCGGATGGTGTTTATGTGCTTGCCTCCGAGGCCGGACATGAGGACATGAAAAGACAGCTTCTGGGCCTGGGAATTTCAGAGGAAAACATAATTTCATGGGGCAGCTACGGATATTTTCTGAAACATGTCCTGATAGAAAGTGAAAAAGCCTGTAGGCAGGAGGAGAGATGAAAGAAGAGGATTTTTTCCGGAAACTGAAAAAAGAATCTATACTCATTTACGGGGCGGGAATGGTAGGGAAGCTGGTGTATTCCCGCCTGATGTCTGCAGGGATGGGAGAAAAAGTGAAGGGGTTTGCAGTGACCTGTAAAAAGGAAGAGGGCTGCAGGAGCTGTCTGGGAGTACCGTTGTATAGGATTGATGAACTGGTCTCCTGTGGAGAGTCTGTGGATGTGATTGCAGCCGCAATGCCTGCTCTGCAGAAGGAGATTCTGGAGGAATTGCACCGAAGGAAATTTCCAAATGTGTGGGAGATTTCTCCGGACTTGTATGAAGATTTGGCTCGGAGTTATATGCAGGAATTCAGGGAGAAAAATTCGTTTCCGGAGAAAGAGATTGACGTACTGTTTATGGCTTCTGACAACAATTCTTCTTCGGGGGCTTTTCTGTGTATGGCGGAACTGAACACAGAGCTGAATCGCCGGGGCATGTCCACAGCGGTGATCCTGCCGGAGTACGGGAATGGCGCGGCGATCCTGGAACAGCAGGGCATTCCCTATACCTATGTTCCCTCCAGGCACTGGTGCAGGAGATCGGAGGAGAACTGGGCATGGAAGAGGCCTTCTGCGCTGAAGGCGGCTTCTGATCTGACACAGCCTTCTGGCCAGGCTCAGGAGGGAACCCATGCCATAGAAGAGGACACAAACGCCATCAAAGAGACTGCACAGATCATCCGGAAAGGGCATGTGAAAGTAGTACACAATAACACCACTTATGCCCACACAGGGGCTCTGGCTGCCCGTCTGGCAGGAATCCCTTATGTGTGGCATATCAGAGAGAACATTGCCGCCCAGGGTTTCTGTTTTATGGAGGAGGGGAAAGCCAGAGCGTTGTTCAGCCAGGCGGCAGGAGTGGCCGCAGTCTCTGCATATGTGGCTTCCTGTTACAGAGGTTTTTCTCCTTCCAGGACACAGGTGATCTATGACGGAGTGGATGTTCGGAAGTATGTTCGCAGAGATAAGGAACTTTTCCGAGACAACTGTGTTTCCATCCTTCTGGCAGGTGTGGTAACACCTCTGAAAAGACAGGAAGATCTGGTGGAGGCGGCGGGTTTTTTGAAGAAATGGGGTATCCCTTTCAGAGTCCGGTTTGCAGGCAGCGGGGAGGGGGACTATATGTCATTCCTGGGCCGTAGGGTGAAAGAACTGGGGCTGAAGCATGAAGTGGAATTCTGCGGAAGGCAGGACAGTTTGGAGAAATATTACAAGGAGGCGGATATTGTGGCGGTCTGCTCCGGGGCAGAAGCTTTTGGAAGGACTACTGTGGAGGCGCAGCTGGCAGGCTGCCTGGTGGCAGGGGCCCGGGCAGGAGCCACACCGGAACTGATAGAGGACGGGAAGACAGGGGTTTTGTACCAGTGTGGGGACAGCAGAGAACTGGCGGAAAAAATCCGACAGGCGCTGCAGAACCCGGAGGAGGCAGGAAGGATGGCCCGCAGGGGGCAGCTGCACGCCCTGGAATACTATTCTCTGGAGCGCTGTACAGAACAGGTGCTGGAACTCTATCAGAGAGTTGTGCCGGGGTTTTGCGGCAGGATACAGCCGGAAACCCTGCAGAGAAAAAGAGCCGCAGTTTTGTGGCGCAGTGCAGCCGGAACCTGGACAGGAAGCAAACACCAAATCAGCGCCAGAAACAGGCAGAGAATACTATGCCCGGGAGACGGTGAGTCTTCTTCGGAGGGCAGGGCACCTGGCTGTTTTCGGGGCAGGGACGGTGGCCCTGGAGGTGGGGACATGTCTTATAGGAGCGCCATATTTTCTTGATATCTGCTGCTTTCTGGTCTCCCGACCGGAGGCAAATCCGGCGCAGTTTCTGGGCAGACAGGTGGTGTCTCTGGACAGAAGGGAGCTTCTTCCGCCCCGGGATACCTTGGTGGTGGTGGCGTCCATGGAGAGGAGTCTGGAATCCATCACCATATGTCTGCACAGGGCAGGATTTTACAACCTTCTGTACCTGACTTTTGAGAGCGATCTCTGGAGTTGTATAAGAGGGAATTATTACATAGAATACTGCCGCAGAAACGGGAAGGAGTATCTGATTCTGGACAGGGAGCTGCCCTTAGAAGGAGATATCAAAGATGCAGAAAAAGTCAGTATTTATTCTGTCAGAAGCCATGCGGACAAAGTCATCCGGGAGGAGAGAAGACGTTTCTCCTGGGAGATACCCATACAGGCGGGAGCAGCCCTGTCCCCGGAGGAACTATGTCAGGTAAGAGACCACAGAGGAGAGAATATCTCTTCAAAAAACAGGGAGTATTGTGAGCTTACCGCCCTTTACTGGATATGGAAAAACACGGCGTCAGAGTATGTGGGGCTGTGCCATTACAGGCGGCATTTTGTACTGGATTCCCTGCAGTTGGCCAGGCTTTCCCGTTCGGATATCCATATGGTGGTGACGGTGCCTGTTCTGAACTTTCCTTCTGTAGGGGCGGTGTATGCGCAGGATCATATACAGAGGGACTGGGAGGTGATGATGGAGGGAATTGAGAAGCTGTGTCCGGAGTACAGAGGCGCAGCGGAATGTATTCGGGATGGAATTTACTATTACGCCTACAATATGTTTATCGCCCGACGCCCGGTTCTGGATGAGTACTGTAGCTGGCTTTTTCCGCTATTGTCCTACTGCGAAAAACACTGCGCAAAAAAGGAAGATCCCTACCAGAACAGGCATATAGGATTCCTGGCTGAGAGACTTATGACGGTGTACATAAAGCAGCATGAGGACAGGTACAAAATTGTTCATGCCGAGAAGCATTTTATAGAAAGATAGGAGTTTGAATCCCGGATGTCCAGAAGTCTCTATACAGGGATGACTGGAAACAGAAGCAGCACAGCCTGGAGGAGGAACTGACATGGATCTGGTAATATACGGAGGCCAGGGGACGGCCCTGGGGGCCTGCCGCGCCATACGCAGGTGCTGTCCGGAGCGGAATATCCGGTGTTTCCTGGTGTCAAAGCTGGAGGGGAACAGCTCTGTCCTGGAAGGGGTTCCTGTGCGTGAGGTGGAGAGCTTTGCGGCAGAACTCTCCAGACAGGAAGCGGAGAGGATAGAAGTATTAATTGCCACACCGGAAAATATGATGGGGGAGATTGAAACGCTTTTGGGGCGCTGCGGCCTGCACCGTCATGTGAGACTGGATTCCCGCAGGTGGGCGGAGATGATGGGGCATTATTATTCCAGTGAAGGGAACTTCCTTCCTCTGTCTGCACTGCCAGTGGGATATACCAGGCCGGAAGTACATGTGTACATGGCAAAGTGCGTCAGGGACAGGCCTTTGAGTCGGGACTATGTGCTGCCGGATTGGGTGGAATCCCTACAGGTAGGGGCAGCCCATTGCAGGGAAAGAGTGGCAGAGATTCTGGACTGTGATGGAGAGAACATTTCGGAAAAAAACGGGAATTATTCTGAACTCACAGGACTGTACTGGATATGGAAGAATCGGCTCCAGAAGGCTCAAAAGGGCATAAAGAGTATGAAATATTCAGAAAGCAGGGAAGGTGCAGCCACCTTGGAAAACTATTGTGGCCTGGCCCACTACCGCAGAATGCTGGACCTGGACAGCGACGATCTGCTTCGGCTTGCTGACAACGGAGTGGATGTGGTTCTGCCATACCCTATGCCCTACGAACCAAACATAGGAGAACACCATAAAAGATACCTGCCTCACAGGGACTGGGAGGCTCTGCTGCAGGCGCTGGGAGAGTTGCAGCCTGAGTATGCGGTGGCATTCTCCAAGATACTTTGTCAGAAATACCTGTATAACTACAATATCATTCTTGCCCGGGAATCTGTGCTTGCAGACTACTGCAGCTGGCTTTTTCCCATCCTGGAACGGACAGAAAAACTGAGCATTCCCAAAGGAAAAGACCGTTCAGACCGTTACATTGGATACATGGGGGAGTCTTTATGCACACTGTATTTTTCGTATCAGCGAAATAAGCTGAAAATCGTACATGAGGGCTGCCGTTTTTTGATGTAATGGCCTTGTAAAAAGGTCTGTATAGTTACTGGTTGTGGAAAAGCAGTGATTGCTGGACTTCGTGACAGCTGGGTTTTCTGGACAGCCTGAAAAGGGGAAGTCATTAGCACAAAAAACGATTTCCCCTATCAGCCAGGACAATTTTGGGAAGTATATTAAGAAACATCAAAACATTCATCGTTCTGGGAAAGACAAGATCTTTTTTTTCTGTTTTGTCGTATGAAAATCTGTCCTTGTTCTAAATAAAATTCTTGTTGTTCATCGGACAAACAGCGGAAAATGTGTATAAGACACTGTTCGCTATGAGAAAGGTTTGTATTGTTGGAACAATTTAACAGGAAGTCCACCGTAACTTGAAAATAATTAGCAATTTGAATCAATGTTAAATAATCAGGTTCTCTGGTGTTCTGTATATAGTTGCCCAGCGCTGATGAAGAAATACCAAGTATTTTTGCAAATTCTTTTTGTGTAAGGTCATGTATATTCAGCAATTTTTTTATATTTTCTCCCAATCCCAGCATTGATATTTTCTCCTGACCTTAATCATATATCCACGAAGTTTCATATTTATAATACCGAAATAATTTTTTATTATCATGAAAAAACACAAAATAATATTGACAATACACATATTGTGTTTTATGATTATTGTTGACAATACAAGCTTCCATGGACATCTAGAAAAGTATTTTTCAGGAAAACTTTTCTATTGGAGCTGTTGTTAAGAATATTATAGGAAAGCAAAGGAGGAGGGAGATCATGAAACACAAACGGATTGCAGGATTCCTTGGGACAGTATGTGCGCTGCTTGTTCTGGCGCAGCCGGGGAACAAGGTACTGGCTTTGGCTGCCCAGGAAGTCCCCGGCTTGAGGGCAGGGGGGATAGAAGGGGCGGATTGGAGTGAGAGCCCCTGGCTGGTTGCTTCAAATGTGCCTGGCGGAGCAACTGCCGACAATGCAGCAAGCCCTGAAGTGATCGTTGAGAATGCAAGTCAGCTGCAGGATGCAGTGGACAATGCCCTGTCTCGCGGCACGAAACGAATCATTCTGAGAGACGGTGTATACATGCTGTCGTCATCTTTAGTTCTTCACGGTTTGGATTCATTTACTTTGGAGGCAGAACATGACGGGATGGCGGAGATATTGGTAAGGTCAGAAGAACACTCAGTAATAGAAATTTCAAATTGCCCCAGCATCAAAATCAAGGGATGTATTTTAGGGCATACTGTTTTGGATGAGTCTCCTTGCGGGCCGAATGCATATGTAGTGGAATATTATAACTGCAACAGTCTGACGATTGAAAAATGTGATTTATTCGGCTGCGGAACGGAGGGAATACATCGTATGGTTGCTGTTGAGGATCAAGTCACGGACAGCATTGCCGTGAAAGACTGCATCATACGTGACTGTATGGGGGCGGCGGTGAATTCTTGGGCCCCAAGCATCATCATTACAAATTGTATTATCAGCGGAAACTCTTATGCATGGAATGAGGCTCCTGCTTTTTACCTTCCCGCAGGCGCTGTTATTGATAATTGTATTATCGTGAATAACCATAGTGAACGATTGAATGTTGGCCCTGGCTACAGGGTTATTCAGCCGGCAATCAGCAACTGTACTTTGCGTGACAATGGGTGGGAAAAACAGAAACCACAGGCATATGGGATCTGTCTGAACGGGCTTACCTGGCAGGTGGAGGGAGGTGTACTGAAACTGGGCTATCCTTTGCCGCTGGATGATAATACAATTTATGTAAGTGCGCCGGTAGAACCGTTGGCTTACAGTGATTCTTCTTTGCCATGGAATAAATTCGCTTACCAGAGTGTATCCAAGGCCTGGGATCAGGTGGTAAGTCCCAATACCTACGCGGATCCGGGTTATGAACTGACAGAGCTGGTGCCGGACATGTATTTTGATAGCCTTGCCGACGATGGAAATACACTGTTGGTTTCCGCAGGACCCTTTGAAGAATTTCAGGCATTGTACCTGGACGGTGTGAAACTGGTGCCGGGTGTGGATTATACAGCGGAATCCGGCAGTACCAGGATTACAATTCTGAATCAAACTCTGAAGAGCAGGGGGGCAGGGACCCATACACTGACATTGCAGTTCCGTCAGGCTTCCGGTGCGTTAAAGTGGGCAGTTCAGTACTATACGCTGGCAGAAGGAACAGAGGCTGCCGCTGGAGAAGGGGGCGTTCCTGCAGTGGGTGGTCTTCCCGGGACAGAGAACGCAGGTCTTGGTGTTGCAAATCAGACTGGTATGAATCAGACTACTATAAGTCGGAATAATACGAACCAGAACAGTGTGAACCAGAGCGGCAATGTGGTTTCCTACACAGTGCAGTCTGGGGACAATCTGTCAAAAATAGCGCAGAATTTCTATGGATCCAGCCGCAGGTGGCGCAGGATCTATGAGAACAATTCCACCATGATCCGTGATCCTCACTGGATTTATCCCGGACAGGTGCTGGTCATTAGTTCGGATTGATTTTCCAGGGTTTGTCTGAAGCATGTTATATCCGTTATTTCCCAAAAATTCCTGAGGGGAAGGGGAGGAAATATTTTCCTCCCCTTCCCCTTAAAAAAATTTCCACCTGTGCAGTTGCTTTCCAATGCCCTGTATGCATGCCATTTATGACAATGCAGACGGGGTGTTGAATTGGCAACTCACTGGTGGAAATTTTTTATCTGACAGTCAGTAGCCCAAAGTACTGCCGGCGTTGTTGTGTGGTAGCGTCCTGATCTCTCAGCAAAGGGGTACTGCAATGGCAGTATAGGAGAAAATTGTCAATATAAAACACAAAACAAAGTTGACAAAACACATATTGTGTTTTATTCTGTTATAAAGATGCGAAGATGGTACTGCGTTGGCATGGAGTATCTGATTCCAAAGCTGGGGATGGATTGTACATACAAGGATAATTTCCTTGATGAAGGAGCGTATGATGTTGAAATTGTCAATGGGAGAGCTGCTGCTGTGGGGCGGTATTGCCGCCATGGGGGCGGCTGTGGGGATAGAATTTCTCTGCATGATAATATTCCTGGTTACAGGCAGGAAGCTGAAAGCAAGACTTGAGGCAGAGTACGGCAGGCAGCAAAAGTAAAGCAGGAAGATTACGGGGGAAGGACTTATGTCTCAGGTAATTGCGGGCATGTATGAACTGCGGAATCAGATAGGTTCCGGAGGGGGAGGAATTGTTTATTTTGGGAAGCATATCCGACTGGAAAAGGATATTGTGCTGAAAGCGGATAAACGTAAGCTGAGCACAAAACCTGAGCTGCTCCGGCGGGAAGTGGATATGCTGAAGGGATTAAGTCATAAGTATATTCCCCAGGTATATGATTTTGTCCAGGAGGAAGGCACCGTATATACGGTGATGGATTTTATTGACGGAAGGAGCATGGATAAGCTTCTGGAGGAAGGTAAAATCCCCTCCCAGCCCCAGGTGATAGGGTGGGCTTGCCAGCTTTTGGAAGCCCTCAGCTACCTGCACAGCCGTCCCCCTCATGGGATTCTTCATGGAGATATAAAGCCGGCCAATATTATGCTGCGTTCAGACGGTGATGTCTGTCTGATAGATTATAATATCGCCCTGGCCCTGGGAGAGGATGGGGCGGTTCAGGTAGGATACAGCTCAGGGTATGCCTCTCCGGAACATTATGGAATAGAATATAAATCCGGTTCAAAAAAGAGCAGAATATCAAGAAGAACTACAGTGATGGTGGGGGAATCGAAGCACTTTTCCGGTCCATCTTTGGAGGGCGGCAGTGTCAGCGGGAAGCGTCAGGTTACTCTGGATGTGCGCTCAGATATTTACAGTCTGGGAGCGACTCTTTACCACCTGATTTCAGGGCGGAATCCTGAGGAAGATGCCAGAGACGTCATTCCATTGGGGGAAAAGGTATGCAGTCCGCAGATTTCGGAAATTATCCGCAAGGCCATGAATCCGAATGCGGATATGCGTTACCAGACTGCAGATGAAATGCTTGAGGCGTTCAGACAGCTGCACAGACGGGACAGAAGAGTAATACGCCGAAAACGCAGAATTGTCCTGTGGACGGCTGTGAGTTCCATTTTATTTCTTGCAGGGGGAACCAGCACTTTTTCGGGATTAAGGCAGATGGAGCGGATTCAGGAGGCGCTGGCTTTGGCGGAGTATTCCTCCAATCATCTGGCGGAGGGAAATGTATCCCAGTCAGTCCGCCTGGCGCTGCAGTCCCTGGACACTTCTGCCACGGCCCAGGCTCAGAGAGCGTTGACGGATGCCCTGGGAGTCTATGATCTGTCGGAGGGATATAAGTCTCTGGATATTATGGATTTTCCTTCGGCTCCTTTTGGCATCACGGTTTCTCCGGAGGGCAGCTGCTTTGCCGTGACCTATCCCTATGAGACGGCGGTGTACGAAATGGAAGAGCGCCAGAAGATTGTTTCCCTGGCCATGGAGAATTCGGCCTTGTCAGATGTACTTTTTGTGGACGAAACCCATCTGGTCTATGCAGGAGACCAGGGGATTGCGGCATATGATCTCAGTACCCGAAAAGTGCTGTGGACAGGCCAGGTGGCTACGACGCTGGCAGTATCGGCGGACGGCAGGTTCGTGGCGGCGGTAAACAGGGATGAGGACTATGGAATTGTATACCGGGTATCCGACGGGAAGAAAATGAGAGAATGTTCTTTTGGCGGACATTCCATGAAAGTAGCGGCAAATGACACCTTTGCCAATCCCAGGGACAGGGTTTTTGCCTTGAACCGGGACGGCACGATGCTTGCGGTCAGTTTTCAGGGAGGCGGGCTTGGAATCTTTGACCTGGAAAATCCGGACATGGTTCTGATGATTCTTGAGGAATCCAGGTATGAGCATTTTGAAGGAGGATTTTGCGGACCATACTTTGTTTTTGCGGCGGATGCAGGAGAAGGTTCTACATTTTGCGTGATTGATGTGGAGAAGGCCATCATTTTGGGGACACATGAGTTTTTGGATAGGATTTGGCTCCAGGTCGACGAAAGCGGCATATATCTGGCGGAAGGCAGTGTCCTGGCCAGCCTTGAGCTGGACACGCTGGAGTTGGACGAATTGAAGGAGAGGGTTCTGGCGTATACGGAAGGCAGGAAAATCACCGGATTTTCAATTGGAAAGGAACATGTCCTGGTGGCCACGGATGAACCCGGTTTTTCTTTTTATGACAGAGGAGCAAATCTCGTTTCGTCAGAAAGCAGTGAGGAAAACTGTGATTTTCTCTCTTTAGGCGGGGATTATGCCGTAGTAGGAAACAGGAACCAGCCCTGGGTGCGCTTTATGAAACGGGAGAGTCACAGAGAAGCGCTGCTTCTGTCATATGACCCCCATTATGACCACAGGGAAGCCCGCATCAGTCAGGATAAAAAAACGGCCATGCTGTTTGACAATGCCGGGTTCAGAGTGTACGGCATGGAAGGGAATCTTGTCTCAGAGGTGCGCCTGCCGGAGTCGGAGCAGATTTACGATCAGCAGTTTATGAAAAACAGTGGAAATTCCGGAAGCTCTTTTCTGGAAGTGATCTGGTATGACGGCACGGTTCGGTGTTACAGCGCGGAGGACGGCTCTCTCCTCTCAGAGATCAGCAGGGAAGCTCCGTCAAAGGAGCTGAAAGAGGAATTTTATACGGATAAATACCGGATCGTCTCATCCCTTCATGATCCTCCGGCGGTATACGGCATTGAGAGTGGAGAATGGGTGGGAGAACTGGAAAAGGATGCCTATCTTACCTATGTCACGCAGGTGGGAGAATATATCATAACGGAGTATATCAGCGCTTCCGGGGAGCGGTATGGACTTCTGTTGGATGAAGATCTTCAGACACTGGCATGTCTGCCCGGACTCTGCGATGTGGCGGACGGAATGCTGGTATTTGACTATGAATCAGGGAATTTAAGGCGGTGTCCGCTTTACTCTCTGCCGGAACTGATACAGCTTGGAAAGACATATGAATAGCATTGCAAAGTATGGCATTAAACAAGGAAAAGAGGACGGCGATGGTGACAATGATCAGCCTGGGAGTGGGCATCTTGATTGGGATAATCGTGATTCTCTGTGTTCGCAGAAGAAGGAAAAGGACACAGGAAGAAAAGTTTCAGGCCGCGAAGAAGGTGCGGGAAGATTCGCTGAAACGGGCCCTGGCAAATAACATAAATCCATCGGAGAATGAGGCGGCTGCGGCGCCTTATCGTCCCTATAAAGTAGAGTATTCCACAGGCGAGAACCAGGATAACAGCGAGAAAATGCCGTTGCTGCAGGTCATAGAAAAAAACAGGATTTCAGAGAAGAAGTACATTTTTCGCGCCAGCGAGGCTGTGACCATAGGAACCAGGTTCGGCTCGATAGATATTTTCAATAATCCTGAAAGCGGAGAGGGGTGGTGTGAACTGTTTTTTCAGAAAGACGCCTATTGCATACGTTCTCTGGGAGGACATAGTGTATCTGTCCAAAGGAATAAAAAAATCGCCGTTGTTGATGAATATGGGATCAAGTTAAAGTCTAAGGATATTATAAAAGTTGAAAATACCACATTTCAGGTTTTTTATGTGAGAGGATAATATGCTGTTTATCTAAGGAGAAAAAGAATGGGGTTTGTTCTGTCAGTTTACAGTAAAAATGCGTTTAAGGAATTCGTCCTTCCGGCGGTCAATAATACGGAGATCACACTTCCTCTGGAACACTATATTTTCCAGAACCGGGATGATATAGGTCTGAAAATGGAGGTCATTGACGGAAACTGGTATTTCCGCAATGGGGAGGATTCAATCTACACCAACGGTAAAGAATATGCAGGAAAGCCCTTAAAGGATCAGGATACCTATACTCTTCTTTCGGAAAACGGGGAAGAACTGGCTGTTATGGTACGCACAGTGGAAAGCTCCTTTAATGTCTATGATAAGTTCAGTATCAAAGGGTTGAATCAGGTAACGATAGGCTCTGGGGCGGGAAATGCCGTCACTTACTCCGCGTTTTACGGCGGGGATCCGATTATTTCGGGAAACCATGCAGTGTTTTGCAGGCAGCAGGATCGGTGGGTGTTGAGCGACCAGAGTGCCAACGGTGTCTTTGTCAATGATGTCCGCATCCACGGCAGCCGTGTGCTTGATTTTGGGGACAGGATCAATATATGGGGCCTCAGGATGGTTTACCTGGGCGATATGCTGGCGATCCATCAGTCGGCAAATCTTAAAATAGATTCTTCGATCCTCAGGAGATTTGATTTTTCATTAATCAATCATCCCTCGGAAAACGAGGAGGACGGTCCTGCCGAAAAAACATATTATCACCGTTCCCCGCGCAATATGGAATCTCTGGACGTTGGTACCATAGAAATAGAAGCGCCGCCGGCGCCGGCGGAGGAAGCCGAGACACCCCTTCTTATGCTGATTGGCCCTTCCCTGACCATGATGGTGCCTATGATGCTGGGAACGGGAATGGCCATCATAAGCAGCAGGATGGATGGGGATTCGGGCGGGGCATATATGTATACAGGATTAATTACCGCGTTGTTTTCGGGACTGCTGGGAGCTTTCTGGGCTGTTTCCAACATGAATTACGCCAAGAAAAAAACGCGGCAGAATGAAACCAGGCGTTTTGATGCCTACAGCGAATACCTGATGAAATGTTCCGAAGAGGTGAAGGAAAAATATACCCGGAGCATCCGGATTCTCAATGAAAGGTATCCTTCCGTGGAACATGTGATCGGAGAGAATGGCACCTTGTCCGAAGAATTGTGGGGAAGGAACCGCTCCCATGAAGATTTTATGTATCACCGTCTGGGAGTGGGCAGCTGCCCCTTTCAGGTTACAATCGCGGTACCGAAGGAAAAATTCCAGTTGATTAACGACAGCCTGGCGGACAAGCCCCAATTTATCAAGGAAAGTTATAAAACGCTGCATGATGTGCCCCTTGGGATTGATTTGGAGGAGAATACCCTCATCGGTATTGTGGGTGGAGAAAAAAAGGCGGGCGCATACCAGGTCGTATATAACCTGGTGGCACAACTTGCCACTCAGAATTGCTATACGGATGTGAAAATGGCTTTTATTACCCGGGACGTGAAATATAATGGACAGGATGCCTGGAGCTTTACAGAGTGGCTGCCCCATGTATGGTCCCAGAACAAGAAGAGCCGTTATGTCTCCCTGGAGGCTTCCCAGGCCAGTGACGTGTGCTTCGATCTGGCACAGATTCTTCGGCAGAGGGCCGAAGAGGCGTCCGCTCCGGAAAAAGGGATCAACTTCAATCCTCATTATGTTCTCTTTGTGGAAGATGAATCACTTCTGGAGGGGGAGCTGATCAATAAATATCTCTATGGAAAAGAGTACAGGCTCGGGATCACCACCATATTGATGGCGGAAAAATACGCGGATCTGCCCAATGCCTGTGAATGCATTATACAGAACGATTCTGAGTATCAGGGGATCTTCAATGTGAAAAGCGGCCGGAATAACGGTGTGCCCGTGAAATTTGACTCCATGAACGCCAAAGCCCTCCGTAAAATTGCCAGAATGCTGGCCAACCTTGAGGTCAATGAGGTGGAGGTTGGAGGAGAAATTCCAGGTGCGGTCACATTCCTTGAGATGTATGGCGTATCCACACTGAAGGAGCTGAATGTCCTGGAACGCTGGAAAAAGAACCGTACCTACGACAATATAAAATCTCTGATCGGTATAAAATCAGGAGGGCAGCGCTGTTACTTGGATCTACATGAGCGCTACCACGGTCCACATGGCCTGGTTGCGGGGACGACAGGTTCGGGAAAGTCAGAAACGCTGCAGACTTATATCCTGTCTCTGGCGCTGAATTTCAGCCCGGATGACATAGGGCTCTTTATTATAGATTATAAGGGCGGGGGTATGGGCAATCTGTTTTCGGCGCTGCCTCATACACTGGGGCAGATATCCAATCTATCAGGAAACCAGGTACAGCGCGCCATGGTTTCCATTAAGAGCGAAAATGTGCGCAGGCAGAGGATCTTTAACGAGAACGGTGTAAACAACATTAACGCCTATACCAGACTGTATAAGAACGGAGAGGCCAGGGAGCCTATTCCCCATCTTTTTATCATCATTGACGAGTTTGCGGAATTGAAGCGGGAACAGCCGGATTTTATGAGGGAGCTTATCAGTGTGGCCCAGGTGGGGCGCAGCCTGGGGGTGCATTTGATTCTGGCCACTCAGAAACCCAGCGGTACGGTGGACGAAAATATCTGGAGCAATTCCAAATTCAAACTCTGCCTGAGAGTGCAGGACAGCCAGGACAGCATGGATATGCTTCACAAGCCGGATGCCGCATACCTGACCCAGGCCGGACGGGGGTATCTGCAGGTTGGCAATGACGAGATTTACGAGCAGTTCCAGTCCGGATGGAGCGGCGCCTCCTACGATGACGAGACCGGAAGCGCGAAACAGGTGATTGCGAAACTTCTGACAAGCACGGGCCGGGCGGGTCTTGTGGGAAACCACATGAAGACCAAGAGAATGGAAGGAGCCAAGCTGAAGTGGTTTACCGCATTATATGAAGCGGTAAGCGGGGCTGAAAATGAGGATGTGGCGGAATATTACCGCCTGTTGGCACAGACAGGTATTGACTATGCCGTCAATGAACACAATTCCCGCCTGCTGCGTAATTTTGCGGAATTGTATTATGAGGCCTGCAGTGCCTGCGGGGATGGAAAAAAACCTGAAGATATCTGCAGATATATTATGGGGGTATCCGAATCTCGAAAAGTCAAGGTTCCTGAGATGAAAGAAAAAACTCAGCTGGAAGCAGTCGTAGAGTATCTGGGGAAGGTGACAGAGGAAGCGGGCTATGGGAGACAGCAGCCCTTATGGCTTCCGGTGCTGCCGAAGTCGCTCCCCCTGAGCAGCCTGGACGGATACGTGGCCCGAACTTATGGGGACGGACAGTGGCCGGTTCAGGAGGCCCATTGGGAATTGAAGGCTATGGTGGGCTTGTGGGATGATCCGGCCAACCAGATCCAGACGCCTTTCATATTGAATTTTGCCCAGGACGGCAATCATGCCGTATGCGGTACCAGTATGAGCGGAAAGAGCACTTTTTTACAGACAGTGGTCTATTCCCTGATCCAGAGATATTCTCCGGATTACCTGAATCTGTACATTCTGGATTTCAGCAGCAGGATGATGGAGCCTTTTGAAGAGGATGTTCATGTAGGGGGAATTCTGTATGAGGGTGATCTGGATACGGTGGGAAAGCTGTTCCACATGCTGCAGTCCATGATCCAGGAGAGAAAAGCTTTATTCCGGGGCGGAAATTACTATCAATATGTCAGTAAAAACGGAGTGGTATGCCCGGCCATAGTGGTGGTGATTGACAATATGGCGAATTTCCGGGAAAAGACGGAGGAGGCTTTCGATGATGTTCTTCTTCAGATTTCCCGGGAGTGTACGGCAAACGGTATGTATCTGTTGATTTCCGGCGCAGGGTTCAATGCGACAGAAATTCCAGGCAAGCTGGGAGAAAATATCCGACGGGCGGTATCCCTGGAAATGCAGGATAAATATGCTTACGGCGACATTCTGCGGTCCATGCAGGTGTCGACAGTTCCGGAACCGGGAGTGCCCGGCCGGGGAGTGGCCGAAGCGGACGGAGTCGTTCTGGAATTCCAGACCTGTGTGGCTGTGGAAGCTTCCGACGATTATAATCGTGTGGAACAGATTCAGAGCCAGTGCCAGGATATGGCAGCGCTGTGGAAGGGCAGGCGCGCCAGGCCGATTCCTGTCATTCCGGAGAAGCCCATATGGCCGGAATTCCGGGCGTTGGAAGAGGTCCAGAAACAGATTGACGATATCTCCCTTTTGCCCATGGGATATGATCTGGCTACGGCCGCAGTGGAGAGCATTCGTTTAAAACAGACCTATTGTTATATGGTGTCCGGTAAGAAAGGGACAGGAAAGACGAACCTGTTGCGTATTCTCATGAGAGCTGCGTCGGAAAAGCGGGGAAGGGTTGTGGTTGTTGAGTTTAACGGCGTGGAACTGGGCGGCGAGGCGGAAAAACTTGGCGTAAAATATATCCGTGATGCAGAGGATTATTATACTTTTATGAATGAGGAACTGATTTCTGCGTTCCAGGAAAGAAATGCCCTGCGTTTAAGCTACAAGAGCCAGGCGCTGGAGGATGATGAGATTTTCACTTTGATGAACCGGCAGTATGAGCCATATTTTATCTTTATTGCGGATTTGGTAAATTATGTGGAGGTACTTCACAGGAATGAAAAGAATTATTGCATGGACGGAGCGATGACGAACTTTCTGGAAAAAGGAAGCATGCAGAACATATATTTCTTTGCCGCTCTCAACCCGGATAAAACAAGCAGTGCTGCAGGGGACAGTGTGTACGAGTCATTTGTATACTACAGGACAGGTGTTCATCTGGGAGGTTATGCCGATTCACTGTCACATATGGAGTTCCCAGGAATGGGATACAGGGAGCTGGCTGTCGGAGATAAGCCCGGTTGTGGCCTGGTATCTGCCGGCGACAATACCCAGGCCATCCGTATTGTGACGCCATTTGCCAGGGGGGAAGCGAAATGATCATTGTGGATATTGAGGTGCCTTCAATTGAGAGGAAGTACCAATTCAGCGTGGAAGAGCAGGTTTCTGTAGACAATCTGATTGCCGAGCTGGTAGAGATTATCTGCCAGAAAGAGCAGTGTACTTTAAAGGGAGACCTGTCAGAAATGTGCCTTTGTGCGGGAGAGCAGGGAAGGATACTGAACCGGGGCGATTCTCTGGCCAGACAGGGAGTCGCCAACGCCGATTGGCTTTTACTGGTGTGATCCGGAATCCGAGGGGGTGATGAAATTGGCAGTGAAAGAAATTGCAGTGGACACAGCGATTCTGTCCAGAGACATAGGACGGCTGGAAAGCTTACTGACCAGACTGGAAAGTGGCAGGAGAAAAATGACTCAGGAAATCCAGGAGTTGAACACCATGTGGCAGGGGCCCTCCAATCAGGCATTCAACATACAGTTTCAGACAGACTGCGGCTGTCTGGAAAATATGTGTAAGACAATCCGGGAAATGATCCAGGCAATGGAACATGCAAAAACAGAATATGATCTTTGCGACAATAGGGTAAAAGAGATGATTGTCGCGTTAAGAGTATAGGAGGGAAGAGAATGGCATGGACAGATGGCGGCATTCTGGCGCAGGGAGCGTCCGGAGCAGCGGGCCTGGCCGCAGGAGCGGCGGTGCAGGGAGCGTCCGGAGCAGCGGGTATCGCCGGAATGGGCGGCGGCATTTTGACTTCTGGAGTGATGGGGGCGATACAAGCTGCGCGGGACAGATTACAGGGAACCAGTATTTTGGTTGACACAGGTAGGATGATTGCCAAGGCGGAGACGGTGAGTTCCGCGATTTCCGATGTGGAAAGTACCTTTGACGAGTTACAGCATATCATGGACAGAACCTCCGCTTACTGGGTGGGGGAGGCAGGGGATTACCATCGGAAAATGTTTCAGAACGAAAAAGATAACATTATATTTATCCTGACCAGGCTGAAAGAGCATCCCGAAGATCTGAAGCTGATGGCCAATAATTTTGAAGTGGCGGAGCACGGACTCAGGGATGTGAATCGGCAGCTTCGCACCGACTATATCTAGGAGGCGGCAGGATGAAAAGCATAGCGCGGATTAAGATGGATTTTGCGAAAGCAAAGGATGATGCGGATAAGATTGACAAGATTGCCTCTGAGATGAGGAAGCTGTCCAGGAACAGGCTGGAGAATTCCATGAATGAGCTGGCGTCCGTATGGATGGGAGCGAATTCAAGGATGTTTCTTACGAAAGAACAGAAAATCCAGGGAGAGATTGAGAAGACAGCCGAAAGCCTGAACGACATTGCGAGTGATATCCGGAGAATAGCCAAAAAAATTTACGATGCCGAAAGGCAGGCCTGTGATATTGTGTCGGGTATGGGCGGCAGGTAGGAGAAAAAGGTCATAAAGGGCTGCATTATGACAGAGTTTCATAATCATGACAGCGCTGTTTTCTTATAAAGCCTGAATAAAAGAGGAGGATGTAACCATGGCAAAAATCAGAGTAACCCCCAGAACCCTCAGAAGCAGGGCGGATGAGCTGGAAACCTTGAACAACAAGTTTAAGAATGAAGTGACCAGGCTCCGGGAATTCAATACCACTCTGGGCAGACAGTGGAAGGGCGACTCCCGCAATGCCTTTGACAAGGCATTTCAGAATGACGCGACAAAGTTTGACGAGTTTTACAAGGGGATTTCGGATTTTATCCGTATCCTGCGCCAGAATGCGGACGAGTATGACCAGGTGGAGAACAAGAATACGAGCATTGCCAATGTGAGGAAGGCGTAAACCATTGACAGGAGGAGGCAGAGAGTATGCAGGATGAATTGATGGTAACACCCCAGGAGCTGAAAAATACCGCGGGCTCCTTTGAGCAGAGCAGCCGGACAGTGAAATCTACCACGGATGCCATGATGACGAAGGTGAATTCTTTGAAGAGCGCATTTGAAGGGGATGCCGCCACGGCCTATATTCAGCAGTTCGGCCGTCTGCAGGAGGATATGAACCAGATCGGCAGAAAGATTGCGGAACATGTAAAAGACCTGCAGGAGATAGCGTCGAACTTTGAGAGCATCGAGCTGAAGAATGTACAGTCCAATAAGGCATTGAGGACGGACTATATCTGAAAATGAAACAGTTCAGGCAGGCCGCAGTTTTGTCTTCGCTGCAGGGGCTGTCTGAACTGTTACCTGAAAACCACATTAGGAGAGAAGGCCCTGCCTCTGTCTGAAAGCTCACGGGGCGGGGCCCTGAGAGGATCTGTAAATGTTTATGCGAAAAGCTTGGAGCGGATGTATGATCGGATGTTTGCTGGCATTGTGTTTCTGTGCCCATACAGTGCTGGCGGCAGATGCCAATGGGATTTTAAGCTTCGGCACGGAAGGAAAAGATATAGTCATGTATGTGCAGAATCCCGGGGAGGGCTGTGAAATCCAGTGTCAGGTTGGGACCAGCGAGGCTGAGAAGATAGAAAGTCATCCTATTGAGCAGGAGACCGTTCCCATCGAGACTATTATTCTGTTGGATAATTCCCTGTCCGTTGTGGAAAAATACCGTCCTACAATCAGCGCGGTTATGTCGGAACTGGCGGCAAACCGGATGAATGGGGAACAGTTTACCATTGCCGTGTTTTCCGATGAGATCAATTACCTGGTTGAGAAATGTTCTGACTATGCTCAGGTAAAACAGGCTGTGGACAATATTACATATAACAATCAAGAGACTTACCTGACAGATGTGCTGTATCATCTGCTGTCAGAAATAAAAGAGGAAGATAATACGGAAAATAAAGCGCCCCTGAGACGTATTGTGATTATTTCAGACGGCGTTGACAATAAATCCATCGGATATACAAAAGAAGAGTTATATGCTGCCCTGGAGAAAATGCCCTACCCCATCTATACAGTGGGGTGTACCTATAAAGAGAATAATGAACAGCTCAAAAATATGTTTGCCTTGTCCAGGATGACAGGAGGAGCTTCCTGGCTTCTGGACGATGTCTCGGATTATATGGAGATTGTAAACGGCATTTCTTCGCTGAATCAGGCCCTGAAGATCGTGGTTACGCCTCAGGAGAAGGACTGTGATGGAACCACCAAGGGAATTCATCTGAGGGTGGACTCGGAAGGAGGGCAAATATCCGGCTCCATAGAGATTACCATGCCCTTTGGCAAGGTTGAGGAGGTTGTGGAGACGCCGGTTCCGGAGGTATTAGAAGAAACGCCTTCTCCCACAGCGGAACCTGTCCCGGAGCCGGCGGAACCCACATTTCCGGCAGGACTGACCCTTGTCCTGGCAGTGGGCGGAGGCGTCCTGCTCATGGCCGGTGTGGTCTTTGGAGTGCTGACTGTGAGATGGGCGGGCCGGAAGAAAGAAGATTTCGTGTCCGCCGGTCCCCGCAATAATGCGTCAGGGGATAGTTCGGGCGGGGGAGAAAGTACAAGGAAGCGTGAGACACAGATGGTCGGGGGCGATAAGGATTCAGGGCAGCGTTCCACCAAATTTGTGTGGGGGCAGGAGGCCGCCCGCACCCTGATACTGGAAGATGTGGCGAACCCCATCAAGAGATTTGAGGTATCCCTGGATACGTCCCTGCTGGTGGGGTATGACAGGGACTGCCGGATCTGCCTGAACTATGAGGAGACCGTATCAGGAAAACACTGCCGGATCTATACTTCCGACGGGAAGGTATATGTGGAAAATTTAAGCCGCAGCAACGGCACCTTTGTGGACGGCAAAAAGATAGGAAGTCCCGTTGAAATTTATACCGGCTGTGTGCTGAAACTGGGCAATCTGCAAATGAGGGTTGAAATTCGATAATGAAAATTCAATATACGTCATTCAGCGAAACAGGGCTGATCAGAAAAGAAAATCAGGACGCTCTGTTTTGCGGTACGGATCATGGGGCGGGGTTATTTGTGGTGGCGGACGGAATGGGGGGATGCCAGGACGGAGGGCGTGCCAGCACAATCATAAAGGAAAAAGCCGCCCACTGGTGGAGCCGGTATAAGCATTCCGTGAAGCCTCCTGATTTTCTGACGGCAGTCCGGGAATTGCAGGAGGTCTTTGCGGAGGCCAACGGAACAATCTATTCCGGCACGGAAAGCGGAGCCAGCTGCGGGTCAACTCTTGTGGCTCTATGGCTGGAACAAGATGACTGGGCCGTGATTTCCTGCGGGGACAGCCGCTGTTATCAGGCAAAGGCTGGAATTTTTGGAAATAAGCTTGTTCAGCTGACAATGGATGATGTGTGGGAAAACCAGTTATCCAATGTTCAGGGTATGACCAGAGAGCAGATTGAAACAGATCAAAAATTTGGCTTTCTGGTGAGGGCCGTGGGGGTAGAGCCGGAATTTCAATGTTCCGTACAGTGTGGTCAGTGCAAGGGAAAAAATATGTTTATTCTGTGTAGCGACGGTATTTATAAATATTGTTCGGAAGAGGTCATAAAAAAGTTATCCCTTTCGGCAATGAAATCAAAGAAACTGGATCTTATGTCACAGGGAATCTGGAGACAGGTGCTCAAAAACGGAGCGGGGGACAATCTGTCATTGGTTTTGGTTCTGGCTGAGAACTGAACTTTGAGAGATGGCAGCAGTTCAGCGCCCTGTCTGGACTGTTGTGAGGGATGGTTTATGTCAGATGCAAAAGATTGATGGAATCGTGAGAGAAAGGTGGCGGTGGTATGAGTGAGTTTAAAATGAAACCTCAAAGAGTCCGGTCAGCCGCGCAGGACATGAGCGATATAGCAAAAAAAATGAATGATCTCGAGGAGGAGATTCTGAAGATCCGGGGGAGACTGAGTTTTGAGGTGGCACAGAAAGAAAGGATAAGGCAGCGCCTGAAGACGGCCGGAGATAATACTGAGATGCAGTACAGGGGAATTTACAGGGCATCCTCAACACTGAACAATATCGTGAATACATATGAAGCCTCAGAAAGCCGCCTGGCGGGAGCGAGCATACCCCAGTACGAAAAACAAATGGATACATTGTGGGACAGGATCAAGGATATTCTGTCACTGTCCCCTCTTTTATTGAGTCCTGTTGTGCCCAGTCTTGGAATAGGAGTTCCTGTCCCTGGTACTCAGATTGGCCCACTGGTAGACAAGCTGATATATGGGGACAGGGCCCTAGATGAGAAAAACGAGACGGAGATTAAGTTCGGTACCATACAAAAAAAAATTCATAAAACCGAGCCGGAGCATGAAAAAAACTTTGTATCCGTAAACAACAAGAAGGATGAACTGAGTCAAAGCGATATAAAGCCCTTTAAAATAATAGAGGGAAAATGGGAAAATACGAAGTCATTGTTCCAGAGTGAAGGTTCCGTAGGTGACAAAGACGGCACACATTTGAGTTATCAGTTTGATGTCCTCAAACGTGAAAAATCCGCTGAACTTTATGGAGGATTATATTGTACGGATTCATCAACCGGAGAGAAAAAACTGCGGCTTGCTGCAGGGGCTGAGTTGGGCTATACCCTTTCCGCGCTTACATTGAAGCTCGAAGAACAGTGGGGAGATTCCAACTTTGGAGCTTATGCCAAAGGGGAGGCAACCGCCGGAAAGGTGGAGGCAAAATTCAGCGGAGTGGTGGGACTTCGGGATGGTGACGGAAAACTGAATCCCACTGCCCATGTCAAATTATCTGCAGAGGCGTTGGCAGGGGAACTGTCAGGCAAATTGGGCGTAAAAATTTTGGGAGGGGATGTGGGGGTAAAGGGCTCTGTGAATATGGGAATAGGAGCACATTTGGAAGGCGGATTCAAAGATGGAAAGCTCAGTTTGGATGCGGGCGCAGCTTTATGGGTTGGCGCCAGTGTGAAACTGGAGGTGGATATAGGGGGGATGGTGGATACGGTGTGCGGTACCGCAAAGTCCGTTTGGAATAAATTTACCGGCTGGATAAAATAGGTAGATATTTTTCTGCATTCATCGTAAAATATAATGAAAAAGTAAATGCTTAGAAAGGAACATAACATGACGAGAGATATTAGTTATTTCCCGATTGGAACCGTGGTGGTTCTGAAGAATTCAACAGCTGCCACTGTCATTTCCGGATATTTGGCGGAAAATGTCGATATGCCGGGGTATACATGGGATTATTCCGGTTTCGTATATCCTATCGGACTGAGGGATGAGAATGAAGTTTACACCTTTGACCACACACAGATTGAGCAGGTATTGGCGATAGGGTATCAGGATGGAGAGTGCTTTGCCTTTATGAACCATCTGAGAGAAGTGGCCGGTAAGCTGGCGGAGATTGATGACATGAAGGCAGCGGTTTCTGGTGCGGAAAATGGAAATCAAGGGCGGGAGGGGGAAGAGAATCATGTTTGAGCGGACATTGCCGGTGGGCTCGGTGGTATCATTGTACGGCGGTGAGAAACGCCTGATGATTTTGGGTTATGCGAAATATCTGAGGGATGGTGACAGTAACAAGGTATATGATTATTGCGGTTGTACTTATCCGGAGGGATATGTGGGTTCGGAAGTTACGGCGGTATTTGACCATGACGATATTGAGCATATTTATGCAGTGGGATTTCAGGATGAGGTACAGTTTGAATTCCGTGAAAAACTGAAGATAATTCTGGAAGAAAGAGCCAGGGAAGATGAGATAGAAGAACTTGAGAAAAAATAAAAGGTATTTTGGAGACCGATGTGGCTTTGCCATATCGGTCTTTATTTCAAAAGATAGACTTACATGCAGGAAGAGTTCCTTGCTGCAGCGCCTTGACTTTTCTCTATCTCTGGCATAAACTTTAATTGCTGGCGACGGGCGAGGCAGTGGTCAGCGCCATAGAGGAAATATGAGGCGTCAATGACCTGAACACTTCTATCACGGTTTTGTACTTGGCCTGATGGTAGATTTGGCGGACAGGTATCGTATTACTTCCAATCGTGAGAGCGGCCTGGGGAGATATGATGTGATGCTGGAGCCTCTGAGGGCAGAAGATCCTGCCTTTGTGCTGGAATTCAAGGTGCGGGATCCGGAGGATGAGGGAACCCTGGCGGATACGGCGGCCGCCGCACTCCGGCAGATAGAAGAGAAGGGATATGACACGGAGCTGGAGGCCAGAGGAATTTCCAGGAAGCGGATTCGGCATTATGGGTTTGCTTTTGAGGGGAAGACAGTGTTGGTGGGCTGAGTAGATGGCATAAATAAAACTTGCTGTTTTCACGTTCTTGTATCTGTGCTATAATAAGGAAGTATCTGGCAGTGGTGTCTTGTGTGTAATATGGTTCAAGAATAAAGAGGTAAAAGAGATGGGACAAAAACAGGAGAGACGGCCAATGAAATTATTAAAAATCACAGATCCGGCTTTTAAAAAGTATGGCAGGGTAATTGACAACATAGACTTCTCAGAGCTGACAGAGGCATTGAAAAAGACGCCGGTTCCGGAGGGTGTGACATATGAGCCCTCAGTGGCGGAGCTGGAGGGCCTGCCTGTAATGGAGACAATTTCCAGGGTGGCTTATGGGGAGATGCCGGTTCAGATCGGGTACTGCAACGGGCATAATACCATGCTCAATGCTTTGGAATACCACAGGGATTCCGAGATCAATGTGGCGGCTTCAGATGCGGTTTTGATGCTGGGACTGCTTGTAGATGTGGAAGAAGACCATACCTACGACACAGCCCTGGTGGAGGCGTTTTTGGTGCCTGAGGGGGCGGCGGTGGAGCTGTATGCTACGACTCTGCACTATGCGCCCTGCCATGTGAAAGAGGGAGGTTTCCAGGTGGCTGTGGTGCTGCCCAGGGGGACAAATTTTCCTCTGAAAGGATGTCATGCAGAGAACACAGCCGGGGAAAACGGTGTCAATGAAGATGCCCTTCTGGCAGCGGTGAACAAATGGCTTATCGGCCACCCTGAAGGGGGACTGGAAGAGGGAAGTTTTCTGGGATTGTGCGACACGTTCGCATACAAACACTATTCCATAAAGAACAGAACTTTGTGGGC